>QNBH01000380.1 GCA_003645645.1 Spirochaetota bacterium | reverse complement strand
GCGAGAATACACTCGCAGATATTCATAAGCCAGAAGCAGAAACCACGCCCATTGAGCTTGAAGCTTTCGGCTTGGCTTCCGGCTTGCATCTGCTTCCTTGATTTTACCTCCAAGGCTTAAGACCAATCGAAGAAGTAAAGTAGTCCATTGCTCAACCCTTCTGCACACCCGGGAATAAAACAATCGGAATGAAGCCGCATTCAGGCACCTCATCTTCAGCGCCGCTCCCACCTCCATTAGCCCTGGGTTAGTGATGTAGTTATCAAGGGCCTGGTGAACCAGATCTACAGGAATGGTGGAGTATGGGATGAGGAATCCGGGTAAAATAGTTAGAGTGTACTGCTTCTCCTCTCCAGTCCGTTTGCGTATGCGGTAATTGTTTTCGCAGAAAATCCGTACCACCTTTGTAGTGGCAGTCTCTTCTCCTCCGTTTTCACTCGGCTCTATTCTGTAGCTCCTTGGAGCAAGACAATGAAACCTCGGCGGATGTTTCTGGGCACAAAGAGGACATTCTTCCTTTGAGAGCTGCTCCATCAAATAGTGAAGAAACTTTAAGGGATTGTATTCTTCACAACTTCTCGGATAATAGATCGAAAGACTGATATATTATTTTCGGCCAATTATTCTTTTCTCTTCGGTCATTTATTTTTCTATTTTTTCCCTAATCCGGTCAAATAACGTTGCGGATTCCACTTCAGAAGGGATTCGACCATTTCACGGTTTTCCATTTGGGTCGCTAAAACCAGAGCAGGAGTACCGAACTGATCTTTTACCTCCGGGTCCGCCCCGTGGGAGAGGAGAAGCTTAACGATATCGGTTTGACCGTAGACAATTGCTTCTATTAAAAGTGGCTCTCCGTATTCGTTTCTGCCCTGTGGAGAGGCTCCATTTTCTAGCAGTATTTTGACACTTTCTATCATGTTTTCTCGGGCAGCCCAGTAAAGCGCAGTAAGACCGTAATTGTCCTCTTTTCCCGGATCGGCACCGTTTCGAAGGAGGAGCTTAATAAATTCGGTATGCCCCCTGACTGCTGCCATCATCAAAGCTGTATATCCTCTTGAGTCCCTTGTATTCGGCTCCGCCCCCCGGGAAATAAGGAGCCTGCCTATTTCCTCGTTTCCTCTGGTCGCCGCATACATGAGTGCGGTTACCCCCAAATCATCGGAAGCCTTAACATCCATCCCTCCATCAAGGTAGAGCTTGACTTCCTCCGTTTTCCCTTCCCACACCGAGATGAAAAACTCGTTTACGGTAAATACCTTGCCAATCTGCTCAAGTTTTTTCCTGTAATCCTCTTCGTCGGCTTTTACCGGGAAAACGTTAAGAAATAGGGCAACAGGGATAAAAAGGAATCGGGAAATTCTGCTGGGTTTTCTTTTCATGATAACCTCCAGGTTTATTTAGTACAGTACCTGTACCGGCTCTTCTATCATTCTACTCGATGTATTTGTGCCACGCCATGTTATGTTGCTTCTTTTCATCTTTCTTTTGAATCATAACTACCTTTTCCCAAGTATTACATTATGTGGGACTTTCTTCAACATCTCTATACAAAGTAAGAGCTCATTAACAAGGTTTTTGCGCGAAACCTGCTTTAATGGAAACGGAAACATTCGGGATTCAACATTGATTATGCGAACTGGAGTTTGAGGGGACTTTCCCCTACAATGGCTACCTGATAAGAGGAGATGCTGCTCTCTGTGCTGTTTCTGGCAAAAATGGAGTATACTCAAAGGTTTATTATTACAATAATGACGAGGTATTCTGGCCTGTTGCATTTGGAAAACAGTATAAGATCTAGAATGGAGATATTCCGATGCCGGAATAATACGAGTTCTCCTGATAAAGTATATACTCATCGAACCAATGGAAAACTTATCACTATTATAGGAGAAGAGTTGTTATGAAAGAGATTAAAACGATCAGGCTTAATATCAAAGGCATGACCTGTAATGAATATGCAGATCATGTGCGCAGGGCACTCGAAAGGGTTGAGGGGGTAATCGAGGTAAATGTACCGGGATGGCGGTCGGGAGAGGCCGTTGTCAGGATGAGCAAGGAAGCATCTACCGATGCAATTCTCAATACGGTAAAGGCTGCAGGATACAATGTACGGCTCCATGATCCTGATTCTCCTGGAGTAGTCGCATCGGTATCCGGGGCTGGCTCTAAACCCGAGAGGGACAAATCGGGCAAAGCCAGTGAAAAAGAGAGATCTACATTGTCAGAACGATCGGACGCCTCTCCTTCGGCTGGACTCTCTGAGGCTCCCCGAAGCAGGAACAAGGCCGGCGACAGGTACGATTGGAGGATTATAGGCGGTGGTTCCGCCGGTTTTGCTGCATCCATCCGGGGAGCGGAGCTAGGTTTCCTGGTTGCTCTTGTGGAAATGGGTACGATTGGAGGAAACTGTGTCAACCGCGGGTGTGTACCGAGTAAGACGCTTATCCGCGCTGTGGAGAAGTACCATAGGACAAATGTTAACGATTTTCCAGGTGTATATACCAGT
>QNBH01000379.1 GCA_003645645.1 Spirochaetota bacterium | reverse complement strand
CGATTTTATCGTTCAGCAATGTTTCTGAGGTTGTCAATTTCTCACTGAGTCTTGCCTCCGAAAGTGCGATTTTCTCGGTTAACTTTGCCTCTGTATCTTTTATCTCCATCTTTATTTTTGACAGCTCTTCAGAAAGTCTTCTCTCGAACCTTTCCTCTACAATTGCTATTACTTCATTTTTAACATCATTTTTTGTATCAGAGATTATCTCGTTTAAAAAGACTACAGTCTGCTGCTTCTCATCTTCATTTAATTTTTCTTCTATAAACTTCGGCAATAAAATTAATTGAGGCATAATTAAAACCTTGTAATTTTTAGTATAAAAGATATTTATAATAATGGCAAGATCAGGTAAAGAGTTTAAATTTTTCTTGTGAGTTGTCTCTCCCTATGGTATAATAAATGTGTGAAGAGGCTTATAGGGATACGCATTTTAGCACTCTCTATTATAGCTGTTCTTTCTATGGTATCTCCGCTTAATGCCCAGCTTGCAGATCACTTTATCCTTCACGGCCCGGAAATAGAGGCACTGGACAGGTTTTACATCGAACTGGGGAAAGCTCCTCCTTTCCACTCACGCCCTTTTTCAAACCATCGCTATTGCTACTATCTCCGCTCTATTAGACCGGAGATAAACCACCTTTCTCCATACAACCAGCGCATCTTCCTCGAGCTCCTCCATCGTCTGGAAAGGGAGGAGCAAAGATATATTTCCCTCTCTCCTGTAGTGGAAGGTAACTTGCGCTTACAGTTTTTAAGCGAGGAGATTCCCGAACGCGAACAGTATCTCTACTATCGTAAATCCCTGCAATACACGCCTCTTTTTAACCTCGGCATTATCGCCGGTCTGCCCAACTTTGTCGTTCATGCAGAGCTCGATTTGCGAAGGGATTTTTTCTCCTCTTACCGGCCTTCGGGTTACACAAACCTACCCATCGGTTCTCCCTTTTATCAAGAGTTCGACTTCAATTTCCCCACACGGGCATATCTCTCCTTTGGCAATCGAAACTTAAGCCTTCTTATAGGCAGGGATGAGCTTAAATGGGGTCCGGGTTACAGGAGCTCGGTTGTCTTTTCTGATTCTCCTCCCTACTACGACATGATACTGCTCGATTGTTTTTTCAAGGGTTTTAATGCTTCCTTTTTTTTTGCCGGACTGGAGAGTTTTTTAACGGGAGCGGAACTGGATGTACAGGATAGGTATAGAAACACGGGAGCTATAAACTATTCCAAGGAGAATACCGACCAGTTCAAGGCTCTAACAGGGCACCGCTTCGAGTTTAAGTTTTTCAACCGCATCATTCTTGGAATTTCCGATGTGCTGGTGATCGGCGGCAGGCGCCCGGAGTTGAATGAAATTCACCCCCTCATGTTTATGCACAACATCTACGGAGAGAACTACAGCAATGTTATGATGGGTTTCGATTTAGTTGTAGTACCGTTTAAGGGGCTTAAGCTCTACGCGGAGCTTGGTGTAGACGATATACGCAATCCCCACGAGAAGGAGACCTCGCCTCCTACATCCCTGGGCCGGCTTGCAGGGTTTCATTACTTTCGGGGGTTGGGTGATGGGAGCATCGATTTCAAGTTTGAATGGGCGCTTATCGATCCCTGGACTTACAACAGGTGGATGCCCTATCTTACTTTCTCTTCACGAAAGAAGTATTTGTCTCTTGCTACAAAGAAGAATACGTTTATCGACTTCCCTACCGGTTATTTCCTGGGGCCCGATGTACACTCACTGTTCTTCGAAATTTCCTACGAATGGATGGAGAAGTTTAAGACCAAATTAAGTTATGAACTCCGACATAAGGGGAGGATCTACCTGGATGTGCTCGATCCGGAAAGCAAATACGATAACTTTATAGGGAATCCTTCCTCAACGCCCACCGGTACTCCCGTTATCTCCAATATTTTTGAGCTTGGTGCATCCTTTCCGCTGGCGTCATTTTTAACAATTTCCTCGGATTTTACCTTGGGACATAGGGTCAACAGTGCTCATAACCCTGGGGATAACGGCTGGTTCTTCGAGGCAACTGTCAACGGAACGGTAAAGCTGGATCGCGAGAGGCATGGATTTTTCTGGCAAAAGTAGCCGGAGTTGTTTGTGCTTATAAGATGATACCGGCGAAGGGCATAAGGGTCAACATTGACGCAGCCGCCGACGTTAGCCATCCGGTTAACCGAACATAGCGAAGCCGGCTCGCCGATCGATCGTTCACTTGAAGTTCTCGGGCCGGTAGTGCTTAAGGGAAAGTGAAATGCAGAGAAGAGAAGGAGCTGTGGAACGATTATGTTTAAGCGCTACCATCCTCTGTGCTGCAAGAGGCCCTTCGGTTACCGGATGGAGAATCTGATGGTGCTGTGTCCCGATCCGGAGAGCATCCCACACCACGACATGCTGATGCGTCTGCTCGATCGCATCGATGTGGAGGAGATTCAGCAAGCCCAGCTTCAGCTGCTGCGAACCCTCATAGGCAAGAGGAAGTTCCAGAGGTATCTGGTTCAGGGCTGCTATCCGAT
>QNBH01000378.1 GCA_003645645.1 Spirochaetota bacterium | reverse complement strand
GAGGTATGGTTTACCGGCTACATTGATTTTAACCGGCTCTATACAAGCGTGAGGGATCGGAGGGGCGCCGGAGGCGGCGCTTATCGACCGGCTGTAGAGTGTAAGTGCAAATCTTAACGGGAAAAGCGCCGCCTTGAGGCGGTCCGGACGGGTTAAGTGGGTGGTGCCGACCTGCCTGGGGATGCAGCTTAGAGCGGCCACCGGCGAAGCCCACTCCGTCGAAGTGATGTGGGTGGTGTGGATTGGCCAGCGGATACAACCCGTCCGGACGGGAGCGGCCGAGCCGGGCGTACCGTGTAGTCCGGCGTTAAGGCCGCGAACCCCCGGAGAGCCCGACCCCGCCCCTCTCGTAGTGAAGGGTTAAGAGTGGAGAGGCGAAGCGACATCCGGCGACTTATCGCAGGGGCGGGGGCACGCCCGGAAAATAAGTTCTATAAAAAAGAAGCCTATTAAAATACCGTAAAAAAAACGTTACTCCAATTTTTTTCTGCAAACCGATTGATGAATACCAATATAAATCAAAAATATAGCACAATGACGGATAACCTTATACATCTTCTGAACGACTTTGAGGAAACCCATTTACTTCGAGATACAGCGCCAGGCCCTTGCCTGCAACAAAAGAGCGGCACAATGGAAAAAACAGGAGTAAGCAACCACGGATATATAGAAAAGAATGCAACTACGGATTTACACTGATTAATATGGATTTCTAAAATACTCTGCTTAACACAATCCACGCCCATGCGCTTTACTCATCTGCTCCACCCCATGTATCCTTAGTTTATTAAACCCTCTTCACCTTTTTTTCGCATTCCCGTAAAGCACCCACCCTGTTTTCCCTCACATTTGACATGCATGCAAAATTATTGTATATTACATGCGAGGAGCAATTATATGCCGACGTTGCAAGTTAGGGATCTTCCCGGCGATATTTATGTAAATTTAACAGCTCTCGCAAAAGCGGAAAATCGAAGTATTTCGCAACAGACAATTGTACTTCTAAAAGAGAGCTTGGGGTTGCACATCAATAATAAAATGAGGCGAAAGGCACTTTTAGAGAAGATAAAAGAAAAAACATATCCAGAAACTAAAACGATTGATACAGTTGCTCTTATACGGGAAGATCGGGATAGGTGATAGTCCTTTTAGATCCATCGGCTGCTATAGATATAGTGCTTAAAAAAGGAAACTATAACCTATTCGCTGAGAAAATCGAAACGGCTGATACAGTCATAGCACCTGAATTATATATCTCCGAGATAGCAAATGTTTCCTGGAAATATCATAAACGGGCAGGTTTTTCACACGAAGAGGCAATTACTCTTGCAGAAGATGGTATTCTTCTTGTAGATACTATTATTCCTGTTATTGATTTATGGAAGGAAGTATTACGAGAATCAATGATTAATGATCACCCTGTTTATGATTTGCTTTATGTTATAGCTGCCAGGAGAAATGATGCGCTCGTGTTAACAAAAGACAAAAGGATTAAAAGAATTTGTAAGAAGTTTGCAGTTAAAGTAGTTTAGGCTGCTCATTTCTCGAATGAAGAAAAGAAAAAGCGACTACAGATTTACGTAGATGGACACGGATTTTTAACTACCTATAAAGTTACTCTGTCTGATTTTGCGAGTAGCATTTCGCAAGATATTAAATGGATTATTAACTGCTTTGCCTATACTGCTGTTGATAAAGCTTGAGAAGATGAGGAGGCGATCTTTAAACTAAATAGTGAAGGTGTAGCTAACATTGCTTCTGTAGTCAAAATAATTGGTGCGAAGCTGATTCCTGTATCTACGGATTATGTCTTTAAAGTCAGTGAAATCGCCCCTACCGGAAAGACGATCACGCGGAGCCGATTTGAATATACGGTAAATCCAAGCAAGCCGGCGAGTAAAAAATACGGGCAATTCTACTTACAACGTAGCAGTATCCTACCAAATCAAAACGTCAAAATATTTGGCATTCGATAAGATGAAAGCTAAAGAGACTTTTGATATTACTGTGCTGTATTGGCTCCGGTTTTATCGGCAGCAATTTTATTCGCTATCTTTTAAGTGACGGCGGTGTGGACAGCAGATTTAAGGGTCGGGTGGGTAACCTGGATAAGCTAACCTATGCCGGAAATCCTTTAAACCTTGTAGACATCGAGGAGAAGTATGGTAACTGCACCGGAGAAGGGAGGTATGTGCTTGTCTATGGTGATATCTGTGATACGGAGCCGGTTGACCGTATTCTTTCTGAATACCAGATTGATAGGGTGGTAAACTTGGCAGCAGAAAACCATGTAGACCGCTCTAAACATGGGCCTGCCGTTTTTATTCGTACTAACATTCTTGGTACATTTACCCTTCTTGAGACAGAGGTATACTTTTAAGCAGGGCTTTGAGAAGACGGTAAGCTGGTATCTTAACAACAGAGAGTGGGTTGAGAGTGTTAGAACCGGCGAGTACAGGCAGTGGGTAGAGAGGAACTATGGTGGAAGAAACTAAGGAAATTGCTCCCCTCTCCCACCGATTGCCAAAGTAAGAGTGAGGAAAGTTTATAAAAGTGAGTG
>QNBH01000377.1 GCA_003645645.1 Spirochaetota bacterium | reverse complement strand
GTAACAGGCAGTAGGCCTTCTGCTGTGGCGGTAGACAATGCAGGGGTGCTCCTGGCAGGCTCAAGAGCAGGGGAGGTTCCGCCGGAGGTATGCCGCTCGCTTCTTACAGGGCTTTCCGGCCTGGGTTTAAGCTTCTGGGTAGGGTGTGCCGGCGGGGTGGATTATTCTTTCAGGAAGGCTCTTGCAGAGCTTAAACTTCATAACCGGGTCTTTGTAGGATGTGCTTTTCCTTCCCGGATCCGTTCTCCCTTACTCTGCGGGCTTCCCGGTAACCTGGTCTCCCCTCCCGGCCTGCATCCGAAGGCTGCGCTTAGGAGGCGTACCCTGTACCTGGTTAAGAGGTGCTGTATGGCGGTGCTTTTCCCGGAACATCCTGTTCCAGGCAGATGGGGCAAAGGCTCGACATTGGTGTTCCGCTCAGCCCTTAATCAGCTAAAGCCTGTGTTTGTAGTGTGCACGGAGAAGCCTAAAGCATCGCTTCACTACCAAGTCTATGCAAGTGAGCTTTTCGGTGTACGGGGGTGGTGGGTAATCCCCCATCCGATAGATGAAAGCGGGCTGTGTGACGAGCTTTATTAAAGGGAGGTGGAGACGAGATGAAAAACATTCGCAAAATAGAGATTTCCCTTTCTCCCCATCCTACAGGTAAGGGGAGGTATGTTGCAACGTACGAGGCAGGGTTTCAGCAGGCTGTTTTCAGCGTTACGGTTAAGGACAACATCTTCGGCGCTCTTGCCCTGTACAGTTTTGCAGAGATGGTACGGAAACAATTCGGCCCTCATTACACTACCGGAGAGGTCGAGTTTATCTTTCCCGATTGCTTGCAGGTGGAAAGCAAACCGTTAAAGGATGTGCTTGTAAACGAGAAAGCCTTTTGTGGTTGATTGCTCTATTTTACGCATTGGCGCCCTGGCCGTCCTTGCGCAGGGCGCTTTTTTTATCTTCGGGTACATGGATGTACCCGGCATTTTTTTTGTTGTGGGATGGGAAGAGGTATGGTAAGATTTTTAAATAAAGAGAGGATTATTATGAAAAAGGTCGGTATCATTTTAAGTGTATGTATCTTGATCTTTTTCGGTTGTGCAACAAGCTACCAGCCGGTAGGCTTTACGGGCGGATATGAGGAAACGAGGCTTGATGAGAACGTTTTCTCCGTTTTCTTCCGTGGAAACGGTTATACGAGTCGTCAGCGTGCGGTGGACTTTGCTTTGTTACGATCTGCGGAGCTTACAATTACACATGGATATGAATACTTCGTGATCCTGGAATCGAACAGTTATCTATCGACAAGCACATATACAACACCAACTCAAACAAGAACAACTGGGGAAGTCGGGTTTTATGGAAACTCAGCATACGGTACCTCCCGGACAACAGCATTTGGTGGGCAGACATATTATATTAGGAAGCCGAGAGTCTCTCTTATGATTATGTGTTTTAAAGAGAAACCCGATATTGAGGCTACTGTATTCAATGCTCGTTTCCTCTCAGATTCAATAAACGGAAAATACGATATTAAATAATACATGGTATAATTTGCTGCTACTGATGAAATACAGTACAATTTCATCCAGGTGATCCAGTGCCGTTACCAGCAAAACGAAAATCTGCACTATGGCGAATTTTTAAGGGTGGGAAATGTGCTCTATGGAGAAAATACATTACGGCTAACGCCCCAGAAGGGGGAATTGGAGTATTACAAAATAATGAAAACAAGTTATATTTATAGAAAGTTATGGAGATTTCAGACATTATCGATGCTATTCATGCCCAGAGAATTAGGATTAGTGATCATGCGGATGTAGAAGCCCAAGAAGATAATCTTTCTTATGATGAAATTTTCAACTCAGTTTTTCAAGGTGAAATCATTGAAGAATACCCTAAGGATAAGCCCTATCCAAGTTGTCTTGTTTATGGGAAGACTTCCACTGGTGAAAGGGTTCACAGCGTATAGGGTTGGAATCCTTCCAGGCGATGGGTAGTATTAATTACAGTATATCGTCCTGACCCGGGTCGATGGATTAACGGTAAGAAGAGGAGAGAAAAATAATGCTTCCGTTTAATAAATGTCCCATTTGCGGAGGAGAAGTTGTAGAGAAAGAAGTAGAAAAACTCATTAAAGGCGGATACAATACCGCTACAATAACAGTAAAAGCCGAAGTTTGTTTACATTGTGGTGAGAGGCTTTATTCCGAAGAGACCGCAAGGCGTTTTGAAGAGATCAGAAATAAATTGGAACGAAAACAGACCGAAGAGTTTGAAGCAGTAGGTCGATCTTATCGAGTGAAATAAAGGAGTATTCATAGAATAACAAGAAAAAACTCTCACACATCTGCGCCACTTGGGGAGGATTCCCCTGGCTGGTGTTCCTCCTTCCCCTTTTTATTATAATTTTAACAGATACCCCTTTTTAAGGAAGGACTATGAAGAAAAAGGTTCTCACAGACAAGCAGATCAAGTATTTATCTGATTCATTTGATCCCATCTTCGAGCAGCAAACGCAATAGTGTAATTGCTGATGATGGTCTAGATATTTGCTTTGAGCGGAAGAATCCATGCAAAACGAGG
>QNBH01000376.1 GCA_003645645.1 Spirochaetota bacterium | reverse complement strand
CTCCTATACTTGAAAAGGAACTTCCTGGTGTAAAAGGAGTTACCAGCACAACAGGAGGTTCTGTCTCGAATTGTGTGAAGGTAAATAGCGGAGAGGAATTACAAATTGGTTTAACTATAGCAAATGTTCAGTATATGGCATATAAGGGATTACCACCATTTTTTGAGGAACCAAATGAAAATATTCGTTTTATTGGTACTATAGAGACCATGATATGGCAGATGGTTGTTCCCAGAAAATCCGACATCTATACAGTGTATGATCTAAAAGATAAACGAATAAATCCTGGAAAGATTGGCTGGGGCGATAGGGTAACTGCTGAATATGTGTTGAAGGCTCACGACTTAACTTTCGAGAAAATAGAAGCGAATGGTGGTGTTGTCCATAGTTTGGGCTTTAATGAAGCCGCCGAAATGATGCGAGATGGTCATCTGGACTGTGAAATGACCTATGGAGCAATTATGCCATTCTTACTGGACCTTGATACCAGGCCTGGGTTACGATGGTTACACTTTGACGGTAAGGAAAGAGATAGCTTTCTTTCCCAGGAATTGATGAAGGGATGGTTTAAAGCTGTTTTAAAGAAGGGCACGTATGATGGAGTGAAGGAAGATGTTCAGGGTGTGGGAGTACAAACTACAGTAATAGTCAATAAAGATCTACCAGAAGATATGGTATATAGAATTACCAAAATCTTATTTGAAAGTGGTTTTCAAAAAGATATTTTCGCCGCATCTGTTAAGAAAGGATTTCCCGAAGCTTGTGATTTGGAAACAACATTGAACGGAGCTACGATTCCGATTCATCCCGGTGCAAAGAGATACTTTAAAGAAAAGGGATTAGATGTGGATTAAGTAATAATCATTTGATTGACGGGGGATCTTCCATTTCAATTAAATATGGCGGATCCCTCGAAATAATTATATTTCAGGAGGATACTTGTGGTTAATTTTAATGAAGTTGCAGATAGAGCAATAAACAGCGGACCTTTATTGAAATTGCAAAAATTTGATTATAAAATGTTTGAAGTAACTTCTCGTTTAGTAAAAGAGTATAGTATTAAATACGATCCAAAGAAACCCATTCCTTCAGACGATGATTTAGCAGATCGTCTGTTCGAAGCTGGAGTAAAACTATATGCTGAAATGGGCACATACTGTTTAGATACAGAGAGGGTAATTCAATTTTCAGAGGAAGAAATCAGGAATTCACTATTTGAGCTTAGTATGATGCCAGATGAAATCGATATTGGTGATGGAACAGAAAAAAGGTCACTCTATAAAAGAAAAATAGCCGATCCCAGAAAGCCTTTAATAGTAGGGGGAGTAGTTGAAGATAGCCCGATAGAAGGGAGGGATTTTGTACAATTATATAAAAGTATTGCTCAGGAGAGAATTATTGATGGAATATATTATGGACCACCTCCTAAAAAAATTGAAGGTAAAAAATGGGCTTTAGGATCACCTCTTGATTGTATTGCAGCCAAAAGTGCAGTAGGTTGGATGCGGGAAGCTTTGCGCAGTGTGGGTAGACCAGGTTTACATCTACTTGATGCCTGTCCGTCTGCACTGGGCACAATATCAGTGTGTGATCCGGTGAACGGACTGAGAAAAACAGACGCAATCACTTTACCTACCATAAGTGAGTTAAAGGTAAATTTTGAATTGTTGAATAAAGTTGCATATACCCTTCATTACGGATGTTTACGAAGTCCCTTTTGGACATCGATCGTTGGGGGGTTTGGGGGAGGCCCTGAAGGTTGTGCTATAATTAATGTTGCCTCAGCTTTAAATGCGATTATGGTTTATCAAGTAGCCGGTGCCGGATATATTATGAACTCCAGTATACTACAAAATCCTCCGGTAAATACTGCACGGCAAACAATCTGGGTAAGAAACATTAGCATGCAGGCTCTTGTGAGAAATACCAATTTAATATGCGGAGGCGGCGGACTTACATCTGCAGGACCGGGTACTGAACAGCAATTATGGGAGATTGCTGCACTCGGTATTCATACATCATGCGTAGGAGGACATATTTTTCATGGAGCACGAAAGTCAGTCCTGGTTAAAGATAATCAGGGGACAGGTATGGAACCTCGATGGGAGGGTGAAACAGCTCGAGCGGCAGCCTCAATCTCGCGAGAAGAAGCAAATGAATTGATAAACTTTATATTAAGTAAATATGAGGATAATATATCATCTGATAAAGCACCAAAGGGATACAGCTTTAACGAACTTTATGACTATGAGAATGTTACAGTTAAAAATGAATATTATGACCTATATAGAAAAGTAAGGAATGAATTGGAAGAAAAAGGTCTGATATTTGATTAAGCCTAAAATGCAGAAAATTAAATTAAGAATATCGAATTTTCAATAAGAGGGAGTAGTAATGGGTACAGGAAAGGAAAGTAATAATTCTCATGAGGGGCACTTAATTGATATTACTATAAAAGAACAGGATGATGTTTTATACTGGTTATTCAACAATAGAAAGTTTTCTCTTGGCTTTGTTCTGGGGCTCTTATTTTTAGCTACTGCTATTTTTTTATCTTTTTATCATCTGTATGT
>QNBH01000375.1 GCA_003645645.1 Spirochaetota bacterium | reverse complement strand
TCATGTGGCAAAGCTGCTATACTATAAGAAGAGAGCAGGGCAACCGGAGTACCGTGATAACCCCTTTGCCCGTGTAACAGAGGTGCAGTTAGAGGTAAATGAGCTTAAGCGCAGCGGCAAGAGAGGGATAAAAAGAGAAGAGGAGGAGTATGAGCTTAAAAAGAGGTGGGTACTTCGGTTGTATGATAGTGGCTACAGGAGTGAGTACATCCGGTCTCTGCTACTTTTTTTAGACTGGGTTATTCAGCTTCCGAAGGAGCTTGAATGGAAGCTTATGGATGAGATAACAGAGGAGAGAGGAGGAAGAGTGATGCCGTATGTAACGAGCTGGGAACGAATCGGAATAGAGAAGGGTAAACAGGAAGGACGCATTGAAGATAAACAGGAGGTGATAATCCGCCTATTGGGCAAGAAGTTTAGTCTTACAGAAGAGGAGCGGGAGACCATAAAAAAAGTAAAGGATATAAATAAGCTTAATGATGCAATAGATGTCATTCTTTTCGCCCAAACGAAGGAAGAAGTGTTAAAGCTCTTAAGGTAAAGCCGGTACACCCACCAAAAGGAAAAGGCGATTTCTGCCACACAGGGATAGTAATTTTACATCACTATGATATAATAGGAGCACAAAAAACACTGCCCTTTACAGGAGCTTCCTGCTTTTAATTCCGCAATCGGTGGGGTAGCAATACTCTTAGTTTCTCTTCCCATAGTTCTTCTCTACCCACTGCCTGTAGTCGCAGGTTCTAACACTCTCAATCCATAATGGAGATCGCAGAGTTCATTTAATAAGGTTGATGCTGAAGCTAACCGCTTCTGCATTTCGCCAGGCTTCTTTTCCCGTGAGATTTGTAGGCCAGATAGTTTCTGAACGAATAGCACTTCAGTATCTTTACAGCCATCCTCTTATCCAGTCGCTGGCGGTAAAAGATCACAATTAAAGTAGAGAAACAGCGATCTGAATCTTTGTTTGAAACTGTAGACTATCAGGCATGCCTCACTTCTTCCACCGTTCGGCATAGGCGTCGGTAAACCAGAGTTCGGGTACATAGAGCCGTCTGGCTGCCAACCCATATCCTATACGACTGCTTTAGCCAAAAAGAACTCCCGATTGGCAGTTATTCCTCTTACCCATGCTCCCACAATACTGGCGTGCCGCCCCTACCGACTCCTTCCCCTTTTTGGCGATTTCGCTGCTGTCCGCACTGAGTATCCCATCCTACCCCCCTATACCCTTGTTCTCGCAGGTCTCTGACAGGAGGGCGTATTTCACGCATTCCGATCTTAAGATACTTTTATTCCATTTTTTTGGAGATAACTACAAAATTTTGTAGAAGCAAATTTTTATGTTCTTTAATAGCGTTTAATACAAGGTGAGCTTTTTCATTAGAATCAAGGCCTGATAAACGGGCTAGAATAACTCCAGAAGTGCCTTTATGTTGCCGGAATATCAATTCGCCAAAATCCTTGGACGGTGTAGGCATACCCGGTATCGTTTAAGCAGTGGGTGTGGGCAAGGCTGGTGTTCACCGGATTTACCGGCGTTGTATCTCCTTTGCAAAACCATACCAGTTAGTCTCTCCTTCTCCGGAGAAATGGTATGTGCCGTAAGCATCATTTCCCGTATCGATTATTTTCTTAATGGCTACGGCAAGATCATGAGTCCAGGCAGGACTACCCTTTTGGTCGAATACCATTCCGGGCATACCCTTACTACCGATTAGCCAAATCATCGAACATCCTTAATGGTCTTGCCGGCATTTAAAGAAGCTTCCCTTCTTTGGAAGGTCCTCTGGCAGGCTCTGTGCAAGTATCAATCTGTCGAATGTAAGGGCAACTTTAGCTTGCCTAGACTGTTCTTGGTGGTTCGTCAAAGTCTTCGGACATTTCGATCAATCCCTTAGCGCTTCCGAACTCTGGATACGGTTCGGTCTTACTGATGGGTACAATCTTAAAAGCTGTGCCGTCACTTCGTACTATCACAACTTCCTCACCAAATGCAGCTTCGTCAATTAGTTCGGCGAGCCGCACTTTAGCTTCTTTTAATTTTACTTCGTGCATAGGCATCATTTCCTCCTCGTATGTTGATTGAGTCTCGAATATTGGTGGCCTAACTGAAAGTACAACTTCAAACTTCTCCACAGATGATGCCGTGCGCAATTATTCTTCCCACATATCGCTAATTCCATGTCTGTAAGTAAGTCAACCAGCTTTAGCACCTCTTCTTTAGAAGAGACAAAGAGTACTTCAACCTCTGCTAACCGCTCCTCCAACTCCAGGGACAACTGTACCATCCAGTCAAGGAACCTGAACAAATCTTTCACCACTTCTCTGCCAAACTCTCGATCTATAGCTTCTACTCTGGGATTATAAAATCCTTTGAGAAGTTTGTCCGCTTTAAAATCAATTTCAAAAATGATAACTTTAAGATGTTTCGACTCAAGATTACTGTACTCTTCGGGTATTTTTATCGAATGGTTCTTTACATCCGCTTCAAACTCAATAGAATTCATTCACTTCTCGCATCCTAATCGGGTACGCACACCCTTCTCCTCATAATATAGCAGCTTTGACACATGTAATTATACC
>QNBH01000374.1 GCA_003645645.1 Spirochaetota bacterium | reverse complement strand
GTTAATATCGGTACCGGGGCGGACTTCCAGATAGGGGCGGGGAGTCCTGCCGATAATGTACGCAGTCAGACTACGTTTGGTGCTGGTGAACATGGAGGCGATCTGACTTCCACCTCGTCTACCGCTACACTCGAGGGATACTTCACATATCCGGTAAGCAAAACCATGAGCCGGGGCTCGAGGGATGCTATTCCCACTGCAAACTCCCTGTACCGGGATTCACCGGAGAATCCGGATGGCGATTATGGTTTAACCATCTATATTGCGGGATGGAGCTACCTCTCGGGTAGCGACAGGCTCTGGCCGGGCTGGGTTGATAACATCGAGAATCCAGTGGGAAAAACCGTAACCACGGTTTCCAATGCCAATATAACTGATTCCACTGGTAATTCTATTGAGCCGAGTACCGAAACTTATCCGGTTATTTCACCTAAGATTTCGGTATCAATCGCTGCAGGTACTGTACAACCAACGGAAGATACTGTGGGGTGGGACTATATTCCTCCATACTTTTCCACTTATATGGACGAACCTCAAAGCTATGAGATCATGTCGGATATAGATCTGGTTACCCAGAGAATCAACCGGCTCGAGTTCTTTATCCAGGACAATTTTGCAACCGAAGACGATGCATGGAACCCGGAGACAGATCACCCCGATACAAGGCTAAACCATGGAGTACGGGATATAACTCTAAACTATCCCAACACTGAGGAAGCCACTGCCATCGATGAATACCTCGCCTTTAAAATAGCGGAGGAAGGCCAGGAGACCCTTGTAAATACCTATAACCTTCCCGGCCTGGAAACCAATGTTAATAACGATATATTCGGTGAAATAAATACCAGAGATGATTCCTACTTTGCCCTTACACTTACGACCGATCACGATTGGGGTGTAGTCTCTTCTCTCATCATCTCCTACGATTACACATCGGCATATATCACGGATCTTGCAGGCAATATCATGCCCTCCACCCCTTCCGAAGGAATCGCAGCCATAGAACGGATACCGCCCTTTATAGATCTCACCCTGGCCGCAGTGGGCAAGAGCAGGGTCTATGTTCGCTTCTCAGAACCCGTATACAGCGATCCCACAGGCTCTACAAAGATTGTACCGGGGGATTTTACCTTCTCCCACGGTTCAATAACCGGTATTGAGCCTATCACCTATGGATCCGATAACATAGGGATTAAAGAGGCGTGGGTAAAGCTTTCCGTAACGATCACTGAAAACATGGCAGTGGAGGGGTATCTGGCGGCAAAAGAGGGAGAGGTTTACGATAGAATCAAGAATCGTATGTCCTACACCAGAAGGCACAGAATAACAGATATCGGCATAGGTACTGTTGAGCCTGTATGGGCAAGCGACGGCGTTCAGTCTGAGGATGTTACCTCAGGTGGAGCAATGTACGATTTTACGGGCGGAGGTAAGCTCACAGACAGGGATATCACCCTGGAAGCTTCGATTCTTGCCGATAACCATTATAACAAACCCCTTACACTCTTCTACGATGTTGATCCACCCGACTCCGTTATGGAAACGGAGCTCTCGGGAGGTAAGTTCTGGCTGCCAATCCAGATTACGGGGTTTAACCCCAAAAAGAACGACGAGGCAAGGGGGATATTCCCCTTCAGGCAGAACAGCAGGGGCAATATCAGGGATTTTCTAATCCCCTCGGCTGATCCCGAAATCGAACCGGGAAAAACCGTTCAGTTTATCTTCCGCTTCGGAGACCTCTTTTGTGCCAGGATAACCGATCCGGACGACCCCCGTACCCTGGTACCGTGGAGTTTCTCCATCGGAACAATCAAAGCCCAGAGGGCGAACGTAACCATACTCAACAACGTGATAAATCCACTTAACGGGGAGAAGACCATCCTTACTTATGAACTACCAGAGGCAGGAACCGTAACGGTGCAGGTCTTCACTCTTGACGGAAAGGTGGTAAGAATTCTCCAGAGAGGCAGACAGGGGGCAGGAACCTATACCTATTCATGGGACGGTAAAAATATCGGAGGCAAGGTAGTGGCCAGAGGAATATATTTTATAAGAGTAGTGGGACCTGGAATAGACGAGTATCGCAAGGTTATGGTAGTGAAGTAGAGATTAAAATGTTATTCCCAATCTTCATAATCACCTGTTTTAAATAGATTATTTGAGGCTTTTATTTTCTTCTCGGCCTTCCGAATGTACTCTCTTATCAGTTCCTCAGTTTTTTTTCTCCAATCTGGATCCCCTCTCTCATGATACTTTCCACAAACGGAGAAGGAATCGGGACGCCAATCATCCCTCACTCTGGAACCAAAAAGATACTGGATTTTTATGTGATCTCTTAACTTGTCAGTGGAATCAAGCCATTTTTCGATTATTGGATCGTGTAACAATGTTCTCATCTTGTTCGACCCCGCTTTTTACTTAAGGATTGCACCTCTTTAAGCACCAACATCATTCTGTGCAAAACACTCCTTGCTCCTTACTCACCGTCCGGTAAAAACTCCAACGACGGCGCTGCTATGAGGATGCTTCCCACATCCTTGCCGGCCCCTCCTGCACTGGTGTCGGTAGGGGTAATAGCCAGTTCCAACATCTGCTCTTCTATGGTG
>QNBH01000373.1 GCA_003645645.1 Spirochaetota bacterium | reverse complement strand
CTTCGAGGGGAATTTAACCAGTTGGGCCCGGCTCCTTGTTGAAAAGAACTCTGCGGGTGTCGATGTCGGCCATGTGACCGCCGAAAGATTCCAGAAGCACCTGGAACTGCCATGTATCGAAATCCAGTTGAAACCCGATACCGCTTATGCCTTTCGCCGGATCGCTTACCTTTTTAGCCCACTCATTTATTTCCATCCAGGTTTCGGGCTGCCTGCTGGGATCTATTCCCGCTTCACGAAGAAGATCCCTGTTGATGAAAATCAACTGGGTGCTTATGGCGTATGGCAGGACGAACTGCTTTCCGGTTGCCTGATCCTGGGCAAGTTCCAGGAATCTCGGGAAAAAGTCGCTCAGATCGTAGTTATCTCTGTCGATGTACTGTTGAATCTCCACGGCTCCCAGTTGTCTGTTCATGGTTATGCTTTCCGATAACCCCATAATGGCTACCTCCGGTAGCTGCCGGGCCACCGCAAGAGCCTGAAGTTGTTCGAGCAGTCCACCGTACCATCCCGGGACATGCTGATGTTTGGCCACAATTCCATCCTGGCTGTTGTTGAAGTCTCGAACAACCCGATCGATTAACTCTCCCCTCGGTTCGCTAAAAACATGCATGAATGTTATTTCGGTTACTCCGGTCCCGGCGGCCGTCTCCTTCGATCCCTCTGCATAGATAAATGCAGAGAAGAGGAGCACCAGAGCTGATAGAAGAAGCAGTTGTTTTTTCATCCCTCCGAACATCCTTGAGATTTTTTCACAACAGAGAGTGAATCCTCCCCGAATGATGTAATATTATATACATATAGAGGTATAAACGTTCTAATTACTTCATTATAAATGACTTTGGCAAATCCTGTCAATATTATTTTTAAGGAAATGATAAAATTATACCTGTAGATAGACGCTCCGCCTTTGATAATCCGTTTATTGTTTATCTGGTTAAACCCTGCTTCAAGGATTATTTAAAATCGATCTTAAGCCGGCCATCCTTACAGATAAAAGGACGGCGGGTTCTCCTGAAGAACTCTATCACTATCCGGCGAAGAGAGATTCGGGAGTCCCTGAATCTCAGCGCTCTCATGTCATAACCGCCCATCTGGCAGAATAGGGGTTGCCTGTCCGATCCCCATCCCTGGTACCCGAGAGCCGGGTGTGAGTTTAGAAGAAAGAGAAAGGTTTCTTAAAATACGGATCGAATAGGGATGCCGTCTGTCAATACATCCGAAGGCTCCGGTCCGTTCCCACCCATTCGAATGGTGTAGTATACAGTGTCGGGATAGGGTATAATTCGCAGTAAGTCTTTTAACCGCACCTCTCCGTTTTTATCGAATCCCCCCTTGATGCCTGCACCCTCACAGGCAGCGATTACTCTTCCGGAGGGGAATAAGCCTTTTCACCGGCTTTTCGGGATGTTCTAAAAAGATTCCTCGAAGCGGATCCTCTGTAAGGTGAAGCTCATCGAGGGTATTAATACCCATAACACCTACTCTCAATCCTCCTGCCAGTCCGAGAAGCGCCGAAGGGGTTGGCAGCCCCTTAATCTTTATATTTGAGAAGAGAACCGGAAAGCCTGCGTCCTTTCCTGCAGCTCTTCTTAAAACCGCCGGTGGAAGATCGAAGTCGTGATTACCCAGAACCGTAGCATCCAATCCGAGCCGGGTAAACACACGGAAGACAGGACTCATTATAAACTCCTCTTCCCGCTCACCCGTAAGGATATCCATCGGTGTTCCGATATGATCATCCCCTGCAGAGAAAAAAAGCGTGGGAACACCGGAATCCCTGTTTTTACGAACCATGGCACCTATTCTCGCCGGAGCAGAGAAGGAACACTCGACATTACAGTCATCGACCAGCCGATGATGAAGACCGCTTATGTGAAAAATGTGAAGGGTGTGCTGCCCGGACCGGGTCGGAGTCTTAAATACCGGATCGACACTGAGCACAGAGAGCGTTTCTGTCTCGAAGAGAGCAAAGAGGCGTGTAAATCCTCCTTCGGTATTTGCTTTTATTTTACAAATCTCGTAATTTCTGAGCTTCATAAGCATGATCTACCGGAAGAAACAATTAGAGAAGGTTAACACATTCTCAACACATCCCAATAATGACGGAAACAAAAATCATATACAAGTGGGAGCGGGAAATGGCTGGTGAAACGGTTATCATAACAGGCGGTGCCCAGCGGCTGGGTCTGTACAATGCAGAACGGCTGGCCGAAGAAGGTTACCGGGCTGTCGTAACATACAGGAGAAAGCGGGATACACTCAAGTATCTGGAAGAGAAAGGAATCGGAGCAATCCAGGCCGGTTTCTCAACCGAGAAAGGTATCGATGATTTTATCAACGCGGTACTAAAGACACACAGCTCCCCCAGAGCCGTAATCCACAATGCATCGCTCTGGTTTCCAGATAACCTGATCCTCGAAGGAAAGAAACGGTTCTCCGATCTCGTAAATGTGCACATGCTTGCGCCGTTTAAGATAAATTACGCCTTTAAGCCCCTACCGGATTCCTCCCCTTCTGCCATGAAGGACATAATCCACATGACCGATTTTACAGTTTTTAAAGGGTCCGGGTATCACGCAGCCTATTCCGGCACCAAGGCTGCCCTGGAAAATATGACG
>QNBH01000372.1 GCA_003645645.1 Spirochaetota bacterium | reverse complement strand
TGGTAAGAACCGCTCTCCCCGAAACTGAATGTACTGGTTGTAGCAGCAATATCGGGAGCTGAAACCGTAATTTCAACAGTGTAAGTGGCAGGATCTACGATACGAGACATCTGGGTATAAGAAATTATTTTATTAACCTGTCTTGATGTTGAATTCTCCTGCGTATTCCTGTAATCCGGAATCCGCAGGAGGATGGAAACATCTCCCGTACTATTGCTTTTAAAAGGTCCAAAGACATTATTACAGCCTGTGAATCCAAGAAAAACAAACAGGACGATGAAAAAGCCGGCCATGCTTTTTTCTTTTTTCATCTTCTCCTCCTGTGCTCATTCAAGAGTTACTGTTATACTTCCCGTATTACTCGTTTCTACATGCTCGATATCAATAACAGGAGTTCTCTCTGCTTCTGCTTCTTCCGTAACCGGCGATGTGCTTGTCGTGACAGCCGCGACAGTAGACAATGTAACAGCGGGTGGTGCCGGAACATCCAGACCGGTAGTCTCACTTGTCTGGCCTGCAGCGATTGTTCTTTTCTGTCCGATTCTGTTGAAAAACAATACGACTCCTTCCGTTACAATCAACTCGTACCCATCGTATTCGAACTCCGTTCCTCGCACAGAAGAAACAGACACCGTACTCCTGAGTGTAAACTCGTGGGTGAGCCCTTCCACGGATTTGACCTCCGCCTTTACCCTTCCCACATTAAGGAAAAGACTTGTGCTGATAGTCCCCTCTTTCTGCACAAGCTCTTCCACGGTCATCCGGGTAAGCTGTTTCACCTGTATCACCGATGCCCCCAGGTCAAGCAACGCCGTGGAACCAAAACCTGTAGAGACAGTCGTTCCCATGGACAGCACCGCTCCCGCCTCGGCAGACTCCCACACCCCTCCAGGCTCCCTTACCTCCACCTTCCCGGAAAAACCTTTAAGCACAGCCTCCTGGGCAGAGAATACAGAGCCAATAACCACTACCATAAACACTATAATTAAACCTGTTACTCTCCTGTTCATACGATCAACTCCTCCCCTAAAAACTGACCGATAACTCAAGCCTTCCCAGCAGCCTCAAGCATCGAAAGTGGCTTCACAGATACCCCTCCCACCTCGTAAAAACTCTCAGCATCCGCATCACCACTCGCATACACAAAGCTTGCCCACAGCTTCGAACTCAAGAGCTTCGAAAGGTAGAGATCCACTCCCCCTCCCGTTAGAAAAGAGAGAATCATCCCCTTTACACTCTGACCCAGGGTGGAAGTAGAAAAACCCGTTCCAGCAAAGAGGATGAACCACAGGGCCTAAAAGCCCCGCACCAAAATACTCCGTATGTACCTTCCCACATCCAGAGACAAGTTCCCCTGGAGCCGAGAGAACAAGGTATAAGCTGCCTTGCCCCAACCTGCCCTCTCCTCTTCCAGGAGACTGTCGAGAAGATCGTTATTTTGGCCTGAAAGAAAAAGACGAGAAAAATATACTCTCTCTTTTCCATACCAGACTCCAGATGGATCTGTTTTCAATAAGCATAAACCCTGGATTGCAGTAATAAAATCGCCAATACTGGGTATTTTTTGGGTATGGAAGGCATCCATGGACCCGGTGATTAAGAACAGTTTTGAAGCACTACATTTTTATACTGTAGGCAGATTCTCTTATAGCCATGAAAAACCCAGTAAAACATTACTTGATGGTGTAGTTAATTAAGGGGGGATTCTACCTTGGCAGGGGGCATTGCGCGATGCCCATTACACGATTCATTTACATCCCAATGGGTCAAAGGCTTTGAAAGAATACAGCATGGCATGTCTGCGTAGTAAAAGTAATTCAGTCTGAGACCATTGATACCCTGATGGGTAGTTGAACTCGGCCGCCTTTAGTCGGCTGTTATACGACACACTTCACAAATGCCTCTTCGTTCTATAAGAAAAAACTAGCAAGGAGCATTTGCTATGAAAAACTACTCATTATTATATTTTTAAAATACCTGCATTCTTTCATTTTTTAGGGAACATTCTAAAAATACCTGATAATCAGTGGGACTTATATCAAATATTCCTTTTCCCGGTCGTCCATATATCAGATTTTTTTATTTATGGCGGAGTAATTTATATTATTTCAAGGGTTCTGTGGATTTGCGAGGTCGATATTAAAAAAATAATTCTTTTTTTTATGTTCATTTGGAATACAATCGATCTTTTGGGATTTTTATCGAAAATTTAGCTATTAAAGGGAAAATAGAATTTTTTCTTTATGCTAATCCAGTATTTGCAGTGATATATCTTCTGTATCCCGCTGAATTCATTCACAAGCAGGCTGAGACAAGCAGGTGTAAATCATTAGTTATTAGTATACCAGGTCTAATCATATTTTTAAGTTTCCGTATGATATTTGTTGGACAGTATTGTAATGTGTCTGTTACGTTACCTAAGAACCATGCTTACGAGACGGGAGAGTTACTGCACGGGTGCCAGGAGAGTTGTCCTGGCGATGGTTATGGTATGGAATGCAGTACCTGGAGCGTAAGTTGTGGAAGGAGTGGGATCGGTTGGGAGATCAACAGCAGAATCGATTGGATAGATTCTCAACTCGATGGGGCTTGCATCCGAATCAATAAGGTAGAGATAATTTCCAGAGG
>QNBH01000371.1 GCA_003645645.1 Spirochaetota bacterium | reverse complement strand
TTCTCCACCTTCATGAGATTTTCTATAATTTTGTCTGTATTGAGATTTGTATTTACACCGGGAATAGTTATGTCCGACATAGCTTCGGCTCACCCCCCCGGTTTATGAGTTTTAGGTTTTTCAATAAAATTATATTTTTTGGTCAAAAAGAAGCCCTATCACCTCTCTGATTCGTACTTGAAGCCTTTGTAATTCTGCGGGAGGGATCTCCTTAATTACTTTATCGGTAGTGCTGTCGATGATCTTTACTACAATCTGATCCAGCTCCCTGTTTACGGTAAACTTTATTCTCTTATTGAAAGGCTGAAGATTCTTAAAGAGTTTGTTGATGTATGCCCTGATCTCTTCTTCGGTGAGGAGATTGTATGAATCCGATACAGGTTGTTCGACCGGTGGTTTTTTTTGGGAGGATAGGTTTACATTACCTTCTGTTTTTACACCTTCATGGATAGGGGTATTCTTTTGTATTCCCGGAGTTTCCAGGACCATTTTCTTTACCTCTTAAACATTTATAAACGACGGAAGGATGGCGCGAACTCCTTCCGTCTAGCCAATCGTAAAGAGACGACGTCCAGAAATCTCTTTACTTTTAAAAAAACCTAAAAACTTTTAGAAAAGTTGAAGAACCGATTGGGTCTTCATATTAGCCTGGGCAAGCATTGCAGTACCTGATTGCATTAAGACCTGGTTTTTAACATACTCAACCATCTCTTCCGCCATATCCAGATCTCTGATTCCTGACTCCGCTGCCTGGAGATTTTCGGCCGCAATGGCTACCCCCTTTGAGGCCATCTCGAACCTGTTCTGATAGGCTCCAAGATCGGCTCTCTGCTTCGATACCCTTCTGAGTGCCGCATCCAGGGTGCCAATGGCTTGATTAGCCGCTGTTGGAGTGGAAAGCGAAATAATACCGCCTTCTCCCTGCTGGTTTTGGAGACCGAGAGCTGCTGCCGTCATGGTTCCTACATACACTCTTTCGTTTTGATCCATATTCGCGCCAACCTGTAATTGCATCGCCTTTCCGGCTTCTTCAGGAGTTTCTCTGGCAAAGGCTCCAGTAAGAAGATTCATCCCGTTAAACTGTGCATGCGATGCTATCCTGTTGATTTCATCTACGAGTTGAGATACCTCCACCTGAATCTGCATTCTGTCTTCCTGAGTATAGATACCGTTGGCCGATTGCACTGAGAGTTCCCTGAGCCTGTGAAGAATATCCTGAGTCTCTTGCAAATATCCTTCTGTAGTCTGGATAAAGGATACTCCGTTCTGTATGTTTCTTTCTGCCTGATTCAGACCTCTTATCTGGCTTCGAAGCTTCTCGGATACTGCAAGACCCGATGCATCATCTCCACCTCTGTTGATACGCATGCCCGAGCTTAATTTTTCGATATTCTTGTTGATGGCCTCGGTTCTTACACCAAGCAGCCTGTTTGCAAACATGGCACTCAAGTTGTGATTTATAACCATATAACCCTCCTTGATTAAGTTAATAAAGCATCCTTTGCTTTATTTTACGGGTGCCGCACAGGAAGTTAAAGAAGACCTTCGCGCCCCCTTTGCTCCTTTACTTCCATGCAGCAGGGAGATATTCCCGATCCATAGAAGAATCGGGAAATCTCCTTGCCAGTGACACAACACGGAGGGTAACTATTTCAAAGAACAAGGCGTCTTATATTGTTATATAATAAATCACTATCCCAGAAGTTGCAAGACTGTTTGTGTTTTCATATTTGCCTGAGCTAACATTGCGGTCCCTGATTGCATCAAAACCTGGTTTTTCACATAATCTACCATCTCTTTTGCCATATCCAGATCCCTTATCCTGGATTCGGCTGCCTGTAAATTTTCTGCACTTATATCTATTCCCCTTACCGCTTTCTCCAGCCTGTTCTGGTAAGCTCCCAGATCCGCTCTTTGTTTATTAACTTTTCTAAGAGCGGAATCCAGAATACCTATAGCACGGTTGGAATTATCCGGGGTAGATAGAGAGATAATTTCATTCTCAGCTCTCAATTCAAGTGCAGAAGCTGTCATAGTTCCCACATAAATTCTTTCCCTCTGGTCCATATTCGCACCGATGTGCAACCAGAGAGATGCAGTTATTGTGTTTTCTCCTGTTTCCCTGGCGAACCTTCCTGTAAGCATGTTCATTCCGTTAAACTGTGCATGCGATGCTATCCGGTCGATCTCATCCACCAGTTGGGAGACCTCTACCTGGATTTGCATTCTATCTTCCGCAGTGTAAATCCCGTTTGCAGATTGTACCGCCAGTTCTCTAAGGCGGTGTAGAATATCCTGCGTTTCCTGGAGAAAGCCTTCGGTTGTCTGGATAAATGATATACCGTTCTCTGCATTTTTGGAGGCCTGTTTTAGTCCCCGAATTTGGGCTCGCATTTTTTCAGAAACGGCAAGTCCGGAGGCATCATCCGCTCCTCTGTTGATCCGGAGACCGGATGAGAGTTTCTCGATGTTTCTGTCGACTGCATTGTAAATCGTTTTTAACTGATTGTGTGCAAAAATTGCACTCAAATTGTGATTGATAACCATTCTTTCCTCCTTGAAAATATTTTATGAGCTTCCTTGCCCATATTTTTGCCTAATATTTTTTATTATAAAACGGAGCATCCTCTTTCAGCGATGATCCGCCGTATAAAATTTTTTCTAATGCCTCTATAGAGAAC
>QNBH01000370.1 GCA_003645645.1 Spirochaetota bacterium | reverse complement strand
TTAGGCGTTAAGGCCGCGAACCCCCGAAGAGCCCGACCCCGGCCTTTAGGCCGGGGGCACGCCCGGAGTATTACAACGTTATATCTTTTTAAGGCGTTATCTCCCCCTTGACATGGAGTTAATTATTTAGTATGTATATGTTCGAAAAAAGAGCAAGCGCCTGTGGTATAATGGCATTACCTCAGCCTTCCAAGCTGAAGATGCGGGTTCGATTCCCGTCGGGCGCTCTGCAATTGCTTATATAGCAATAAAATAGGAGCTACCGGAAAACCGGTGCTTCCCTGCCCTTATCTCCTGTACTCCTCTCTTTCAATAATTAAGTTTATCCCTCAAAACATTGTTGTAAGTGTGCTGAAATGTAAAGGGTGAAACAAGATTTACCACGGTGGCAATCAGTAGATTGGTGGTTATTGTTAGACCCAGTATGGGTGTATCTTCGAAGGGGATAGAACCGGCAGCCAGGGAGCCGTAAAGGTATCCGTAAAATATAAAGTTTGAAAGCAGAACGTATACTCCTCCACCGATATTACCCTGAACCATGCTTCCCACACCGGGTGCCAGGAAGTTTACAAGAAAGGCTATTCCCGAATTATCTTTTTTTAACCTGTTAAAAAGGGATTGTTTTACATAATAGTCCAGTTGGAGATCGTTTAGAAGTTCAGGTTCTATACGGGCAGAGCGAAGACTTCCCAGAGTATTTACATTTCTAAGACGGCCTTGAATTGAATAGGCTGCTTGCTGAGCCAGCTCCCTGTCGGAGATTGTTTTTGGTTCCGGGGGAATTTCCTTTTCGACTAGTTCAACATCTTCTTCCTTTTGGGGTTCCTCCTGGACGAGTGTCTCCGGAGTCAAGGTAAAGCTTATCCTTTTGGTTTCGTTTTCTTTAACTTCAACTTGTTTTGAAAATAAAATCGTCTCCCCTTTGTCTATTTTCCGTCTTATTTCTACTTTACGTTTTCCCGCCAGAACCGACAGGGAGGCAAGGTTTTCCCCTGCAGGCGAGCCATCGATGTAAACAAGGTAATCTCCCCTCTCACCTTCATTTACTAATAAAAGCTCTCCAAACCCAATATGAATGCCGCTGAACGCTTCTATCAGCGATATGGCCAGATTATCGGATGCTTCGAAAATATCCAGTACGCTATGCACCCTCTCTTCTTTGTTTATGGTGATTTGATCTTTACTGCGATCGTACACAGACATGGACAGTACATACTCTCCGTCATCCATATAGGCACGCCCAAAAATGGCGTTATCGATGTTAAAATCATTGAAAAAAATCTTTGCAGCATCCATCTTTTCTTGAGGATCCAAATAATCCGCCCTCACTAATCTGTACTGTCCCATTAAACGGAGAGAAAGCTCTACCGTGTCCGTAACAGTAGAGCAAATCGGATCAAGCCGTTCATCGCCTTCGGTGTTCTTCATAATAATAATTGCAACCCTTGGTTTTTGCTCCTCTTCCTGTGACCAGATAAATTGTGTCTCAAATAAAGAAATAAGAAAAAGAATTGGCATGATACTTGATTTTTTCATTTTTACCCCTCTCCCACTTATATTGAATATATCCCGGTTAATCTATTTTATTCAACCAAACTTTAAGAAAATAATTAAAACCTCGGTTGTCTACCTTTAAGGAGAGTGATATTATTCATTATAGTGATGTGTATCCTGGTTCTTTTACTACGAAAGAAGGCCAACACCTATGGTGGTGGTCCACCGGTTGAAAGACCGGTGGAGAGACGGGCTTAAGCCCTTCTACCTTCTTTCGGAGCATACAACCACCTAAGTAATTTCTGCAAAGCAGAAATTACTTAGCCCTTGCAG
This sequence comes from Spirochaetota bacterium, assembly GCA_003645645.1. GTDB lineage: Bacteria > Spirochaetota > Spirochaetia > SPDA01 > B32-G16 > B32-G16. The sequence continues at coordinate 917 of QNBH01000370.1, read as the reverse complement.
GGCTTGCAAAGCCTAAGGCTTTGCCGGTGGTTGTTTACCAGAGATAAAGATTTAAGGCCAGGAGGTGTTGTTTGCCCGAGAATAAGATTCTTCTTGTAGATGATGAGGAAGTCATCCTTTCAACAATTGTTGACATTTTACGTTCCTGGAGTGTAAAAAACGATATAGAGATCCTTACAGCCCAATCAGGAGAGAAGGCACTGGAACTGCTGGAAAGGGAACACACAAATATCGGATTAATTGTATCCGATTCGAGAATGCCCGGTATGAAAGGAAGTGACTTTCTCCTGGAGGTAAAGAAACGCCATCCCGATATTATTTCAATACTTCTTACCGGTTACTCCGATACCGAAGATATTATGAAGGCAATAAAGGCTGGTATCTTCTCTTATATCTTAAAACCGTGGGATAACTACTATCTTATTACAGAAATCGAAAAGGCTCTGGAAGTATACAGAATACGCAATGAGAATAAAAAATATATGCAGATGATAAAAGAACAACTCCTGTGGGCAGGAGAGCTGCAGAAGAACCTTTTAAAAATCGAGCTTCCCCATTCAGAGAAGGTTGTATTTTCTGTTACCTATCGCCCCCTTCCGCAAATAAACTGCGGAGGAGATTACTACGATATAATAAATCTAGGCGATGAGAAGTATTTTACACTTATAGGAGACGTTTCCGGACATGGTATAAAGGCAGCCTTTATCACTTCGATTCTGAAATCGATTATTTACAGCGAATATGTCAAGAAACACAGAGAAAGCGGTATAACTCCCTCTCATTTTCTAACCTGGTTAAACGAAAAGGTCTGTCATGAGCTGAAAAGATTCCCCGATATATTGATTTCTTTTTCTGCAGGTATTTTGGACCTTGTAAAATATAACTTCACTTTCTCAAACGCCGGTCACATGCCCATC
>QNBH01000369.1 GCA_003645645.1 Spirochaetota bacterium | reverse complement strand
TGACCATATTACCTTCTCCCCCTCTCCTCTATCCGGAGAGTTGCACCCTTTTAAGTAAATAGAAGCCTGGTGACCATAGCGGAGGGGAACCACCCGTTCCCATTCCGAACACGGAAGTTAAGCCCTCCAGCGCCGATGGTACTGCCCTTTGAAGGGCGGGAGAGTAGGTCATCGCCAGGCTTTTTTTGTTCACCTCCCACTTTTTAAACTTTTATGACAAGAATAATTTCATCAGAGAAGGTAATACTATTTTTTTACTTTTTATCTCTTATTCTTCTTGGCTCTATACTGCTTTATCTTCCGGATGCATGGGGTGGAGAGGAAAAACTTTCATATATTGATGCATTATTTACCTCTGTTTCTGCTGTCTGTGTTACAGGTCTTATCACAGTCGATACAGCTACATACACATTTTTCGGAAAGCTTGTAATACTACTGCTTATACAATTTGGAGGATTGGGAATAATTACTTTCACCACCGTATTTCTCGCCAGACCGTCGGGAAGACTACCTCTTTCAAGCAGAAAGATAACCGGAAAGTATTATCTTGAGGAAATAGAGCATCATCCCTTTAAAATAATAAGAAACATATTTATTTTTACTATTGTTTTTGAAACTGTCGGTGCTATTCTGTTGCTCCAGAGTCTTAACCTGAAAACAGGGGACGGCAAAGTTTTCAATGCAATTTTTCACTCAATTTCGGCTTTCTGCAACGCAGGATTTTCTCTTTATTCAAACAGTCTCGAAGGATATATTAAAACTCCTTCTGTAAATATAGTAATAATGATTCTTATAATTTCCGGTGGCATCGGGTTTCTGGTTATTCAAGATTTAAGCAGGAGAATTACGAACGTCAGACACAAGCTTTCTTTTCACACAAAAATAGTGTTGTCTGTAACGATAGCACTTATCATCTCCGGTACTATCGGGTACTTTCTTTTTGAAAACAACGGGTTACTGAAGAATCTTTCGACAGGAGAGAAACTGCTGACCTCGTTGTTTCAATCGGTTACTCCGAGAACCGCGGGATTTAACACACTTCCACAGGCCGAATTGTCGACTTCTTCAAAGATACTCACTCTTCCCCTTATGTTTATAGGCGGAGCGCCGGGTTCAATAGCCGGTGGGATAAAGGTTACCACCTTTTTTCTGGTTTTAACCCTTGCACTGGTAGGAGTCGATGAGAGGGGTGAATTGAGGGTCGGAAATCGAAAGGTAAATGCAAAACTGCTTACCGATGCAACTGTCTTTGCTGTAAAAGCGATAATGATCCTTTTTACCAGTGTATTTTTACTTACCATAACAGAACACATTGCAGGAAGAAAGGAAGGCAGCAGGTTTTTGGAGATTCTCTTCGAAAGTTTTTCCGCCTTCGGAACTGTGGGACTTTCGCTGGGAGTAACTCCTGAGTTAACACTACCGGGGAAAGGGATTATAATATTTACAATGTTTGCAGGGAGAGTGGGACTTATCTCAATGGCTATGCCTTTACCGGATAGACAAATTGAGCGGGTTATAGATTATCCTGAAGGGGAGGTCATGATAGGTTAATGAAACAGTTTGCAATAGTCGGATTGAGTAATTTCGGAAAACGCATGCTGGAAGAACTTTCGCAGATAGACGTAGAAATTCTAATTGTAGATAAAAGCCGGGATAGGGTGGAATTGTACAAAGATAAAGCAAATGCTTCTTATATTACCGATGTCAAGAACGAAGAGACAATAAAGAAGATAATACCTGAAGATATCGATGCGGTGATAATCGACCTGGATGACAGCATAGAGGCCAGTATTCTGGTAACAAACTATTTAAAGAAGATGGGGGTAAAGAACATTATTGTTAAAGCTGACACGGATGAACACGGAGAGATTCTCTCTATTGTGGGCGCATCGAAGGTAGTTTTTCCCAACAGAGAAGCGGCAAAACGGATAACTCCTCTGCTTGTTTCCTCACTGATGTTCAATTATATGCCCATTAGCAGTGGGCTGGTGATGGCCGAGATAAAGATACCCAAAAGTTTTCACGGCAAAACCTTGATAGAAGCTGATTTGAGAAGTGCCCATGGGATAAATGTTATTGCCAAGAGAAAGGAGGGAAGCTCTGACTATGAGTTTTTCGCCCCAAACTACAAGATGCAACCGGATGACATCTTCCTGGTTGTAGGTAAAGATACAGATATTTTTTCCTTCTCCGATGCCATGATACCAGTGGAGAGAAGGGAAAACCTTATGAATAAACTCCGTAATTTTTTTACCCAGAGAGGCAGTACTTAGGCTGAATGAAAGATAGAAAAACATTCAGACCTAATATGAGCAAAGTTTACATGGTTAAAAAGCTCTCGACCGACACGGTTGCCCCCACACCCAGACATAGCGTATTGCAATCTTCGATCGCAACTTAAAAGTAAGACTGCGATGTGCTATGGGCTTCGGTAGATTTTGTTTCTTCGCGTTTAAAAATTTTTAATAAAAAACAAAATCTCGACCGTAAATAGCATAAGGTATTTTTTCACTTTATCACCAGGAGCTTACTGTCTGTTTCTACCGTCTCTCCCTCTTTGACAAGGATTTTTTCAACGGTTCCTTTTAGCGGGGCATTTATTTCTGTTTCCATCTTCATTGCTTCTATCGTAATCAGGCACTGACCCTGGTTTATCCTATCACCTTCCTTAACTTTTACAATCAATACTTTTCCAGGAAAAGGTGCAGATATAACCTCCTCTTTTTCAGTAGATTGTGTATTTTC
>QNBH01000368.1 GCA_003645645.1 Spirochaetota bacterium | reverse complement strand
GTATCTGCCGGAGAGGCGGAGCGGTTTAGAGAGCTTGCAGACAAAATGGAGGAGAAAATCGGCAGATTGGGTCCTCTTAAGTTAAAAGGTTTTGTGGAAGCGGGGGAACCGGCATGAGTAAAATAAAAATAGCGGTAAGCTGGAACTCTTCCTGCGGAGGATGCGACGAGAGCATTGTGGATATCGAGGAGAAAATCCTCGATGTGGCTGAAAAGGCGGAGTTTGTGTTCTGGCCATGCGCCATGGATTTCAAGTACAGCGATCTGGATAAGTTTGAAGAGAAAGAGATTGCAGTGGCACTCATAAACGGAGGGATTCAGAACTCAGAACAGTATCATGTTGTAAAGAAGCTGCGAAATAAGTCAGAGCTTATTGTGGCTTTCGGAAGCTGTGCCTGCTTCGGAGGCATTCCCTCCCTGGCCAATTTAACCAGTGTTAAAGAGATATTTAATGTATCCTACATAAACTCACCTACAGTGGTAAACCCCGAAGGGGTTTGGCCAAAATCCACAGCTTCTCCTGATGGGTATGATTTATCCCTGCCGAAGATGTTCTCGAGTGTTTACAAACTCGACGACGTTATAAAGGTCGATTACTTTCTGCCCGGGTGTCCTCCCACGGCAGAACTGATTATTAAGGCACTGGAAGCTATTCTCTCCGGTAATCTGCCCGAAAGAGGAAGTGTGCTGGCGCCGGATACATCCCTGTGCCGTTCCTGCAATCGAAACGATACAAAGCCGGAAAATATACTAATCGAAAGGGTAAAACGTATCCATCAAATAGAGGCCGATCCAGAGATATGTTTTCTTGCACAGGATGTGCTTTGCATGGGTCCTGTTTCCAGAGACGGTTGTGATTATCCGTGCATAAGGGGTAATATGCCCTGTACAGGGTGTATGGGACCTGTAAGCAGTACAGACCAGGGGGCCGAAATGGTAGGCCTTCTTGGTGCTATTCTGAGTGGTGACAGCGAAGAGCTTGCCGATCCTGCGGGTACCTTTTACCGCTACAGTGTGGCTGCCTCTTTTCTTGGAAGAAAGAGAAAGGAGAATTAGGGCGATGGGGAAAAAGGTTACAATCGATCCTATCACACGACTGGAAGGCCATGGGAAGATAGAAATATTTTTAGACGATAACGGAAATGTGGAGAGAGCTTTTCTTCAGGTACCGGAGTTAAGGGGGTTTGAGAAGTTTGCAGAAGGCCGTCCAGCCGAAGAGATGCCCCAGATAACCTCTAGGATCTGTGGAGTCTGTCCGGGAGCCCATCACATGGCCTCGGTAAAGACCCTCGACTCGCTTTTCGGTGTAGAGCCTCCTCCCGCAGCCAGGGCTGTTCGGGAAGCCTACTACAATCTTCACATGCTCGAAGACCACATATTTCATTTTTATTTTCTCGCCGCACCGGACTTTATAGTCGGTACGAACGCCGACAGAGGTGTGCGCAATATTCTTGGTTTGATCGAAAAAGCCGGTGTGGAGACTGGAAAAAAAGTTATAGGGATTCGAAAAAGAGCGCGTGATCTGATAGGAGAAATCGGGGGAAAGGCGATTCATCCCGTGCTCGGTCTGCCCGGGGGGGTGGCAAAAAAAATGAGCGAAGAGTTCAGAGAAAGGCTTAGATCCTTTGCTTCCGATGCAGTGAAGTTTTCCCGATTTTCTTTAACCCTTTTCCATGGTTCTGTACTCGAGGATAAACCCTTAAGAGAGCTTATCCTCTCCGATGTATACTACAATAAAACTTACTATATGGGGATGGTGGATTCCGGGGGCAAAGTAAACTTCTACGATGGAGATATCAGAGTAGTCTCTCCGGAAGGAGAAGAGCTCATCACCTTCTCACCGGCGGATTACGCTTCTGTTATCGGAGAGCACGTTGAGCCCTGGTCCTACATAAAGTTCCCTTTCCTGAAAAAGATAGGATGGAAGGGCTTTAAAGACGGAAAGGAGAGCGGAATCTACAGGGTGGCACCGATTGCCCGGCTCAATGTGGCCGATGGAATGGCAACACCTCTTGCACAGGAAGAGTACGAGAGAATGTACGATACTCTGGGAGGCAAACCTGCACACCATACACTGGCCATCCACTGGGCGAGGCTAATCGAGATCCTCTACTCTGCAGAAAGACTTGTTGAGCTGGCAGAAGCTCCTGAGCTTACAGCACCCGAGATACGAAACATGGATTTAAAAACACCATGTGAGGGGGTGGGAATAGTAGAAGCCCCAAGAGGCACTATTATCCACCATTACACAACAGATGAGCAGGGGATCATAACCGGCTGTAACCTTATAGTTGCTTCTCTGGGTAACTCAGCAGCCATGTGTATATCCGTGGACCGGGCTGCCAGGAAGCTTATTAAAAACGGAGAGATATCCGATGGCCTTCTTAATATGGTGGAGATGGCTTTCAGAGCCTACGATCCCTGCCTGGGATGTGCCACCCACAGCCTTCCCGGAAAGATGCCTCTAACCATCACCCTTAAAGGATCTGCGGGAGAAGTGAAGGGTACTATCAGCAGAGACCTCAACGGAGAGGACTATTGTAGAGGCCTTTTATCAGGCAACCGGAAATATAAACTCAAATCTATCAAGCAAGGAGTCTACATGGCCTCACGGGCCGACTAAAAAAATAGAAAACACCGCCTCGGACAGGGCGAATTAAATTTTTAAGAGGAGGAACCATGGCCGAAGTTCTCAATTGTAAAGGTTTAAAATGTCCCCAACCCGTTTTAAAGGTTGCAATTAAATCGAGATC
>QNBH01000367.1 GCA_003645645.1 Spirochaetota bacterium | reverse complement strand
TCATAATTGCCCCCGGAGTAAAAGAGTTCGGAGAAGATGAGGGAAACGACCGTCTGATACGTAAGTACGGATATGTAGGCACAGATAGGGTGCTCGAACTCGTAGAGAAAAACGAGGATCTTCGCCAGGGTCTGGGTACGGCCGCTCATCTGATCCATGGCTCCTCGGAGGGGAAGTTTACCATCACCTACTCTCCGGGTCATCTATCCGAAGAGGAGATAAAGGCCGTAAATTTTCGCTACGCTGAGCCTGGAAAAATGTTAAAACTCTACGACCCCGAGAAGCTTACACCGGGATACAATACCCTCTCGAGCGGAGAGGAGGTGTATTTTATAAAGAATCCTGGTCTTGGATTGTGGACCACGAGAGAACGTTTTTAAGGATAAACAGGACCTTCGGGGGTAAGAGAAAGAGACCGATTTGTTTTGCAAAGGAGAATAAATCATGGAAGTAAAAGCCGATATTGGTCTTATTGGTCTGGCCGTAATGGGGCAAAACCTGGTGTTGAACATGAACGACCACGGATATTCCGTTGCAGTTTACAACCGTACAACCTCCAGGGTAGATGAGTTTCTGAAAGGGCCTGCAGAAGGTCGAAAAAATATTTACGGAGTCTACTCGATTGAGGAGTTAGTAGACAAACTCGCAAGACCCAGAAAAATCATGCTAATGGTAAAAGCTGGGGAGGTCGTAGATAAGCTCATTGATTCCCTTATCCACCATCTGGATAAAGGGGATCTCATTATTGACGGGGGAAACTCCCATTTTCTGGATACCACCCGCCGCACTAAAGAACTGGATAAAGAGGGTATTCTCTTTATCGGTACCGGTGTTTCCGGTGGTGAAGAAGGAGCCCGCCACGGTCCTTCCCTCATGCCTGGGGGGAATCCCGGGGCATGGCCTCTTGTAAAAGATATCTTTCAGGCAATCAGCGCCAGAGCACCCGATGGTGCTCCCTGCTGTGAGTGGATGGGAGAAGACGGAGCAGGACACTACATCAAAATGGTACACAATGGAATCGAGTACGGAGATATGCAGCTTATATGTGAAGCCTATCAACTGATGAAAACCGGTCTTGGAATGAGCCCTGATGAAATGAGCCGGATATTCAAAGAGTGGGACAAAGGAGAGCTTAACAGCTTCCTGATAGAGATAACCGGTAATATTTTAAGCTTTAAAGATGAGGATGGATCACCGCTTGTTGAGAAGATACTCGATACTGCAGGGCAGAAAGGTACCGGGAAGTGGACGGGGATCAGTGCGCTCGATATGGGAAGTCCAGTAACCCTTATAGTGGAAGCTGTATTCGCAAGGTGTCTGTCTGCCCTTAAGGAGGAGAGGGTCAAGGCCTCAAGAATTCTTAAAGGACCCGATAGTCAATTTAAAGGAAACCCCAAATCTTTTACAGAAGATATAAGAAAAGCCCTCTTTGCTTCCAAGTTAATTTCCTATGCACAGGGATTTATGCTATTAAGAGAAGCCGGAAAAGAGTACGGGTGGAATCTGGACTTCGGCAGCATAGCTTCTGTGTGGCGTGGTGGATGCATCATCCGTAGTTCCTTCCTTGGAAAGATAAAAGAGGCCTTTGACAGAAATCCATATCTTCAAAATCTTCTCCTGGACGATTACTTCAAAGGTATTATCGCCGAATACCAGCTTTCCTGGCGAAAGGTGGTTGGCACATCCATAGAATTGGGCGTATCTGTACCGGCATTCTCCTCTGCTTTAAGCTTCTACGATGGTTATCGCTCCGACAGGCTTCCGGCCAGCCTCCTGCAAGCGCAGAGAGACTATTTTGGCGCTCACACTTACGAGAGGGTGGACAGACCGAGAGGTCAATTTTTTCATACAAACTGGACTGGCAGGGGCGGTGAAGTTTCATCAGGCACCTATAATGTGTAAAGCAGGTAGTTGACATTAGAATTGTTTCATGTAACAGGTTAAGAGTAAAGGAGTTACTTTGTTTACTATTTCTGCCAGAGGCATTTATGGGTTAACCGCTGTAACCGAGTTGGCAATAAATTACAACGGTAACCCCATGCAGATAAAGGATATTTCCGAGATTAACGATATCCCCAGACACTACCTGGAACAGTTACTCGTGGTTTTGAAGAAGGCGGGAATAACCGAATCGGTCCGCGGATCACGGGGAGGTTATATACTGGCAAAACCCCCCTCTGAGATTAAAGTGCTCGATGTATTTACCTGTCTGGAAGGGAAACTCGAGGTCGTTCCTGAAGACAAGAGAGAGGGAATGCTCTCTTTTTTCTGGAACACTCTGGAGAAAAAAATTATATCCCTCCTCGACATGAGCCTGGAAGAGCTTGTATTAAAAAAGCAGGCTTTTGAAAAACAGCTCATCTATCATATTTAATCTTGATAAATGCAACGAAATTTGTTCTTTTTAGAGAGAGTACCACCTCAAACTGCATATTTGTCTTCGAATTTAATACTTGAGACAGTAGGCTTCTCGCTTACCAATTATGATAATTTATACCATTATTGTAAAAAGCAACCATTATCTATGATGGAGAAAGGCATGCCCTCGATTCAAAAAAATATAGTGATTCGAATCGTTAGTGTAGCAATAAGAGTCGATAGTGTAGAATTGCCGGAACAATTGAACCCAAAGCCGAGCGGCTGCCTTCATCTCGCCTTCGAGGCCAACGAAAAGCGCTACGAGGCGTACTACACGGAACAGAAGGCAATCCGCATCACCAATGACGAGGTGATACATGTGTGGGCAATATAAAAAC
>QNBH01000366.1 GCA_003645645.1 Spirochaetota bacterium | reverse complement strand
GTATGAATCCTGTTGAGGGGTTTCTTAAAATCACCGGAGAGAAGGTTATCCAGCATGGTGGCATGTACTTCCACACCGGCGTACACCGATGAAACCGGCGTCGGTCTTAAGTCAAGAAGACCTGGAGCGGAAAACCCGAAGAGTACATATTTATCTTTAAAAATTGAAGGATCTATCCGGGGAGATTCACCGGAAAGTATCTGGATTTCGCTCTGGATGACCGCTGCTGCACTGTAAGTAAGATGGGATCCCGAAGGACCTCTGAAATTAAGTATTGCATTGCTCTCTGAATCGAGAGGTACTTTATAACCATCTATAATTATTTTATCCGATTTTGCACTTACCGTTATTGAGCTCTCCTCTCTGCCCGTCATATACAGAGCAAGTGCCATGGAGGGAATTACCTTTCCGTCGAAGATGGTAAACAGTTTTGCCCGTCTGAATATGCCGTCCGAGTCCGGTTTCAAGTTGACATTGGAGAGATACTCTGAATTATTCGCTACTTCCGGTATAGGAAAGGTGGCTCTTGGATATTCAAACTCCTCCCTGCCGGTGCGCTGCAAATACTCATCAATGTCTTTGATTTTTATCTCCTGATAGGTAATATCGGCCGGCCATCTTTCGGCATTCCCGGTGGTCTCTCCCAGAAAAAGTGCTCCTACAAACTTCTTAAATTCCTTTATGGATCGACCGAGTGACTCATCATCGTAAACACCGTAAGTAGAAGGCTCTGTGTAAAGCACATCGAATGCAAGTGCCCTTGGGTTACTCCTGGCAACGAAGTTTATTATGTATGTATACACTTCTCTCGGCCATGGCCAGGATAGACCGTTTTCCTCCTTGGCCCAGTCCAGACTGTTTTGATCGAGCAGGATAACCACTATCTCCTCTGTTGCTTTACCCGGCTTTGCCATTAGTCTCTGCCTGAAGTCCCACAACCTGTACTCAAATCCTTCTGTAGCTCCTGAAAACCATAAGATTAGGGATAGAACAGCGGCGGCAACCCCAACGGCCGAACCGCGCAGGATGTTTCTAAGGAGATTGTGTTTTGTTTTCATCCTATCGCTCCGGTAATAAAAACGGCAGTGCTTTTAGAGAATCAATTAAATCAGAGGCTCTCCATGAAGGCTGTAAACCGTTCCTTTCTCTTCTCCCCGGAGGCCGGGGGAGGCTTGTAAGAGCCTATCTCCTTTTCTATGTATTTTATACGATCTTCAGGATCGGGATGAGTTTTCCCAAAACCCCTTCCCCCGGGTTCAAGTTTAGCATCCATAACCCATAGAACGTCAATGAGTGCCCTCGGATCGTAGCCCGCACTTTTTAAAATCTCTACAGCATCAAGATCGGCAACCCTCTCCTGGGCCATGGAATATCCGCTGTCTATAAGGGTTGTGGTGATATCGAGAATGGTATCCTCGAAAATGGAAGTAAGCTGATCCAGTTCTTCCGATGTCATAACGGTTTCTGCAGTTGTCTTGGCAAGCATCGCCAGAGCCGATGTTATTCGTGATTTCTTGATGGCTTTAAGCCCATGTTTCTCCTGCACATGACCAATTTCGTGGGCGAGCACAGAGGCAACGCCGTCTTCGCTGTTTGCACATCGTAAAAGCCCTCTGGAGATAAAGATAAACCCTCCGGGGGCCGCAAAGGCGTTTATCTCTTCGGTATCGAGAATGAGAAAGTGATAGCCTCCGAAAGTCTCGGGTCTTTTAGAGAATAAGGCCAGAGCCTGACCGAGAATATTTATGTATTCGTTGGCGCTTTCCTCCGTATAAGGTTCGTATTTATCCAGAATGGTTGCACTTACAGCTCTGCCTATATAGTACTCCTGTTCGGGGGTTATGTCTTCGAAACTCTTTGCAACAGCCTCTGCACTTTTAGCTACAGACTCTACCCTTTCGTCTGAAGCAATTGTTTGTATGCCGAGAGATTTTTCCAACTCCTTAACAGAGTCCCTGACCGATTCACAGGACAGAAATATTGTGAGAAATATAGCTGCAATTGCCGCAACAGATAATTTGGCCGTTCTCATTCCTTACCTCCCCCTTCCACAGGAACTTCTCCCTCTTTAAGGAAACTTATCAGCCGGTCGGGAGGAAACTCTATCTCTTCCATTCGATCCACCCAGGTGTAATCCAGATTGTGCTTCTTCTTGTACTCGTTTTCTACTTCTTTATTGAACCCCTTGCCGGCAAGAGCTACCTCCTCGCTGGTGGCAGCTTCGGAAACCTCTGCCTCTCCTGCTTTAAGAACTATCCTCTTTTTGGTGAGAGCGGAGAGATGAACCCAGCCTTCATTGCCGTCGGGAAGCAGGACCCTGGCCCATTCGTTCTGCTCTGCCGTTACTGGAAGCCTGTCTCCGTATTTAAGAACCGCCAAAATCTTCCCAAGGAAAGAGGGCCTCTCTCTGACCTGAGTCTCCTGCACTGTAACACTCATCATCTGCTCTGCCACCGCGTTTAGCTGTAACAGCATAAAGAACAAAAAAACAGCAATTAGTTTTTTCTTTAGCTTAACCATTCCTTATACCCCCATTTATACGGGAATTCTAACACGGAAACAGTTTTTTTACCACATAAATTCTACAATTTTCCGTGTTCCAGAAAGGAATAGTAGTCTTTAAAGGAGAAGACAACATGATCGAGAAGATCGATACCCAGCAGCTCTCCCACCTCTTTCAGTCTTGCGGTTATTTCAATGTCTTCCTCGCTCGGAACCACATTCCCGCTGGGATGGTTGTGAGCAACTAAAATGGCCGCTGCCCGGTCTGTAATG
>QNBH01000365.1 GCA_003645645.1 Spirochaetota bacterium | reverse complement strand
GCCAGGAGGTGCTAACTATTTAAAAAAAGATTATAATAAAATAACAGGGTGGATTTTTTTCCGGAGAACCGGAAATGAAACTCTTTTACGGAAATTATATCCCTCGAATAACTCCTGTTTTGCCCATCCCTCCCCTTGAGAGGGTCACAAGATCTGTAAGAAGGTGGGAAGCATATAAAGAAATAGACCCTTTAAGATGGTTATATTGGCATTTCGTCAGAGCGGCACATAAAAGGACCGATAGCAAAACCTCAGAAGCTTTGCCCGGCGGCATTGAAAGATCACTTCCTTCACTGGCAGAAAGGCTACTTCTCGATAGACTGCGCACACTAGACCGAAGAGTAAGAACTCATGAACAACTCCACATGGCTCTGTTAAATGGTTTTGCCAAAGGACCGCCATCGTACACCTATACAATCGGACCCGACGGGAGACTTTATGCCACAGGAGGCTCAATAGAAGTAGATTTAAGAGCCGTACCCGGTGATCCTGAAGCAACCATGCGCAAGGCAAGGATGATCCGCAGGGCAGCTCTGGCTCCTGGGTCTCCATCGCCACAGGACAGGAGAGTGGCAGCGGAAGCTTACCGCCTGGAAATGGAGGCCAGGAGAGAGATGGCCAGGCAGGAAGAGGAATTGGGGGAAATGGCTACCCGCGAAACAGGAAGATACGTAGATATTTATGCTTGAAGAGGCCGGTATGAAAAAGCGATCATCAAAACTTGTGGGTATGGGTATATTATTCGTTTTACACTTACTCTTCTTCACATCTACGGTGGGTTCTCAGGCCGTAGATTACGAAAAACGGATAGATGCCTATACTATTTACGGCAAAGGAGTTTATCTCTATCCCGACGGCTCCTGGGAGTACTCGGGCATACCCGGAGTATTCGATGTTGAGAGAAACAATGTGGGACGATTGGAGGAAGTGTCCATTGAAGATTTGCTGCCGGCGGAAGTAACATCTATCTATGATGGAGACACCCTTACCGTTTCAATTGCTCTGCCACCGCCGGGAATACTAAAAGAAGATAGAATACGCCTCCTTGGTATAAATACCCCGGAGCTTAAGACAGGGGGCTGGCCTGAGTTTTATGCAATTGAGGCTAAGGATTTTACAACCTCCATGGTAAAGGGTAAGGCTGTGTATCTGGCCTTTGAATCCAAATGGCGAGACTCCTTTGGAAGACTTTTATGTTATCTGTACCTGGAAGGTGAATTGCCCCTGAATATCCAGCTCCTTCGAAAGGGGTACGCCCGTGTTTACCGGCCGGCGAAAAGTCACTTTCATGACCAGTTCCTCGGTCTCGAGGCAGAGGCACGAAAAGAGGGAATCGGAATATGGCAGGAAAACCGTGGGAAACCGATTATTTTATATATACACAACAATGCCCTGGAAGAGTATGTTGAAATTGCCAACAATTCGGAGAAAGTAACGGATTTATCGGGTTGGAGACTCAGGGATGCAATAGGTAATGAAATTATCATTCCTGCAGGCGCAGTAATCCCGGCCGGAGAAACCCTAAGAATCTACTCAGGTAAAAACGGCATAGAATCTCCTCCGGAGTCCTTTTATCCGACAAGAATAAATATATGGAATAATTCCGGAGACAGTGCCATGTTGTTTGACAATAGAGGCCGTCTGGTAAGTGAATATGAATATTAAAGATTTTAGGAAAATCCTAATCAAGAAAAACAGTACACTCTCTAAAATCTTTTTCGTCTTCCGGTAATTTATCCATGTTAAGTATCAGTATGAAGGGAACCCCTCCATATACCGCTGTTGAACTCAATGTGATAACTTTTCCGTTATGCTCAACTGAAGGGCCGCCCATGGCTTTTCTTGGTTGATGGCTTCTTACAACATATCGAAGGGCTAATCTTGAAAGCACCTTCTCAGAAATATCGGGACCAAAAACAGATGCTATTCCGCGAAAATTGGGTCTTAATCCATCATCCTTCCCGGGATCACTCCATAAAATCTCATCAATCAGGGCTCGTTCCGGGTTAACTAAATCATCGATAGAATCTATTTGATTACCTATTCCCCCATGAACAAAGAGTATCTGCCCAGGTATTATCGCCGACAGATAAAGCCTGGTTATAAAGGCATAAAGGGTTTTAAAAAAAACCGCCCAACTACCCCTCCTGTGGGATGCTTCTTGAATTAAGGTGCAGGGAGCAAAAAGCGGTTTCCCATCGACCGAATAATCCTCATGGTTTCCCTTTAAAGGCAGGACTCTCTCGGGATACTTTTCTTTAAGTTGAAGAATTCTTTCGATTACCTCTACCCCGTTAGGACCTCTGTCTGCATAATCGCCGAGAAACAGGAGTAAATCCCCCGGTTTCCAGTGCCTTAACCCTTTCTCCAGGCTGAATAGGTCTCCGTGTATATCACCGAAAACCAGTATCCTCTTTACTCTATCGCTCTGTATAACTGCAAGCTTATTTCTGCTTTCAAACATAGGCTTTTCCCCGATCGTAATCAAGCTGGATGGAGACGATGCGCCTTGGCTTTACGACAAAGCGCCTTCTCCAAGAAGCATATTGGTTAACAACCACCGGCAAAGCCTAAGGTTTTGCAAGCCCTGCAGGGGCTAAGTAATTTCCGCTTTGCGGAAATTACTTAAGTGGTTGTATGCTCCGAAAGAAGGTAGAAGGGCTTAAGCCCGTCTCTCCACCGGTCTTTCGACCGGTGGACTACTACAACAGGTGGTGGCCTCCTTTCGTAGTAAAATTATTAAGATTATTCTCCGTTCTGCGCTCTATCTAAAATAAAATCGCACAAACTGTAAAGG
>QNBH01000364.1 GCA_003645645.1 Spirochaetota bacterium | reverse complement strand
ACCCTTCATCACAGATATCGCCATGTTCGAAAAAATAACGGCTTCCACCATACCTCTCTTCCAGATCTGAGAGATTCTGCGGGTTTCCGGCGTAGGTTAGTTTATCGAGGTTAATGATAATACCCGAAAAATCAGTTTTGGAAAACAGATAGCGGATGAAGTTGCTTCCTATAAACCCGCATCCACCGGTAACAAGAATATTGGCAAGACCAGGCAATTTTTTTAACCCTCATCTTTTATGCTTAAGTTTGCACAGAAACTCCTCCAGTGACTTCTCCCAGGGAGCAACAGAGAGGTTAAAGGCTTTTTTTATTTTATCTTTGCTTAACACCGAATAGGCAGGACGTTTTGCCCTGGTAGGAAACTGCTCGGTTCTAAGGGGGTTGATCGTACATTCCCGCTCCAATATGCCATGAGCAAGGGCCTGGCGCTGTATCTCCCTTGCAAAATCATACCAGTTAGTCTCTCCTTCTCCGGAGAAATGTTATGTGCCGTAAGCATCATTGTCCGTATCGATTATTTTCTTGATGGCCACAGCAAGATCATGAGTCCAGGTATGTGTGCCTTTCTTGTCGGATACAACACCGATCGAATCTTTTTCCTTTAACAGGCGAAGCATTGTATATACAAAGTTGTTTCCGTACTTGCCGTAAAGCCAGGATGTACGCAGGATATAATGTTCTTCAAGTATATCCCGAATTACCCTCTCTCCCGCTTCTTTCGATTTGCCGTATACACCTACAGGGTCTACGGGGTCGTCTTCCCTGTAAGGTCGATTACCCTGACCGTTAAATACATAATCTGTTGAGATATGTATTAGTTTTGCCCCCATTGATTTTGCCACCAAGGCGATGTTAGCTACACCTTCGCTGTTTATTTTACAGGCAAGCTCTTGCTCCTCTTCGGCCTTATCAACAGCGGTATAGGCAGAACAATTAACGATACAGTTAATCTCATCGTTACCAGATAAATAATCCTTTAGTGCCTTTGGGTCTGTAATATCAACTTCTTTATCTGTACCTATAAAAGGAATCTTCTCTCTTTCAAGAAGCAAGCACAATTCCGTTCCAAACATTCCCTTGCAGCCTATAATCCAGATCAAATTATATTACTCGCTGTAGAAAAGATGTTTCTTCTCTTTAGGGGGATTTAAAAACTCGTAATCGATAGTACGGCGAAGACCTTCTTCTAAGCTCACCGGTGGTTTGAAACCGGTTGCTTCAATAGTGGACGAGCTAAATTGAGTGGTGGAGCAGAACTTTTTTACCCGTATAGAACTTACAGGATATTCTTTACCGGTAATCTTTGAAAGCAAGTCGAAAACAAGCCCCCCGAGATATCCGAGAGGATAGGGAATACGAATACCGATTCCATCATACTTCCCAAGAGTTCTCCTTACAAGACTAACAAGAGAGTTCATGTCCATATCAGGTTTATCCACATAATTAAAAAGATGAACACCAGGACCGAACTTTAAAGAGTAAGCGAGAAAGGAAGCCACATTATCCACATAAGCCATGGATTTTTTATTCTTGCCCCTTCCAATCATTACAAAATGGCCATTTGCTATCTGCTTTAAAAGGTTGTATACATTACCCCTGTTGTTCTCACCAAAGACCACTGTGGGACGCACAATCACCAATGACCGGTTATCTGATTCTCCCTGCCAATTGCGATAAACTTTCTCCGCTTCCAGCTTGGTACGGCCATAGTTGTTAAAAGGAGCAAACTCACCATACTCATCTGTATCTGGAGGGGCGAAGCCGTATACCGCTACAGAACTTGTAAAAATTATTTTGGAGATTCCTGCATCAGTACAAGCTCTGCAAACAACCTCTGCTCCCTTAATATTAACTTCATCGTAAAGGTTTCTCGGTTGAACATTATCTTTATGTTCTGCAGCGAGGTTAACAACTGCATCTGAACCGGCTACCACCTCTGTAATAGTTTTTTCATCACGAACATCGGCTATTGTGCATATATCTGGATAACATGCACTAATACATTTATCCGCTATTTTTACATGGTAACCTGATTCAAGTAGCAGTTCGACTAAACGAGTGCCGATAAATCCTGATCCACCTATTACAGTTATTTGCATAAAACGTTTCTTTTCCCTTGTAGGGTGCTTTTAAAATTCTTTTATATTCCTTAAAAAGGGGAGCTTTGCATCTTTTTCAGAAACGATTATATCCGATTCAGGAAGAGGCCAGCGGATATTAAGATCTGGATCGTTCCATCGTATTCCCCTTTCAGATTCTCTATTATATTCGGCCGTGCATTTGTAAAGGAATTGAGCAACAGAGCTTAAAACAACAAATCCATGAGCTAGACCAGGGGGAATATAAAGCATTAAGAAATTATCTTCAGTTAGTTCTATTCCAAACCATTGTTTATAGGTAGAAGAGTCTTTTCTTAAATCAACTGATACATCCCAAACAGATCCCTGTATTACACGAACAAGCTTACCCTGTGAATAAGGAAGATCCTGATAATGAAGACCTCGTAATACACCATAGATGGATTTGGAGTGATTATCCTGAACAAAGGGACTATCAATACCCTGTACTGCAAAATCAGATGCTTTAAAGGTTTCCATAAAAAAACCACGATCGTCTTTAAAAACTTGAGGTTCTATGCTATTAAATCCCCAGATCTTGTTATTTTAACAAGATTTCAAATAATGTAAATTAGTTCTTTTTGTTTCGCCTTTTCAATTTTCCTCGCATGGGGATTTAATAGCATAATTCAAGCCACTTTCGCTAACTGTTCCATTGAAAGATTAAACGTTTTCAGTACAGCAGGTATTATTTTTCTT
>QNBH01000363.1 GCA_003645645.1 Spirochaetota bacterium | reverse complement strand
TTCTCCAGTAAACGATACATCATGTGATCCTGGCGTACTTTATTATTACTGGATTCGAGCTTACGGAGTAAATGGTTACAGTGATTTCAGTACTGCTGTTTCAGGATACAGGAAACTGGAAGCCCCCGCACTGCCTTCAGCATCGGACGGCACCAGCTCTGATTATATTACATTGACGTGGAATGCAACAACCGGCGCCACTTCGTACGAGTTATATCGTTCGGAAAATGATATTGCGCCAACAGATTCAAGTACCCCGACGATTGTGGATATCAGTTCACCCCCATATAACGATACATCCGCATCTCCTGCTGTTTACTATTACTACTGGGTTCGAGCTCGAGCATCATCTTCGGACAGCACAAGCGACTGGAGCAGTTCCAATGACCAGGGATACCGGCAATTATCTGCTCCTGTCATATATAATTATGGTTTTAACAGTAACGCCCAAGCATATTTGTGGTGGTACGAAGTAGAAGGGGCTACCGCGTATAATATATACAGGAAACAAAATTCAGAAGCAGATTTCAGTTGGCTTGGTTACGCAAATACAACAAATTATCTTGATCCAGTAGGAGAACAGGCTGATAACTGGTACTATATCATAGCAATTAAAGGCGATCCTATTAATCCTACTTTTTCCAGCGCTACGAGTAATACGGTGTATGTGTATACGGATTTTGGTGGATGATAATGGTTTTTATCTTTTTAAGGAAAATAAAATGATTAGAAAGTATTCGAGATTGATATGGATCATTTTCACATGGATCATATTTTTTATCCTCCCCCTCCCCGCCCAGGAAGGGGGAAAATTATCCTTCCAGGTAACCCCGGGAGTAAACCTGCCCATGGGGGCATCGACCAGGGAGATGTTCACCATCGGTGGTGGTGCAGAACTGGTCGGGGCGTACTCCATGCCTTTTCTTCCAATTCTTTTCGTCCGCGGCTCAGTGGGCTATAGCCTCCTTCCTACCATGGCGCAGAAGAACCTGTCCATGATAACTTTCGGGGGTGGTGTTGGCATAAGCTTCAACCCCATTCCGGTTCTGAACCTCCATGCATCAGGTACCGGTGGTTACGGCCTGGGGATCTACTCGGGACGCACAGGAGGGAGTGCATACGTATCCGGGGAAGGAGGGGTGGCATTCTTCTTCGTGCCGGCTTTCGGCCTGGGAGCAGGAACGTCCTACCGGTACTACTTTTCTCAACCGACCGCCTTCTACCAGGGGTTGAGGGTCAACCTGGGAGCCGTAATCCGACTGGGGGCAGGAGCTGGTAAAGCCAATATCGAGCTTCCGGAGATAAGGTTCGACCCGGTATTCCCGGTTTTCTACAAGCACTACGACGATCATCCCGTGGGAAAAATCAAGATCCTTAACAAGGAGAAAGGCACGATACGCAATGTAAAAGTGAGTTTTTTCGTAAACCAGTACATGGATAAGCCGAAGCAGTGTGCAATTATCAAAGAGATGAAAAAAGGCGAAGAGATGGAAGTACCCCTTTATGCTCTTTTCAACGACAGGGTGATGAGCATCACCGAAGGGACCAAGGTAACTGCGGATATTACGATCGAATACCAATATGCAAAGTCCGACATGGCAATGGAGAAGAGCGAAACCCTCCGCCTGTACGACCGGAATGCCATGACCTGGGACGATGACCGGAAGGCCGCTGCCTTTATAACTGCAAAGGATCCCGAGATACTAAAGTTCTCGAAGAGCATAGCAGGAGTTGTGAGGGAGCACGGAAGCAAGGCGGTAAACCTGAACTTCCGCATAGCCATGGGGCTTTTCGAGGGGCTTGGAATGTACGGTGTCAACTACGTGATCGATCCACAGACACCCTACACGGAGTTTTCAAAGGATAAGCTCGCATTGGACTACCTCCAGTTCCCGGTCCAGACCTTGAGCTACAAGGCGGGAGACTGCGACGACCTGTCCATCCTCTACAGTGCAATGCTCGAATCAACGGGAATCGAGACCGCATTCATCACCGTTCCCGGGCACATCTACATGGCTTTCTCCCTGGGAATGACTCCGGAGGAAGCGGACAAGATCTTCTTGAATCCCGGGGACCTTATATATAGAGGGGATAATGCCTGGGCGCCCGTGGAAATCACCATGGTACAGGACGGGTTTCTCAAGGCATGGGAGACGGGAGCAAGGGAATGGAGAGAAAACGATTCTCCAGGAAAAGCCCGGTTCTACCCGATCCACGAGGCTTGGAAGGAGTATGAACCTGTAGGATTACCGGCGGCGGGGATTGCCGTTTCGCCCCTGGATGAACGGAAAATCCTCAACAGGTTTACGAGATCGATCAACAGGTTGGTGGAGAGGGAGATCGCGGATAAAGTCGCGGAGTTCAATGAAAGGATAGCAGAGAGCAACAACAACCCGAGACTTGTCAACAAGCTGGGTGTTCTGTATGCCAGGTACGGTCTTCTCGATAAGGCAAGGGAACATTTTGCCCGAAATCTACTCTCCTGGCGCCACTCGAGAGGAAGTATTGATAACAGCGTGCGGATTCTCGATGAGCGATCCCTGGAGAACCTCGCCCGGTATATGGCCCGTCCGCCTATCTCCTTGAAGAAGATCCACTATGAAGGGTTTAAGGGAAAAGCGCTCTTTCATACCAATTACAAACAGTGGTCGATCGCCACCAGGGCTGGACCCTGCTTCTCTAAACTAATTTTCGAGTTCTCTCGTGTTGGCCGACGAGCGGGGTGTGTTCTTTTGCCCGGCTCTTGCAGGTCATTTTTGGTTTATTTTAGTCGAGTCTTCCGGTTTGAAGGGTTGTAGGGTTCGACAGGGTGTACCGGTTCGCTCCGGCAC
>QNBH01000362.1 GCA_003645645.1 Spirochaetota bacterium | reverse complement strand
TCTCATCGATGAG
Organism: Spirochaetota bacterium; assembly: GCA_003645645.1. Taxonomy (GTDB): domain Bacteria; phylum Spirochaetota; class Spirochaetia; order SPDA01; family B32-G16; genus B32-G16. Next base: position 2,828 of record QNBH01000362.1, on the reverse strand, counting down.
TCCCGTATATTCGGCCACACCAGCATTGTGCTTGATACGAGGCTGCCCACCTGAAGGACACCGGGGTTACCTGAATCGGGTCCCCTCACCGAGGCTTAAGACAGTAATATGCACTCCGAGGCTCCAACACATCTCAGTTGGACCATCATAGAATAGCTTAAGTCCTCAACCTCTTAGAGGCTCCGACAAAGTCATCTACAATCTCACCGCTACTACTACTTGTGGATAACTTGCCCTACTCAGGAATATACAATAGAATAATGACGATTAATGTTAGAAAAATAATCTAATGGGGCAAGAAACTATACTTCATCCGGTTGGTGTTTTATTTTAAAAATAAGATAGTTCCAGCTTAGAATTTCCGCCTCTAAAATTTTATCAAACTGCTTGAGAAAGTTGTCGTAACGTTTTTGTACTCCCGGATTGGTGTTCCCTTTGGGTAAAATTACATAGTCGTAATCTTCCACCCTGCCGTAGGGAGATCTGTTTTTTAAGGGAGAATCACTTAACTCGTGTTTTGTAAGCAGAAGCAGTTTCGTACCCTCGCATTCTTTCAACATGGTCTGTTTCCTGTTCTTCTCTTCTGCAGATTCTATATAGAGGTTGCCCCTATGAATACAGCTTGTACCTTGAATTATAAAATCAAACTTATTTTTAAGATATATCTCGTTGTCTTCTCCTACGATTGTATAGGTAACGGGGTCGATTTTCCCTGCGGGCGTATAGACTGTAATATTTTTAAAGCTGGTTTTCGGCTCAACCAACTGTTTGAGAGAACCGAGATTGTGAGTATAGATTTTAAAACGAATATTTTCCTCTTTCGAGCGCTTTGCAAGAATGATTGCAAGATGATAAATTGTACTCCCCGCTCCTAGAAGAATCTTTAAAGGTTCTTCAAACCCCGTTCTTCCCATGGTATTTTTTATCAGATCCCACGCGCCGTTGGATATTTTTATTTTCTGACTTAGATAGAGATGCTGTTTCTGGAAGAAATATATAAAGGGTTGATATATCTTGAGAGAAAAATTTGATTCACTGCCTTCTTTCTGGATTTTCTGGAACAGCCGGACTCCCAGTTCGTTTTCATATCGCCTCAACTGGGTGTAAACCCACATGGCATTTTTGTACAGCACGTTATGTTTTTCGTTAAGGTAAGTGATGATCTTTTCAATCGGCAGAGTTATATCCCAGATTGAAGATACATTGCTCTCCTCAAACTCCGTCGAAAAGAGGGAGAAAATACTCATTACCAGTTCTTTCTGTTTAAGCCTGTGTTTTTGCCTTTCCTGCATTCTTATTTCCCTATAATTGTATAACAAATAAATTATACAAGTTTTACTCTTTTTAACAACTAAATAGATAAAAGATAATTTCCCTATAAAAAATTAATTTTGTATCCAGACTCTGGAATGCTATAATCAAAGTCAAAATAGACAGGAGGTGAAGTATGAAACGTTTTTTTACACTTTTCTTAGGTCTTTTGATTCTTTCAACAGGTTTTCTTGCAGCAGAAGGAACGGCGGAAGGGCGAGAGGAGAAGACCAAACTTATCTATATGACCGCCGGCGATGTAAATATGCTCGCCCTGGGTCAGAATGTGCTCGGTCCTCAATTTTCCAAGAAGTATCCCAGCATCGAGGTGATGACTATCCATACCGGCCCTGGAAATGCCGGCTCTCAGTTGATTTACGAGAAGATGCTGGCAGAGAAGAAATCCGGTAAGGAGAAGTGGGATGTTGATGTGGCAATGGTTCATCAGATTTTTCTCAAATGGGCACTCCAAGATGATCTTCTGTTAAATTATGCAAAAGATATCGAAACATGGAAGTATATCACCTCTCCCTTTGCAAAAAAATCCTTGGGAGTGGATGTGGAAGGGTATGCAATGCCCATGTTTCACAGCCAGACTGTACTTGCCTACAATCCTGACTATGTAAAAAATCCTCCCAGAACTTTCGAAGAGCTCGTAGCATGGGTAAAGGCCAATCCGAAAAAATTCGGATACAACGGTATAAAGGGTGGTATGTCGGGAGTATCGTTTACGGTTGCCTGGGTTTGCTGGAAGACGGGAAAATACGAGAAATATGCGGTAACCGGACCCTTTGAGCAGTCCGAGGTGGACGGCTGGAGAGGTGTTTTTGAAGATCTGGCGGAGTTCAACAGGAATGTTACAATCACTTCGGGGAATGTGGGAACACTTGATGCCCTCAATAGAGGTGAAATATGGATGGGGCCGGTATGGGTCGATATGTTCTTTACCTTTATGGCGGAGGGAAAGATGGATCCCAGAACAAGGCTGGTTCTCCCTTCACCCGGAATGCCCGGTCAACCCATGTATTTTGTAATTTCTAAAAAGACGGCTTACCCCGAAGAGTCAAAGAAGTTCGTTGAGTTTGTAACCTCCCCCGAAATTCAGGCAAGAGAGATAGTACAGAGGTTTAATTGGTACCCCGGTATTGATGGTTCCTACATAGAGGATGCCATACCGGCGGAAGTTTTTAACAAGATCTACCAGGATGTAACACCAAAGGATTTACAGGAGAAGGGGCTGGCTTTCCCGTTGGCCGATTATTTCGATGCAATGCTTGAATCCTACGAGAAATGGATAAAGTAGTAGTAACGGAGAAGGTAGAGGTACGGAGGGAATCCATTCTCCCTCCGTATTTTTTTCTTATTCTTCCCGCCGTATTGTTTATGCTTCTAATGTATGGATACCCCTTTGCGGCATCCATAGTGAAAAGCTTCATAAACAGGCAGGGTTTGCTTTCCTTTGATAATTACATAAAAACCTGGGATCTCTATTTAAAGGACATCCTTTTTACCTTCGG
>QNBH01000361.1 GCA_003645645.1 Spirochaetota bacterium | reverse complement strand
TTTTGTAGTATTCCCTGCAATTAAGGAGGAAATGTATAATTACTGATATAATTAGAGGCCAAAAGTCAAGAATGACCAAAGGACAGAACAAGCTGGCCGACTATATTCTTGAAAACACAGAAGAAGTATCTTTCCTTACCTCCTCCGAGTTGGGTAAGAAAGCCGGAGTCAGTGAAGCTACAGTAATTCGATTTGCCCAGTTTCTCGGTTTTACAGGATATCCAGAGTTTAAAGAAAACCTTCAACACCTGATAAAAGAACGAATCACCCCTCGTATAAAAATGAAAGAAACAGTGGAAAGAATAAAAAACAAAGAGGATGTATTCAACAATCTTATTCACATAGACAGAGCTATGCTCGAGCGCTTGATGGAAGAAAACAGCCCTGAAGGGAATATCAGGCAGGCGGTGAACCTGCTTCATAAAGGAAAGAAAATATTTCTTGTAGGATTGGGTATTTCCAAGGCTGTAGTTGATTTTCTTGAGTTCCGGCTTTACCGGTTGAAATACAATGTTACAGCAATAACTGCAGGAGGTGATGAGATTATCAATAAAATGCTGGGTATAAGATCGGAGGACGTGGTTTTGGGGATAGGATTTTTCCGGCCTCATCGTGAAATTATTGTAGCTTTCGATATTGCCAGGAACAATGGTGCCTCAATAATTGCAATTACAGATTCCGATACTTCTCCTCTGGCACTGAAAGCAAACGTGGTTTTACAGGCAAAAAGAGGACCTTCAGAGATCATGACTTCTCTGGTAGCACCTATGTCAATTGCTAACATACTCGTGTTATCCCTGGCTATGGAAGAAAAGGAAGATTCCATAAAGGCTTTTAACGAGCTGGACCATTTAAAAGAAAAATATAATTTGTAGGCTGAAGATTGACCCGAACGTAAGGCAAATTGCTATTCTGCTATGGGCGAAATTTTCCGGGTGACCTCTTACGGTCAATCTATTGGCAGTTTTTTTGGTGAGGTTAATACATGAAGATAAGTCTTTCTACAAAGGTTCTCGGTAAAACCGATCTCAAGGAATCGTTGCTTATGATCGCAGAAAAAGGATACCACGGGGCCGAGATCTGGGCTGATCAAGTCTATCGGGATATTGATGACCTGTATGCGTTCAAGAAATATCTTCGCAAGCTCCAACTGGATATAACCCTCCATGCTCCAACCGGTGATCTTAACATCAGCTCGACCAATGAGGAGATAAGGGCAATCTCGGTAAGACAAACAGAAAGTTCAATAGAACTGGCAGCCCGACTTGAAGTGGCCCTTGTAACTGTGCATCCAGGAAGAAAAACCTCCAGTAAAGATGATCCAGAACTTAACAGGAACCTTCAAGTGGAAAGCCTCGACAAATTGTTAAGAACTGCCGAGAGAAACGGTGTTTGCCTCGGAATCGAAAACATGGAACAGAGGAAAAATGAGACCATCGTATACCCGCAAGAGGTCAACAGGCTACTGGAAATCGTGGGAAGCAACAATCTCGGAATCACTTTGGATATAGCCCATGCTGTGACCATCCCGGATATGGACATTTACGAGTATATCAGGGAGATAAAAAAAATATTACACGTCCATATCAGTGATTCTACCGAGGCCATCACACACCTGCCGCTGGGATGGGGGAAACTTGATCTCCAGGGAATGCTCCGGGAATTAAAAAAGAGATACAACGGAATTGTGGTTATCGAGGGCTGTATCCCGGGAAAGGAGGCAGAGGTTTTTGAGAATAACTTTCTTAGAGTACAGGAACTTACACGAAAACTGGATATAGAGGATAAAAAACTTGGAAATTAAGATTCTTACCCACAGCAGTCTAGTCTACGTCAGGACAAGAATCAACATTAGATCAAGGGAGGTGATAAAGAAAGTTGTTTTGATTGATATCTAAACATATCTTAAAAAACTTTTAACAAAGAATTTCTTAATCTGTTATTATGCGCGATTTTTTCTTGCAGGGCAGTTACAAACAATTAAGAGTTAGTCATTACAGGAGGAGAGAAATGAAAAAAATATTCGTATCTTTATCAGTAATTATTATTCTGCTTTTTTCATGTATATCGAGCATTACAGCGGAAACAATAACCCTGTACACCTCCGTCCCCCAGAATATCATCGACAACATAAAAAAAGATTTCGAGTCCAGGAATCCAGATATAAATCTGGAGATTTATCGATCAGGAACAAACAAGGTTCTAGCCAAACTGACGGCTGAAAAAGATGCCGGGAATATCAAGGCTGATGTTATCTGGGTGGCCGACTTTTCGGTATACGAAAATCTAAAAGAGGATAACCTGCTACGACCGTACCAAGCGCCGGAAGCAAAATACCTCCCCAAGGAATACTACGATTCCGAGGGCTACTACTATGGCGCCCGTCTTATAAATATGGTACTGGGATACAATACTCGTTTTTTACGTGGAAACAATATTCCTGATAGCTGGTTCGACCTCCTCGATCCCCGGTTCAAAAATAAAGTGGGAAGCAGTTCTCCGGATCGTTCCGGTGCCTTTTTTGTAACCACCGGAGCATTTGCGACCACTCCCGGTCTGGGTTGGGAGTACTTCGAAAAATTCGCAAAACAAAATCCTGCCAGTGACAGCAATACCGGAATTGCCAAGAAAATCGCGACAGGAGAACTTCTCATGGGATTTGTACTGGACTATAAAATCCGGAAAATGAAACAAAAGGGTTCTCCCATTGATTTTGTATGGCCGAAAGAAGGTGCTGTCATGGTTCCCAGTCCTATTGGCATAATTTCTACTACCGATAATTTCGAAGCTTCAAAACGATTTGTAAATTACAGCATTTCCAGAGAAGGGCAGCATGAGTTTGCCCAAAACGGTTT
>QNBH01000360.1 GCA_003645645.1 Spirochaetota bacterium | reverse complement strand
ATGTGGGTACCGTTTTAATAGGTGTAGCTACAGTTATAACCTTTCTCTCTGCATGGACCGTGGAGAGGAAAAAGGATAAACCCAACAAACCTGATGCCCCTTTTCGCGGGAAAGACAATCCCCGCTCTTGATGACTGCCCGATATTAAGGTTTGTGGCAAATGGTGCACTGGTTAATTCTGTACCCTGTATGTTCACCGGGAGCAGGTCTTATCTTCCCTTTGGGGTCGTGGCACATCATGCAGTTACTGTAAGCGCCTCCGGTTTCGTGGGGAATACCGGATAATGCACTTACCAGGTTAGCCGCAGATTGTTTGAAGCCCTGTGGAGAATGGCAGGATGCGCAATCCTCCCTGAAATGCCCGGCAGGAGCGGTATGACAGGTTGCACAGTCGTACTCAGGTTTTCTCCCCCCCTGATGGCAGGAGGAACAGGATGCCTCTAAATGTTTACCTTCCATTGGTTCAGTCGGATGGGTAAACTCTCTGTTTATATCCAGACGGGGCCATTCTGTATCATGACAGGTCGAGGAGGCGCAGAAACCGGAATCATCCTTACCGTATTTTATTTCGCCGTGACAGGAACCGCAATCCTTCTGGTTTGCCAGAATACGGTGATCAAACAGAAAACTGCTCTCTCCATGGGAAGGCGGTGGTTGGGTTATTAAGAGCGTAATTTTTTTTTGCACCCTTTCATCTTTTACTATCTGAGGTATACTGTGACAGAGATTGCAGTTAGCCTTTATAGCTTCTCTCTCCTCGTTTACATGCCTGTTATCGTGGCATCTGAAACATCCGGGGAAATATTTATGACCCTCGTTATCCGGAAAATCCTCCCAGGTTATCCCGGGCTCTTCGAAAATAAGACTTTCTACAAACTCCTGCGCAATCCCCGATGCATGCTCAAGCTCCTCCTCCCTTCCTTTTGCTAAATCAGGATATTTTTCTGCATAGTTGAGATTAAACTCTCCAGCTGCTTCGAGAGCCTGCTCCTGGCTCTGGTACCCCGCCGTTAACAGCTCGAGAAGTTCCTTTTTTAGATAGGGTATATCCTTGCTCAGACGGCCCTGAGTGATGCTTCTGTCAATTATCTCCGATGGTACCGGATAGGGGTGCCCTTTCCTGTTATGACAGTCCTGGCACTCCATAACATGTATCTCCCCTTTCTCCACTTCTTCCGGTGTGAGCGGATTATCCTCGTCCACATAAGTGACCGCGGTTCCGTCAGCTCTGGTCAACCTCACCCATGGTATTTCCTGCTTTGTTTCATCGGTTGCAATAAACTCAACAGTACTTACCACATGCCAGTGGATGCCATAGCCAATGTTCTCTTCCCGATTCCCCTCTCCGGTTTTTAAGATCATATACAGGGTATCTTCTGTATTGCCTGCATCAGGACGGTACTTTTTATCTATGGAAATGGTATCTCCGTGATAAGCGCCTGCATTGTGGCAACGTTCGCATGATTCTGCAGATGTGCGCATGGATTCCGATCTTGTGGGTCTCTCCCAGGTATTAAAAATTACCATTGGCAGATGTTTTAAGTGTGTTGTTTTTATAAGCATGGCTTTTAGCTGATGAACCCGGCCTATATGACATTCCACACAACTTACCTCTGCATGATAGGAATCCTGGTATGCAGCGGGAATTTCCGGATGAACTTCATGACAGGCACTGGCACAAAACCGGGAAGTATTTGTATACTCCCATACCTGTATGGAAATAGCGCTTAAAGCCATAAACAAAATGCTAAAAATAACGATTATAAGAATAACAAAGCGTACCGGATGTTCTTTTCTGTTAAAGAAACCGACTATTTTTGACATTACTCACCCCCGCAAATGACTTTAGTCTATCGAGGATTTGATGTCAATAAATTTGGGAATAATTGAGATAACAGATGGAAGAGTCTATAATATTTCAAATCTGAGAATGGAATTATCCGTGTGCGGTATCATATTAATTAACATCGAAATAACTCGCAGTAGAAAGTTTTCTTTAAAAATTGATATTATAAAAATCGATCCGGGCACGCATGATCAATCCCTAACCAACCCCCCGGCCAGATCCCAAAGAAAGTTACACGCGCGCCCTGAGGCTCCGTGTACAACGAGCTCCCGATCTTCGACAACCCCCAAACACGCCTCCCGGCCATCGGCCGGCTGGAGGGGTTCCATTCCGGTAGTCCCTTCCTCTACAGATGGGTCCAGTTTTCGACGCAAGCCCACGGAATCGAGCTCCCGGCCTGGCTCTATGTGGGTGAAGTTTCAATCTCGGACAGGCTTACCCCTTTCGGCGACTCACACTGGCCGCGATAGTCTCTGTTCGGTCAAATCCGAAGAAACTCGGAAAAACCAGTTGACTGGAACGCCGACTCTTGTATAGCATATGTCAATTTATTCAGGTTACGCCGGATGAAAACCGATGGAATTCAGCCAGCGACTACCGACCCGACAATCGACAAGGTGAAGGCATTCAGAAGTGGAACGAGAAATAAATCAATTGGAGGTCAGTGATGGAAGATCGATGGCTCTCCATAGATGAGATAGCGGCCTATCTCGAGATCAAGCGGGATACGGTCTACAAATGGATTTCTTAAAAAACAAATGCCGGCGTACCGAATGGGCTGCCTGTGGAAACTTCGCAGAGACGAAGTGGACCAGTGGGTGAAGACAGGCGGGGCCGGAGACAACGAGCGGGGCCAGACACCTGACGGCAGAAAGAGATAACATAGCGCGGAGCCTGAAGATGCCAAACCTAAAGTCGCGAGCCGAATTCCCCGGTTCCCGGATGCCAGGCACAGCCATTGCTCCGTGCAGGAAGGACAACACTGGAGCCGCTCAGAGAACACCGGATTTTATCCTTTCAATTATATAT
>QNBH01000359.1 GCA_003645645.1 Spirochaetota bacterium | reverse complement strand
TTACAGAAGACACAGGAAGATTTAAAAAGCCGCACCAGAGAGGCAGAAATGCTTCGGGGTGTTGCCTCCGCAGTTGCCTCTACAATCGAGCTGGATAGTCTGTTAGAGTTGATTTTACAGCATCTCTACGAAGTTGTCCCTTACAATAGTGCCTGTGTGTTTCTGATAGATGGAGAGTACATGCATGCAGTTGCAGCAAGGGGATTTCCCGATGCAAATGCTGTGCTGAACAGGACCTATGCTCTTAATGCTCCACTGGAGCGGGAAATAATGGGGTCGGGAGCTCCCTTAATAATTCCGGATGCAAGCGAGGATCCCCGTTTTAAAGGGTGGGCAGGAACCGAATATGTGAGGGGTTGGATGTGTGTGCCTCTTAAAGTTAAGGGGAAAATAATAGGTTTGGTTACACTGGACAGCAGAAAGCCCTCTGTTTATGGAGATGAAGAGGCAAGAGCCGCCCAGGCCTTTGCCGACGAGGTTGCTATAGCTATTAACAATGCAAGGCTTTTCGAACAGGTACAGAAACAGGCAATCACAGATGAGCTTACCGGGTTGTACAACAGCCGTTATTTTTTCTCCCAGCTGGGCAAAGAAATACAGAGGTGCCTCCGGTACAACAGGGTTTTCTCCCTGTTAATGATAGACCTGGATGATTTCAAGCTCTATAATGACCGCTATGGACACCTGGCAGGAGATGATCTCCTGAAAGAGCTTTCAATTCTGATAAAAAATGGAATAAGGGAGATGGACACCCCCGCACGATACGGAGGAGAGGAATTTGTTATCATACTCTCGGAAACCGATACCGATGAAGCTCTTGTAATGGCAGATCGTTTGAGAGTCTCCATAAATAAGCACAATTTTTTTATAGAAGAGACAAAACAGGTAAGCCACATTACTGCAAGCATGGGAATAGCTACATATCCCAAACATTCAGATGGATCGAGAGGCTTGGTGGAAGCAGCGGATAAAGCGATGTACAGAGCCAAGATAAAGAAAAATACAATCTTTGTAGCGGAGTGAATGTTGTATCAAAAACTTACCGAAAAAACCATCAAAGCACTGGAAGGCATAGTCGGAGAGGAGAATCTGATTATCAAGCCTGACGATATGGAGCCATACGCGCATGATGAGGTGGCCGAACTGCACCACCTTCCGGAAGCCGTAGCCAGGGTTCATTCCTCCTCCGAGGTATCGGCCATTCTCAAGCTCGCACAGAAAGAGCTGTTTCCGGTAACACCAAGGGGTGCCGGGAAGGGCTTGAGTGGCGGAGCGGTACCGTTACAAGGCGGACTTGTTTTATCTCTTGAGAAAATGGACCGAACAGTAGAGATCGACAAAGAAAATCTCATGGTTTCTGTGGAACCGGGGATGATAACCGGTAATCTACAGCGGGAAGTGGAAACTCAGGGCCTCTTCTACCCTCCCGATCCTGCCAGTCTCGATTCCTGCTCAATAGGAGGTAATATTGCCGAGAATGCAGGCGGTCCCAGGGCAATCAAATACGGTGTTACAAAGGACTATGTTTGCGGACTTGAGGTGGTCCTACCCGACGGTACCATTACCCGGCTGGGAGGTAAAACGGTTAAGAACGTAACAGGTTACAACCTGATCCAGCTTCTGGTGGGTTCGGAAGGTACCCTCGCAGTTGTAACGGGAATCCTCTTGAGACTCCTGCCCCTTCCGCGCGAACATGTGGATTTGCTGATACCCTTCAATGATTTCTCACAGGCTGCCAGGTCCGTGGCCGAAATAATAAAAAACCGCATCGTCCCTGCAGCACTGGAGTTCATGGGGCAGGACAGTGTCAGGGCAGTAGAAAAACTTCTGGAAAAAGAGGTCCCCTTTGACGATGCGGATGCTCAGCTTCTCATTACACTCGACGGAAACGACAGGCGAACAATAAATGATGACTACGAGCACATCGGAGAGATATGCCTCAATAACGGCGCCCTTGATGTGCTTGTGGCGGAAAATACGGCTACCAGGGAGAGATTATGGCACGCCCGCAAGATGATCATAGAAGCTCTTCAGAACTTAAGCCCCCAGAGGATAATGGATACCATGGATGTTGTTGTACCCCGCTCCAGATTGCCCGAGCTTCTCGCCGGCATAAAGGAGGTAAGCAGGAATGAAGGTCTTGAGATAATCAGTTTCGGACACGCAGGAGACGGGAATGTTCATGTTAATATAATAAAAAATATAGATGAAGCCGTATGGAGAGATAAAACTCCCAAAACAGTAGAAAGAATCTATCGGCTCGCCCTGTCTCTCGGAGGTACCATAACCGGAGAGCACGGAGTCGGCTTGACCAGAAAAAGATTTCTCTCTTCAGCATTGGATCAATGTCAGATCGATCTTATGAAAAAGATAAAAAAAGATTTTGACCCTCAAAATATCCTTAATCCGGGAAAGATTTTTCCTTGAGAAAGGGGGAGGCAGGGTTACCGGAATATGATAAATTGTATAATAAACGGAGCATTGGGGTGATTCCGGAACTATCACTTCTTATTACTATATGCGCACGGGAAAGAGGATTGATTCCCAAAAGACCTTTTCGCTACAGACCAGGACAAGGTATTAACGAAGAAAGGTTGCTTAAACTGGCCGATATGCACGGGGTAATTGGGCTTGTTTATAAAGGGCTTATATCATGGTATCCAAATTTACTAACTGCACACAGCTTGGATATTCTGAGGATGAAAACACTATATAAAAGGATTCTGGTAGAAAGATTGCTTTCCGAATGGCCCGGATTAATACAGGCAGTGGAACGAGCCGGTATACCGGTTCTCACATTCAAGGGTCCAGCCCTGGCTTTACAACTATTTGGCTTACCAGATTCGCGGGAATATTGTGATTTGGACCTCCTCGTTCTGT
>QNBH01000358.1 GCA_003645645.1 Spirochaetota bacterium | reverse complement strand
TTACCGGGAGGATTAAAAAATTTGGGAAAAATGTTACTATTTAAAAGTACAGTTGTTTTGTAAAGTGAGATAAAGATTTTTTATTGTAACCTCCTTTTTATCGCTCCCAGAGTTTTTGACCTCCTTTTCTCTGGGAGCTTTTTTAGATACAATTGGGAAAATGCAACAAAAAACCGGTATTCTTCGAGATAAAGCCTATTTGGATCACAATCCAGGTATCATGCACCCGGAATGTCCCGATCGGCTAAAAGTGATTTATGAGTTACTCGATTCACCTGAAAACAAGGACAAATATTTCTCCATTCCCGTTCGAGAAGCAAGCGAAGAGGAGCTGCTTTATATACATGTAAAAGATTATATCGAACTGGTAAAGTCAACTGAAGGCAAACCCTACGGTTATCTCGATCCAGACACCCGAACCTCGCCTGGTTCTTATAGCGCTGCACTAAAGGCAGTCGGCGGGTTATGTAATGCAGTTAATTTTGTTGCATCTGGAAAGCTCGATAACGCCTTTGCCCTGGTTAGGCCCCCAGGGCATCATGCAGAAAAGGACAAGGGTAGAGGGTTTTGCATATTCAACAATATAGCAATCGCAGCAAAGTATGCACAGATGGAACTGGGATTGGGGAAAATCCTTATTGTTGACTGGGATCTTCATCACGGAAACGGAACACAACATGCCTTTGAGGATGATCCATCAGTGCTCTATTTCAGCACCCATCAATTTCCTTATTACCCAGGGACTGGCAGTTTCCGTGAGACTGGTAGAGGGGAAGGGGCCGGTTATACGGTGAATATCCCGCTATCAACAGGTTACGGCGACAGGGAATACATTGCCATCTATGAGAAAATTTTAAAACCCATTGCCCTTAAGTTTTCACCGGACATTGTACTGGTTTCGGCAGGCTTCGATATTTACCAATTTGATCCTTTAGGAGGAATGCTGGTTACTCCCGCAGGTTTTGCAGGGCTTACCAACATAGTTAAGGATATTGCCGGGTCGAGTTGCAAAGGAAGGCTTGTATTGACTCTTGAAGGCGGATACAACCTTCAAGGGTTATATAATTCTGTATCGGCAGTTTTAAAAGTACTAACCTCAGGGGAAGGGCCGAACAATACAGAAGAATACCAGTACACTTCGGGCAGGGACGATGCGGAGCTCAATGAGATTATAGATATAGTGATAAAAAAGTACTCCAGATGGTGGGATTTTTAATCTTAAACTCCTAATTTAAAAAAGTTTTAGCTGGCCATGATCTTCTGTTTTCTTTTTTCCTCCTTCCTCCTTTGATTGTTCTTTTAACTCTTCCTCGATCGTTGCTAAAAAGGGCGTTCTCCTGAGTGTATATTCTCTTCCAAATAGAAATCTCTTTCTTGCATAAGTGAGATAGAGATACTTTCGTGCTCTTGTCATACCTACATAAAAAAGTCTTCGCTCTTCATCTGGATCTGCGGATTGCTGTGGGAAAAGAGAATAGGGGATAAGTCCATCTTCACAACCAGGGATAAAAACACAATCCCACTCGAGTCCTTTGGCTGCATGAATGGTGATAAGGGTTATTTCTTCGGTATGAGGAGTAAAGGCATCTGCGTCGCTCCCAAGGGTTATAAACTTGATAAACTCATCAATCTTATCGTCGAAACTATCCGATATGGTGAAAAGCTGACTGATTAGAGACTCCCATTCCGGTATCGAGTCTTCTAATACTTCCCGATTGAGGCAATTTTGTACAATCATCTCTATTTTTTGCCTCGCTGTCTTATTACCTTCCAGATGGGATAGTTTTTCCGTAAAATCAGAGCTGAATAAAGGGTTAGTTTCAATTTTTTTCTTGAGATAGGAGGCTCCAGGGTTTCCGGATAATCTAAACAGTTCTATAATCGAACGAACAGGTTCTTGTTTAAAGAAAGGAACTTCACCTACTTTTTGGTAGGGAATAGAATGATCTAAAAAGGCTTTTTCCAGCGCCTCCATCTGTCTTCCGATGCGGCAAAGCACGGCAATTTCGGATAAACTCTCAATTTCATGATCTTCACCGCCATCGGTGATCCGGCTATCCATAGAGAAAAAACGCAGGCCCCCAAGCATCTGCTCAATGGTACGCGCTATAACCTCTGCCTCACCTTTTTCACTGTTTGTTTCTATAATCTTTATTTTTATTCCCCTTTCAGTTCCTGTTATTTCGGGAAACTTTTTCCGATCTTGATCGCCCATAACCTGCCTGGAAGCAAGAAGTATCGTGTCGGTACACCTGTAGCTTTTCCCAAGTCGATAAATTTGAGCCTTCGGGTAATCATCAATAAACTGGTTAATATATCGAACATCTGAACCGCGAAATCCATAAATTGCCTGATGGGGATCCCCAATAACATAGATATTGGAATCTTCGTCCGGGATAAGCATTCTCATAAATCTATATTGAGCGTAGTTAATATCCTGATACTCATCTACCATTACCCAATGGAATCTACTATGATATTGTTCTAATATTTTGGGGAACCGGGTAAAAAGCTTTACAGGAGCGAAAATGAGATCATCCAGGTCAAAAGCATTGTATTCCTCAAGGATTTTTTCATAATCCCTGTAGTGGTGGGCAAATTCTTTATCTTCGACTTCTTCGGGTAAACTTAATCTCTGCTTGAATAGTGATATCCGGGATGACAACAGTTTAACTTTTTTCTCTTCTATGCGAAGATCATTTTTTAGAATGTATTTTCTGTCATCTTCATCAAAGAGAACCAGGTCAACGTTACGAGATAATTTCCGACAATGCTCTTTTAAAATCGACAGACCAAGAGCATGAAATGTTGATATATGGGGTACTGTGTTGTAATTTTCTCCGTATCCAATAATTGCTGAGAATCTCTTTTTAAGCTCCGTGGC
>QNBH01000357.1 GCA_003645645.1 Spirochaetota bacterium | reverse complement strand
GCCCCAACCTTCTACCCTGAGCCAGGCTTCGGTAGCAAGCACGGAAAAATCTCCTGCAATCATTATGGGATTACCGAAATCGGCAAGTATGAGAATGGAGACAAGAAGGGCTGCTCCGGCAACTCCCGGTCTGGCTAGCGGGAAGGTAACCGTTCTAAAGAGAGTAAAGCCGGTTGCTCCAAGGTTCCTTCCCGCGTATTCCAGACTTGGGGAGATGGACTGAAGCACGCCCTCCATTACGAGTGCAGCCACGGGGAAAAAGGCGATTGTCTCGGAGAGCCACAATCCGTGCCATCCAAATATGTTTACCCGTAATCCCAGAAGATGCGCGGTTATAAGACCATTTTTCCCGAACATCATGAGGTAACTGAAAGCCACCATAAAGGGAGGCGAGAAGAGCGGCAGGAGTGATATAAACTTGAACACCTTTTTTAACGGAACATCGGTGCGTGTAAAGGTATAGGCAAAAAGGAATCCGAACAGTGTAGCCGTTGTGGTTGACAGGAACATCATTATCAGGCTGTTTCTTATAGCCCTTATGTATCTTGGATTGAAGGGTACGTTTAGAAAATCTTTCAAAGAAGGAAAGGTAAACACACGCAATATAGGATAGAGGACAAATACTGCCAGAGACAGAATGATGATTGAAAGAATGAGCAGCAACAGTGGCTCTCTAGTGAATCTGTTCATTGCCTATTTTCCGGTTATCTCGGCCCATCTCTTTTTCCATGCCTCCACGTTTTTAGCCGCTTTTATCAGATCCCATGGTGCCAGATCGAGACTTTCAAAAGCAGGAACACCTTCCGGCATCTGTACACCTTTACGTACAGGATAACGGTATCCGTTTTTGGCATTTATCTCACCGGCTGTTCTGGAAAGCAGAAAATCGATAAACTTTTTTGCACTTTCCCTGTGCGGGGCATCTTTGATGATCGAGGCAGCCCCGATTTCGTAACCTGTATCTTCGGGGAATACAACAACTATAGGGAGATTTCCCTGCTTCTTTTGTTTCAAGGTGTCATGCCCCCAGGCGAATCCCACTATAGCTTCTCCCTGAGAAACTAGAGGGATGGAGCCGTTGGCTCCTTTTGTGTATTGAGCTACGTTTGGGTGCAACTTTCTGATGTAGTCGAATCCTGCCTCTTCGCTACCCAGGCGGAAGATTTGGGCGCATAACATAAGGTAGGCGCCTCCCGTTGTGGCAGGATTTGATGCTATTACTTCCCCTTTATATACGGGGTTAAGGAGATCATTCCACGTGGAAGGAGGAGCTATACCCTTTGGAGCCACCTCTTCTTTGTAACGCTTTTCGTTGTATAGCAGACAGAGGGCTCCCAGATACCAGCCTGTCCAGTATCCATCGGGATCCATAAACTTTTTGTCAATACCTTCCTTTTCTATTACTGGAGAGCTATACTTCTCGAGGTACCCTCCCGCGGCAAGATCGGCATGGTAGTTAGAGTTTCCGCCTATAAACACATCTGCCCTTGGGTTTGAAGACTCCGTCTTTATCCTTCCAGAGACAGTACCGGCCTGCTCAATCTGAAGCGCCACTTCTGCAGGTATTCCAGTTTCGCTGGTGAAAGCAGCGGCGAGCTCATTTGTGGTCTTTTCATCCAGTGCAGCGTAGATTATGACCTTCTCTTCTACCTCCTGCTCTCCTGCTGAAAAGACATATCCGGCCAGCAGGGACAGTAGAACCAGAAAAACTACTCTTTTCATGATTTCCTCCTTGTATATTTAATATTCCTGCAAAGCAGGTTATTTTTTAATTGCTTCGTCTGCCTTCTCACGTGGCATAAAGGCTTACCCATGGTTTTAGCTGTGCTGGGTTTGCTTACAGCCACACGATTCTCTCACTATCAATTGTGTCGGAAGAATTATTCTCGATTTTCTCACTCCTCCGCCCTCGATTCTCTGGATAATATTTTCCATAGCTACAGCACCTATTTCATACATGGGCTGTCTCACCGTGGTAAGGGGAGGGAAGAGAAACTCCGAGAAAAAGGCATCATCAAAGCCTGCTACTGCAATGTCCTGCGGTACTCTGATGTGGGCTTCATAGAAATAGTGAAGTACTCCCAACGCAGTTTGGTCATTTCCGGTAAAGACTGCATCTACTTTTTTCTGTGAGAAAAAATTCCTGGCGATTTTATAGCCACATTCCCTTGTGAAATCACCCTGAAT
The DNA here is from genome assembly GCA_003645645.1 of Spirochaetota bacterium. GTDB lineage: Bacteria > Spirochaetota > Spirochaetia > SPDA01 > B32-G16 > B32-G16. The sequence goes on along the minus strand of QNBH01000357.1, from coordinate 722 downwards.
GTAGATTACAGCGTCGGGATCGTAATTTTTCTCCTGAAGTCCCAGTTTAAAACCGTAGATTCGATCCCTCGAGTCGATCTTTTTTTCCGGTCCTGTAATAAAAAGGATATTTTTATAACCATGATCTGCCAGGTGGTGAGCCATCTCTCTGGCTCCTCCCACATTATCTATGCTAATGGAAAGATTGTTCTCATCCATCGGTTTCCCTATAAATACAAAGGGAAGTTCATATCTGTTTATTTTGTTGATTATGCTTCGATCCACTTCGGGGTCACCGGAGTTCCGGATAATGAACCCATCAACTCTCTCCTGATCGAGGAGATTAAGTACCGATTTATTGTAATTACCGGTCTTCATAAAAAGATGGTAATTCTTCTCTTCGGCGACTTCGTCTGCTCCTTCAAGTAAGTTTGCGTAGTAGGGGATAGATACATCGGGGAGGAGAATGGCTACTGTATTTCTTGCGCCTCCGGATAGAGCCCTGGCCATAACATTGGGAGTATAACCCAGCTCTTGAATTGCCTTTTCTACTTTGATAAATGTTTCGCGGCGAACCGTTTTCTCTCGGTTTAAAACGCGGGATACGGTAGCTCTTGAGAGCCCGCAGTATGTTGCAACATCCTCTATTGTTAAATTTTTTCGTTTTATCTTTTTCATAAAATTAAAGTTAACTTATTTCTCTAAATTATCTTAATAAGCCAAATATATTGATACATTTTGAG
>QNBH01000356.1 GCA_003645645.1 Spirochaetota bacterium | reverse complement strand
GAGTGGAGCTGATCTCAATAGGTGAATCTATCGCGAACCTCTCGTCAGCCAGTGGTTTGTATCGTCTGGAATGGAAGTCCGTGTACTGGGCGAAGAGGCGGAAATCGAGCTTGTTGGTCATAGTATAGCTCGTGCGGAAAACCAGGCTTTCGAACTTGGTCTTTCGAAGGGTGAGAATCTTATCAGGGGTTTCAAGACCGGCAACCTCAATGGGCGTGTTGAAGTCTGAAAAACCCCACCTTTTATCTATCAGCGCATCGAAAAACAGCTCGAGCTTAGCCACCGGGCGCAGGCGCAGGCTCACACCGCCTTTCCAGCGTGTACCATCGCGGTAGGTACCATAATTCTGGACGATGCCAACATTTACCGGGGAACTATAGTGGTTAGAAATGTTGCAGTACCAGACAACGGTTCTGGGGTAAACGAAAATGAAATCCCTCTCCCGCGAGACGCGAAATGGGTCTTCTTCATTATCGTAGCCGATTCTTGTACCGCCCTGGAGGCTCCAATAGTTCATAAACACCAGGTTCCCGCCGAAAGCAATATCCCCAGAGGACATCGATCCGCCGGTATATAGTCCGCGCCGGATGTTGAATCGATTGCCAAGGACCTTGCCTTCGAGCGGCTGAATATCTCTATCTGTCCAGTATCTCGTAAGTCTCCAGTTAACCGAATAAGACCGGATTCCCCTGGATTGGGGTCTGCCCCTGAGTCCCAGGTTGGCGTTCAAACTGTGGTCGCCGTAGTCATTCCCATAGAGCCAGCCAAGGTCGTTGACATCAAAATCGCAGGAATAGCTGGCGCAACCCACCCCATAGGTAAGGTGTTCTGCGTTGAACTTGCCGAAGTTCAACACCAGGCCGTAGCCCTCTTTTTTCTGGACGGCATTTTCCGCGGCCGAGCCGGCAATCTGGCCCGCAAACTTCCAGTCATTGTTGATCCGATAGTCCCAGTCTAAACCACCGGTATATGAGCCCGAATTCACCCGGCAATCTCTCCCCGCCATGTTTCGGTTCGTGGCGGTTGCAATCACCCCAAGGCTCGACTGATTCTTGAATTCCTTGATCAGGCGCACTAAGAAATAATTAGATCTTGGTTCAAGGAAATTTTCCGAGAGGATGGCTCTATCTTCCGCTGGGGCATCTTTCTTCCTACGGTAGGCTTTTTCTTCAACCGAATTGTAACCACCATCTCCATCTTTGTCCAGAAAGAAGTACCTTTCTTCATCAGCCAGTGTTTCGATAAAGCCATAGCGCAAGCCTCCTTCCGTCTTACCCACTAACCTGACACCACCTAAAATAGTCGTCGTGGGAGTCACGGCATTGTAAAGAGGCTTGCCTATTCTGCGGCTATGGAACAGTGGAATGCCGGTTTTAAAAAAATCCTGGAACTCCAGAAAAAAGGGTCTCTTCTCTGGATAATATGTAGGAAATGGGGTGAGGTTAAGCTTTTCTTCATCCGTCTCAACTGTGCCAAATTCGGGATTAATAGTGATATCCAGGGTACTATTGGAGCTCGGGCCGTATTTTATATCGAGGCCATGGTTCCGGTTAAAATCATTGTGCAGCACCTCATTGTCCTGCAACTGGGCGATTCCGTAAGGCAGGAATTCAAGCCTGAGCGGAGGTTTTATCCCTTTCAACCCTTTAAGTACGCCGAAACGGGAAACAAAGAAACCGCTTTCACTTTCCGGGATCATCCGCCATTGAACAGTTTCCTTTTTTCTCTGGATTTTACGGGAAAGGTTGAGCCCCCACACGTAGGAGGGCTTATTGTCAAACCTTAAACAGTCAAACGGTATCTCTATCTCCGCCACCCACCCATAGTCTAAGATTTTAACATTGGAATACCAGACACTGTTCCAATCCCTGTCTTTTCTGGTGTCTTCTGTGTAAAGGGCATCCTCTTTGACATTCAGTGCATTGACTCCAAACCGGAAAGCAGTACGCCTGTCGAAAAAGGAATCGATATAAATTTGCACTTCGTCCGAGGAATGGAGACCGTCCCTGGGAGAGAGCAACGCTTCGATCTTAGCCGGCTCACTGTCGTAACAGATAAAGAGGAAATAGATTGATCGCTTATCGTAAACGATCCGGACTTCAGTCTCTTCGGTAGGCAGGGCCCCCTCATCGGGCCATTGCTGCACGAAATCATTGATCGGTTGCGCCACGGTCCAGCATGAATCGTCTGGATACCCATCGATCCTCGGAGGACAGATCACCCTGACAGCCCAGGCAACTTTGCTTTTTTCAGGCTCAGAGCTGTTCTCATGGAAATCATTTGCTGAGGCTATGTTTCCCGCAGCCATAAAAACAAATAAAAAACAGGGAATAATTTTACAAATAAGACTTTCTTGATTCAAAGTAAAGCTAACCTCGTTCTGTTTTTATGACCTGCCCTTAATAACGGTACCACTAATTATGAGAGAATTCAAGTATCTGAGGCTTCTAATTCAAATCGTCCTGGCATAGAGAATCAGGGCAGTACTGATGTTGCCATAATATAGTGGCCCTCTGTGCCAATATACTTGAGACAGCTACCCCTTGTTAATTAGAGTAGAGGGCAACACTTTACGACTGTTGTAGAATGAATTTATGTTTGCTCTTTCAGCGGAAATGAGTTATTTTGACAGTTAATTGAAAATCAATTTTCAATTCGTGCAAACGATTCGGAAGCCTGCAATGTTAAATGATTTTTTGATTCGGGAAAGGCCGTTCTCTGAGCCGGATAGAAAGGTCATTATGAAGTATAGCAATGCCTGAGGAGCTGATGAAAGTTTTATGCATTCAGGGCAGTCCGCGGAGGAAAGGCAATACCGCGAAAATTCTCGGCTGGGTCGAGGAGGAAATTCGTTCTCATGGGCACGATGTCGAGCATATTCATATCGAGGATCTCAGTCTCGAGGGCTGTTGTGGATGCTATTTCTGCCAGATCAATCCGGATGAACTGGAATGCTC
>QNBH01000355.1 GCA_003645645.1 Spirochaetota bacterium | reverse complement strand
TAAGTTCCTGGGATTTGAATCCCAGAAACTTCATGGCCACCCGGGTAAGACCGCTCCTTGCCGAAAATGCAGATATTACACCGGAGAGTACCAGTGCAGAAATGAGGAGTGGGAGCACGATAAGAATTATTTTTGTTCTTATATTCATTCTTTAAAAAACATTTGTGATTATATTAAAAATCGGCTATAATTGAAAGTAGCTTGAGAACAGTATAACCTTTGGAGACGGTATTGTTTACCGATAATTAGAAGAGAAATAGAGACATGGCCGAAGAGAAAAGAGAAGTATCGTTCGAACTCATAGAAAGCGCAGGTATTTCAGAAGAAGATAAGAAAGATATACTCAAGCAGATAGAACAGGTCGCACTGGATAACCGCATTGCGGTTACGCCGGAACTCTTTAAAATAACACCCAGAAAAAAGGGGATTCTCCTGCCTCTGCTCATAAACTTTCTGGCTCTCCTGGCCATAGGGGCAGGTGTTTTTTTCTCCTACCGGTATTTTACCGAGCGGAAGGCTACCCTGACCCTGGAAACCATGAGGTATCTCTCCACTGAGGGCAGGCTTTTAGAGAAATTAAAAGAAGAGACCGAAGAAAAACTGAAAGAAAAGGACAAAGAGATAAACAAGATCCAGCAGGACCTGGCGGAACTGGATCAGCAGAGCCGGGAACTAAAAAATACCATGGAGGAGAGAATCCGGCAGAGAGAAGAGGAACTTCGTCGAAAGATGGAAGAAGAACTTGCCGCTGAAAGGGCAAGGCTTGAAGCCATAGGGACATCACGGGCAGAAATAGAAGAACAGCTCCGCCAACTGGAAGAAGAGAAGATGGCTCAATTCAATCAGGAACTTGCGAAGTTCAAGGAGGAGACAGAGGAAGCACTCAGGGAGAAAGAGAGAGAACTTGCCCAGGCCAGGGAACTTACCCGCCAGATACTGAAGAAGGCAAACAGCGAGAGACAGCAGTTGCTGGAAGAGAACAGAAAGAGAGAGCAGGAGCTCATAGCACAGTTCGAGAAAGAGCGAGAGGCTCTGGAGAGTCAAACCACGGAGGCGGAGAGGAGATTGCGTGAACTGGCAGCATTGCGAGAGAGGGAGGAGCTTGTAAATGATCAGATAATCGGTTTGTACAGATCGGTTATAAGAAAAATCGAAACTGGTGACTTGGCAGGCGCGGAGGATAATCTTGAAAAACTTAAAGCCTTTCTTAATACCCAATCAATACAGTCTCTTCCGACTATTGCGAGGAGAAAGGAGATAGAGCTTTTTATAATCGATACCTTGGAGAAGAGTATCGAAACAGAAACATCCAGGAAGGATATAGAAACCACTTCGATCATAGAAGCCGCCAATTTGCTGATCGGTGCAAGAGAACTGGTAGCCAGAGCAGATCAGGCACAGAGCGAAGGCGATCGTGATAAGGCCAGACGACTCTATTCACAGGCACTGCAGGGGATACCCTCGGTATCAAAGGCTCTCGATTCTCTTAAAACCATAGAGACCGAAGAGAGGATGGCCGCATTCAGAACTCTTATAGAGAAGGCCAGAAGTGAATCTCAGGAAGGAGATGTGGAGAGTGCGGTGGAAAATTACAGGCAGGCTGCAATCAACGCCCCACGGGATAACAGAGAGCTTTTGCTGCGAGCTTTAAACGGTATAGAAGAGGAGCTAAAGAGGCGGGAAGCAGCAAGAATTGCAGAAAAAGAGGCGGATATAGAAGAGCTGGAGGGGCGGATTGAAGACCTTCGAAGAGACATCTCGCAGAAAGAGTCGGAGATCGCTCTACTTAACGAAACAGTAGAAAACGCCAGAAAGGAAAAAGAAAATCTTTCTGCTCAGAACGAGCAGGTCATAGCGAACCTGGAAGAGAAGATCGAGCTTCTATCGGAGGAAGTTACGGAGAAAAAAGCCCAGATAGATTCACTTTCCGGAGAGCTTGCAGAACGGAAAGAAGAAATTGATGCTCTCAGGGATGATGTTGCCGAGAAAGAGTCGAGGTTGAGCTCTCTTCAGGCCGAGCTTGCCGAGAAAGAGTCGAGCGTAAGTGACTTGAAGACAGAACTCTCACAGAAGGAGTCAGCTATCGAGGAGCTTGAGACTGAGCTTTCTGCAAGAATTGAAGAACTTGAAGGTATAAAGGAGCAGAATGAGACTCTGCTAACATTCAAAGAGAGCATAAGTGATTTAAACCGGGAGTACGCAAGGGTAAGAGTACAGATAGAGGAGCTTCTGCAATCGGAAAACCCGCAAGACTTCTATGCGGCAAAGGAGCTTCTAATAGGATTTCTTCAGAGGGACAGTGCAGAGGAAGTTTTTCCCGAAATTGCAGAGGTTATCGACAGGCTTAATATATCAATAGCGGGAGCGGAAAGAGAGGAGGCAAAGTCCATTGCAAGAGAGACGGCCATTAACGATGTGTTGAGGTTTATCGATTATCTCACCTCTCTCGATCCCGAGACAATAAGAGAGGCAAAGATCGAAGTTGTGAATCAGACAGACGAAGACGAGCCTTTCCGGAAGGCCGTAGAGGAGATTCAGAAACTGGCCGTTGCCAGCGCAAAGGCGTCTTTAGCAGAAGAAGCAAAAGTTACATCCAGATTTTTGGGCACCGTATCCTATGTGAGGGGAGAGGAGGTGGTAATAGAGCCGCTGGTGAATATACCCATCGGTCAGGGAGCAACAATTATAATAAAAAGAAAATCCTCTGCAATGGCCGATAGAGAGGAGACAACCATAGCGAGGGGGGTTGTAAACAATGTATCGGAAGGCAAGATACTGGCAAAGATCGATAGGGAAGGAAGAACATCATCCCCACTTGCAATGGATATGGTCTACCTCCAGGTTAAGACGGAGTAGAGGGGGGCTTAAATGAACGGGCATCAATTAGTCCAGAATGTACTTTCCGCCACCTGCATGTAATCTATATCCTTTATTCCCTCGTAGAAAATCATGTAATATACCATCTCCGAGATCATC
>QNBH01000354.1 GCA_003645645.1 Spirochaetota bacterium | reverse complement strand
GTTCGAATGTCATTGCTTTTAATAAGAAACTACCGGACAATCTGATCCGTTTAAAATTTGAGCTCGAATCAGGTAAATACAGGCCTGGTTCTTATTTCGAGTTCTATATTTATAAGTCCAAAAGAAGGAAAATAAGCGCCGCTCCTTTCCGTGACCGGGTCGTGCATCACGCACTCTGTAATATCATCATGCCGATATTTGAAAAGACCTTTATCCATACCTCTTTTGCAAATCGCAAAGGCAAGGGTACCCATAAGGCAGTGGAGCTTTGCCAGAGGTATATGAAAAGAGGGGGATACTATCTCAAATGTGATGTTATAAAATACTTTCCCTCTATCGATCATGAAATTTTGAAAGCGGTTATACGAAAGAAAATCGGGTGCCCCAGGACATTTGGGCTCATCGATCTTATAATCGATTCTTCCAACTGTAGGCTTTTCTCATGGCTTGGTCATGCCTCCCACGCTGATATTAACGGTCTAATATATGGTCCGCTTTCACAGTGGATAACAATGTCCCCATTGAATTGATGTTATGGTAGAGATTATTACTCCTCCTCACCTGCGAGTAACCCTACAGGACCTTATACAAGCTCGAACCGGGTTCACCCTGTTAAATCCGCTTTGAGGTTGGCTTAGCCAATTTAACCGGGTGAAAAGTGGCGGTAGCTGGGGCGACGATGCAGGCGACCTTCGTTCTGCCGATATCGACTTTAGCGACCCATCCAGCAGCAATTTCGACCTTGGCTTCCGCCTTGTGAAGACAAAGTAAGATTTTGGGCAACATTTCCGGCATCCATGCCTCGCGCTTCATTAATCCATCCATGGACGTAAGTTTTAGCTTTTAGAAGTTTGCGGGCACACCTGGGGAGACCTGTAGAATAGCCGCTTGAGGAGTCCTAAACCTCCGGCGTATCCCACCGGTATGCTGGAGAGATTCCCTATTACTACTTTTAAGGTGACCACATATCATTATCAGTGTTGGGCTCTATAGGTTAAACAAGTGTGATTAAGAAGAAATTGACTTTGACATTAAAAAGTGATACTATTATGATACTGATATGAAAACAATACTTATAAGAGACATTGATCCACAAATCTACTCTGCACTGAAACGGCTTGCAAGTCTGCACCATCGATCCCTACAGGGAGAACTTCATGCGATTATAGAGCAGGCTGTGAAAAAGGCTCCATTGAGGTCAGAAACTGAAGAACTTCAACTTATTACAGTAAACACCGGAGGGAAATCCACCTGGAGGAGAGAAGAGATATATGGAGATAAAGGCCGGTGATCTCCTGTTTATCGATACCAATATCTTCCTCACTGCAACAGACCAATCACGTCAATGCCACCATAGCGCCCTAAATTTTTTTAAAACAGCACTTAACACGGGCTTCCATTTAAGCATAAGCGGACAGATCATAAGGGAATATCTCGTGGTTGCCACAAGGCCAACCGAGATAAACGGTCTGGGATTGAATGTGGAAGAAGCTATAGCCAATATCGAAGAGTTTAAGAGGCGGGTAATTGTGCTTGAGGAAACAGAAGAGGTCTGTGAACGATTGATTGGTCTTGTTCGTGATTATGATATCAGAGGAAACCGGATTCACGATGCCAATGTAATTGCAACCATGAAATCGCATAATGTAGAGATACTGGTTACAGAAAATGTAGCAGACTTCGTGGTATTTCCTGAAATTAAAGCAGTTAATCTCGAAGCGATTGTTCCACAGAGCAAGAAGTAAGATACGCAAAATTCCTGGTGCAACCGATTTTAGAGCCATCTTCTCGAGCTTCTTGTAGGCTTTTATTCCATTCCTTTAGCGAAGAAATTACTGCAAGGTTTAAAGCCGCCCTCGATGAAATAGGAAAATCCCACTACGAGGTCTTGCGTGTGGGGTTCGGCAACTTCACCTACGAGTACAGCTCCCTTGCAGGCTCTTTCTCCCGCTTTCTTGAGGAGCAGCTTAAAGGGGCCATAGAACAGAGCCATTAACTCGAGTTTTTCGCCCAGGATGCGCTGGAAAATCTGGACTTATCTTTCAAGGAGGTATACGGAGGGCTTTTCAGTGCCGAAGGGCCGGAAGCCATGCTGAGAGGCAGGGAGACCTGTCGTAGAAGCTTATCCGGTATACCATTGTGAAATAGAAGGAGGAGAGACGCATAGCCCTTGTAATCGGTAACAGTGCTTACCAGGGCTCTCCCTTAAGGAACCCTGTAAACGATGCGAGGGATGTCTCGAGGCTGCTTAAGAGCCTGGGCTTCGATGTGGAGACACTGCTTGATGCCTCACGAATGGAGATGGATGATGCGATATACAGGTTTGGTGTAAAACTCAAGGAGGGCGGGGTGGGGCTTTTCTTCTATTCAGGGCACGGAGCGAAGCACAGGGGGGGAGAACTACCGTATTCCGGTTGATTCAACCATACGGAGTGCTGTGGAGCTTCCCTACAAGGCGGTACCTGCAGGTCTTGTACTGGGGTATATGGGTGATGCGAAAAATAAGCTTAACATGGTGGTGCTGGATGCCTGCAGGGACAACCCCTTTGCGGGGGCAAAGAGTGTAAACAAGGGGCTTACGGTGATGTGGGAGAGGCCTGAAGGCTCGATAATAGTGTATGCCACGGCCCCTGGGAAGACAGCGGAGGACGGGCTGGGGAGGAACAGTCCCTTTACGGAGGCCTTTTTGAAGTATGTAAGCAGGCCTGGAATTGATGTAAAGGAAGCCTTCGATCTTATCGGGAAAGAGGTTGCCCGGAGCACCAGGGGCATGCAGAGACCTGCCATCTATCATGATTTCTATGGGGAGTTCTACTTTGCAGGGAGGAGTGCCGGTGAAACTGTCGTTGTAGAAGAGCAGGTTACGAAGCCTGTGATCACCATAGAGAAGGCCTACGGAAGTGTGATGGTAGAGACAGCTATCGCAGGCACCCTCTACCTTGACGGGGCAAGGCAGGCCGAACTGCTGGCCGGGGCGTCTGCAAGAATAGAGAACCTGGAAACAGGTACATACACTT
>QNBH01000353.1 GCA_003645645.1 Spirochaetota bacterium | reverse complement strand
GAAATAACATATCGCAATCTTCGATCGCAACTGAAAGGAAGATTGCGATGTGCTATGGGCTCGGTAGATTTTGTTTTTTCGAGTTTAAAAATTTTTAATAAAAGACAAAGTCTCGACTGTACATAGCGCAGCGCGGCATAGCCGCAACCAGTGCTATTATGTCCTCCGGTCTCCCCCCACTGGTTGCGGCTGCGTTATCATATAAAAAATTTTGCTAAAATAGCAACACCTGAGGGTATAATAGCGTAACAGACGGAAAAAAACGTTAGGCTAGGTGGATTGCCGGCGAAGGGACTCGAACCCTTACGGGTTTAACACCCACCAGATTTTGAGTCTGGCACGTCTACCAATTTCGTCACGCCGGCAAGGAAAATCCAAAAAAATTCATAAAACTTAAATATCTGTTGTCAGTTCCTCTTTGCTATGATAAATTACTACATAGTTTTTAAAGAATCAATACACGCACTTTTCTCGATCTTTAATAGATTTAAGAAGTGCAAAGCAACGCAAAAATAGAAGGAGGCTTCCTGCTTTGAAGGGTAAGATAAACATCTATGATAATCAGGGTAATATAGTTCTTTCTATTCAAGCTATCATAACTGTGGCCAAACATGAAAACGGATATATCACAATTACATACCTTGATGATAACAAGGTGAATAAAACGATTCAGACGAACATGTCCTACATCTACTGGCAGGATTAAACTTGACAGGTAATCCCTCAGACAAAATCCCTCCCCGTGGTTGTGCCTATAAATCTTCCGTGTTTTACGCCGCGGGTGCTTATAAGAGAGTCGGCAACCCTTTGAATTTCCTTTGCTTTCCCTCTCAAAATGATAACTTCAAGGCAGTTATCACTATCCAGATGTATATGTAACGAGGCTGTTATCTTTCCGTAATCTTTATGCTGTGTGTCGGTTAATTTTTTTGATAGCTCATGGCGGTGATGATCATATACGATCACCGCTACCCCTGCAGTCTCTGCATCACCTTCAAGCCATTCCTTTTTTACGAGGGTATTCCGGATCAAATCTCTTATGGCTTCCGACCGATTTGTATATCCCTTCTGGCGGATCAATTCATCAAAGTCTTCAAGAAGCTCCTCCTCCAGAGAAACCCCAAAACGTTTAAGCACGATTTCCCTCCTTAGTTATTCGAATCGTTTACCCGCCTTGAGTACTTCACGTATCCCCCGGTCGGCTGCTGCCGGGAAAGATACAGCAATGATATTTAAAAACTCAATGCCTTTTCCCGGAATGATCAGTTCCCAGCAAGTTGCCAGCACGTAATCACGCTAATCTTCGAGATCGTATCCGTGAGAAGCAAGGACAGGTATTACTGCATCTCATTATCTGTGGCTCCGGAGATATACCTTCGGGGTTGTGACACCATGAGCACTTAAGCGGATACCCTTTTAGAAAAACCGTAATTCTTATCCCAGGGCCATCGTGAATAGCAAACTCCTGTACGTCGAATATGATTCCGGATTGCATCCGTTCTTAAGCTCCTAGAAGATTTAATATTAGAAACTATCCCATATTGAGTCAAGAAGTAGAAAGTATCAACAAAAAGGGTCTTGACAAATACAAAATCAAATTTCATTTTTGCCAAATGATTCCAAGGCATCTCGCATTTTCGGTGGAAATATATGCGAACCAATATCCTGCAATTGCCATCATCGGTCCGAGACAGAGCGGCAAGACTACCCTGGCCCGCGCTGTTTTCCCGGATTATACATACCAAGAATTTATGACAGGAAACTTGATCACAGAAAGTGGCATGAAGGTTACGTCCAAACCTATCTGGAAAGGGACATCAGGCAACTCGTAAATCTTGCAGATCTGCGCACATTTGAGAGTTTCCTCAAGCTCTGCGCCGGAATGTCCGGGCAGTTGTTAAACTATGCTTCCATAGCCAACGCAATTGGGATCTCTCAGCCCACCGTAAAGCGCTGGATATCCCTGCTCGAGACCAGCGGAATAGTATATATCCTGCCTCCTTACTATGAAATTTTCTCCAGAAGGATAATTAAGAGTCCCAAAATCTATTTCACAGATACGGGGCTTCTGTGCTTCCTCCTTTCCATAAGGAAGCCAGATGAGCTTCAGACTCACCCTCTCTTCGGAGCTATTTTCGAGACATTCATAGTAGCCGATCTATTTAAGCGAGTTGTTCATCTTGGAGAACTACCTCCCTTCTACTATTGGCGTGATAGAAGCGGAAAAGAAGTCGACCTGATAGTTGATTTTGGGCAAACCGTACTTCCGGTTGAGATTAAATCCTCACGAACATTTTCATCATCTTTCCGCTCTAACCTTCAGAAATGGATAGACTTGAGTCAAGGAAGAGCCGTCAGGGGACTTGTTATATATGCAGGGGAGCGTATCGTGGGTCGAGGATCTAGAATTCCCGTTGTACCATGGTGGTCAGTTTAATCCTTGATGATCCTAACGCGCCACCGGCTCACTTCCTGTTTCCAGCTCAGTAACGGCAAGCTCATACCTGGCAGCAATATCTTCGCACCTGTCGATCGAAGCAAATACGTCCTCAGGACTGTGGGCATCCGAGTTGCATATCACCCGGATGTCGAACTCCGAGGCCAGTTCCCAGAATGGAAGCCAGGGATACAGTTGGGGTGATTTCCGAAAACCGTATCCGTTAATCTCTAGCGGAATCTTAAGCTCTTCTGCAGCACGTAGTATATCGGCAGAACAGGAAGCAGAATTATCATCCCATCTGGGATAGCCGATGACAAACATATCGGGATGGGCGACAAAGGCAAACAGGCCTGACTCCATTAGTTCTATAGTATGATCGGCATAATAAATCAGCATTTTTGGTGTAAGGTTTTTTATAGGCTTCCAGTCTTTTCCTGCAGGAATCCAATGTACGGCCCCTACCAGGTATTGAAATTGTCTCTTTCCCAGAAGCTCATCCTGGTAAAAGTTTCTAAACTCGGGTACCCATTCGCACTCCATGGCCTTAAGAATGGTTATGCCTGGCAATTTACTCCTGGAGCTCTCG
>QNBH01000352.1 GCA_003645645.1 Spirochaetota bacterium | reverse complement strand
GCATTATGGGTCCGGCCGTTTCCCGGTGCTGAACAGAGAAACAAGAAGGCTTAAGGGAGTTCTTACCAAGGGCGATATAGTAGAAGGTTTGTACAAGGAGCTTGAGAAGGGATATACAGAGGAGGAGATTCACCGTTACAGGGCAAGCCATTTTTTCGAAGATATCATCGCAGATAGCGCAACAATTACACTCAACTATAGAGTAGGCAATAAGAAGATAGAAGAAGGCGGGGAGGTGGCAAGCAATATAAAAAAGACCTTAAAACGGCTGGGAGTTCATCCTGGTATTGTTCGGCGGGCGGCAATTTCTGCCTATGAGGCGGAGATGAACTTGATAATCTATGCAAAAGGGGGAGAGTTCCTCGTGAAGGTGGATCCCTGCCGTGTTTATATGGAAGTAAGTGATAAGGGGCCCGGAATACCCGATATTCAGCAGGTGCTACAACCCGGCTACTCGACTGCACCCGATTGGGTGAGGGAGTTGGGCTTTGGCGCAGGAATGGGGCTTAACAATATTCAGAATTGTGCGGGTTCCCTGGATATACTATCCGAAGTGGACAGGGGTACCTGTTTAAAAAATTGATATACCCATGGAGCTTGAATGACATTAAAGGAAATAGCTTCTAATCTGGGTCTTGAAGTAAAACATGGTGAGAGTTTGCTCGGTGTAGAGGTATCCAGAGGATACATGAGTGATCTGTTAAGCGATGTCATTGCCAACTCCCGGGCCGGAGATCTGTGGATTACATTACAGATACATCCTAACATAGTGGCCGTTGCCGTTATGAAAGAGATAAGTGGGATACTCATAATCGGCGGCAGGCAGCCGGAAGAGGAAACGCTTAAGAAAGCAGAGAAAGAGGAAGTACCCATTTTAAGCAGTGAGCTTCCCGCATTCGAGGTTTGCGGAAGATTGTACAGTCTGGGTGTAAGAGGAATTTGATTTATAAGATGGATCTGCATATACACACATGCCTATCTCCCTGTGGTGACTCAAAAATGATACCCGAAACAGTACTGTCCCATGCAAAGATGCATGGACTTCAGATTATAGGAATAAGCGACCACAATTCTGCAGAAAATGTAGCCGCCTTCAAGGAGGCTGGAGAAAGAATAGGGTTCCCTGTAATAGGAGGGATCGAGGTAACGATGTTAGAGGAGATACATGTGTTGGGTTTTTTCGACGAATTGGAAAATCTTCTCCAGTTACAGGATTTGGTATACAATCATCTTCAGGGAGAAAACGACGGAGAAGCATTCGGTGAGCAGTATGTGGTAGATGCCGATGGATTTGTGGCAAGATCGTGTAGAAAGTTATTGATTGGTGCAACCGATTTGTCTCTGGAGAAGGTTCTTGATTCCATACATCAACTCGATGGGATTGCACGGGCTTCTCATATTGACAGGGCTTCTTTCAGTGTTTTAAGCCAGCTCGGCTTTATTCCCGAGGGGATTTACTTCGATGCTCTAGAGCTTTCTCCGCAGGCACAAACTGATACGGCAGAATATAAAAATCCGGGAATACCCCTGGTACGGTTCTCCGACTCCCACCATCCCCAGGATATAGGAAGGAGTTTTTCGGTGCTTTCTCTGGGTGAACCATGTGTAGCAGAGATAAGGAGAGCCTTAAGAGAAAGGAGAGATTGCAAGGGAGATGGAGGATATCTCTTTACATATACTTGATATAGCGGAAAACTCCATAAATGCCGGAGCTACAAGTGTAGATGTGGAGATTGAAGAAGATCAAAGGAACGATCTCCTTACAGTAAAAATTAGCGATAACGGCAAGGGAATGGATGAGGATATGATAAAAAAGGCAGCCGATCCCTTTTACACAACAAAGCCGGGAAAACGTGTAGGACTGGGACTTTCTCTGTTTGCCCACTCTGCAAGGGAAGCCGGGGGTGAACTAAAAGTTATATCAACCAGGGAGGGAGGTACCGTAGTAACTGCCACCTTTAATATGTCTCATCCCGATAGAAAGCCCCTTGGTAATGTGCAGGAAACGATGGATGTTTTGAAAGCATCCCATCCGGAGATAGAGTTTAAGTTTAAACATACTCGTTTCTGAAAGGAGAATGACCAATGAAATTAAAACCGGAAGACCTGGATAAGATAAGTGAGAAGATGCGCTCATCCACCACCTTAAGAGAAGGTAAAGGCAGAGCATGGGTAACCGTCCACATGGGTACCTGCGGTATAGCGGCAGGAGCACGCAAAATATTAAAGACATTTCTGGATCAAAAAGAAGAGAAGAATGCCCAGGATGTAATAATTACCACATCCGGTTGTGCCGGTCTGTGCAGCCACGAACCGATGGCCACGGTGGAGTTAAAAGGGGAGGCTCCTGTAAAATATGTTAATCTTTCTCCCGAAAAAGTAAAAAAGGTGTTCGCAGATCATGTAATGGACGGCAAAATCGTTAAAGATTATGCGCTTGCAAAAGGAAGTGAGAGGGTATCGTAAATGCCTGAATACAGGATGAATCTGATGGTATGCGCAGGAACGGGGTGCGTATCCAACAAATCTCTGAGAGTCAAGGAAGCGCTGGAGAGAGAAATAGAAAAACGAGAACTGCAGGATGAAGTCGAGGTGGTTACCACCGGGTGTAACGGTTTCTGTGCTCAGGGGCCAATTATGGTTGTCCACCCTGACGGGATATTCTACCAGTTGCTGACAGAAGAGGATGCACCTGAAGTTGTTGAGGAGCATGTGCTTAAGGGAAGACCCGTAAAGAGGTTGATGTATATACCTCCGAAGGAGGAAAGTCCCATCCCCAGAATGGAGGATATAGGGTTTTTCAAGAAACAACAGCTTATAGCTCTGTCCAACAGGGGCACTATTTCGCCGGACAACATCGAAGAATATATAGCCAGGGACGGATACAGGGCTCTGGCAAAAGCACTTACTCAGATGACTCCGGAAGGGATGATCGAGGAGATAAAAAAGTCCGGCCTTAGAGGAAGAGGGGGGGCGGGGTTTCCCACAGGTCTTAAGTGGGAGTTCTGCTCAAAGGCTCCAGGAAATGAGAAATATGTGATCTGCAATGCCGAT
>QNBH01000351.1 GCA_003645645.1 Spirochaetota bacterium | reverse complement strand
GGAACATTACCCGCTGCCAAAACCGAGGATAGTACATAGCTTTTACGTTTCACTTGAAAGGTGAGTTAAACTGAAGAGCCGGATGTGGGAAATCTACAAGTCCGGTTCTGTGAGGGGCATTGAGCCTCCTCACTATTCTTAGAATTGGAGGAGTCATATTATGTCTACTCGACAATTCGATAAAAACCCGTCACTTATTACAGAAACGCCTTTCCCCAGAAACTATGCACAGGAGCTACTTCTCATTTCCAGGGGAGAGGGTGTTTACGTTGAAGATTGTGATGGGAATAGATACCTCGATTTTGGGTCGGGGATTGCTGTAAATGCCCTGGGTTACGGAAGGAAGGATCTTGCTGAAGTAGCATTCAAGCAGATGTAAAAACTCATTCACATCTCAAATCTTTACACTACAGAGCCTGCAGTCGAATTAGGCAAAAGGTTGATCTCCTTAGGCCCCTTTGCAGCAGTCCATTTCAGCAACAGCGGAAGTGAAGCGAACGAGACTGCAATAAAGTATGCCAGGTTATATACATCAAGAAAAAGAGGAGCAGGTTCTCACCGGATACTCTGCTTTAGTAGTGCATTCAATGGAAGGACGATGGGTGTTCTCTCCTGTACTCCCAATCCAGTGTATCAAAAACCCTTTGCTCCACTCCTCCCGGGAGTAGAAACCATAGACTACAATAATACCAGCAAACTGGAAGAGACTCTGGATAGCAGTTTCAGTTGTGTTATTACAGAAATTGTACAGGGAGAAGGTGGACTCGATGTAATGAGTCGGGAATTTGCCGAAACTCTCAACCGGCTTTGCAAAAAGCACGATGTAATAATCATTGCAGACGAAATACAAACTGGTCTGGGAAGAACGAGCTACAAGTTTGCCTCGGAATGGATTGGTCTTGAACCGGATATTGTTACCCTTTCCAAGCCCCTTGCCGGTGGACTTCCTTTATCCGCAACTCTTATTCCAGCCAGAATAAACGAGCTTCTGCAACTGGGCGAACATGGCACTACCTTCGGAGGGGGAACGGTTACCACTTCGGTTGCATTCCGGGTTCTCGATCTCATTCTGAATCCCTCTTTTCTTTAGGAAGTCCGAGATAAGGCAAAAGTCCTCCATAATGAACTAGTCAGGATAGCAGAAGAGTTCCATTTTCTCGGTTCAATTAAAGGAATTGGAATGCTCAAAGGGATAGAGGTGAAGGCTCCAGAAGAAAAAGAGTCAGAAATTACAAAGAACATTATCGCAATTGCCAGAGAAGAAGGAGTCCTTGTACTTAAATCAGGTAAAAATGTTCTCAGAATAGCACCCCCTCTGGTAATATCCGAGGGAGAGAGTAAGAAAGGAGCAGATATTGTCTACCGGACTTTTTCAAGATTCAAAGAAAAACTCGGGAAGGATTTCTAGATATCCCGGCGCTGCGTAGCTGTAACCGTATGAACACAAAAGATGTAAATTGAATTTTCTGAGGAGGAGAAGAGTAAAAAAGAAATAAATAAAATAGTTCTGGCTTATTCAGGCGGGCTCGATACCTCAATTATAATCCCATGGCTAAAAGAAAATTACCAGGAAGCAGAAATAGTCTGTGTATGCATAAACGTAGGCCAGGAAGAAGAGTGGGATATGATGGATGAAAAGGCCCGAAAATCAGGTGCATCCAGACTCTATATAGTCGATGCCAGGGAGGAGTTTGTAGAGAAGTTTCTCTTTGTCATGCTTCGAGCAGGAGCTATCTATGAGAACAAGTATCTTCTGGGCACATCCATTGCCAGACCACTCCAGGCCAGATATCAGGTAGAGGTGGCATTAAAAGAGAAAGCCTATGCCCTCGCCCATAGATGTACAGGCAAGGGTAACGATCAGATACGTTTTGAACTTACGTATAAGGCTTTAACTCCTCATCTGGAAGTTATTGCTCCATGGCGAATGTGGAATATACGCTCAAGAGAAGAGGCTATTGAGTATGCTAAATCCCGTAACATCCCTATTGGTAATGTATCAAAGAAAAATATCTATTACAGGGACTGGAATATCTGGCACATGAGCCATGAAGGGGGCGATCTGGAAAACGCGTGGAACAGGCCAAGGGAGGAGATGTTCTTGCTTACAAAATCACCACAGGATGCTCCCGATCAGGAGACGGAAGTAATTATCGATTTCGAAAAGGGGATGCCTGTGGGGTTAAATGGCCGCAAACTTAAACCTCTTGAAATCCTTTACAACCTTAATCGACTGGGAAAGGAAAATGGTATCGGACGGACGGATGTAGTAGAAACGAGAGTAGTAGGGATGAAAAGCCGGGGCGTTTATGAAACACCTGGAGGTACAATTCTTAATGCCGCTCTCAGGGAGATTGAAATGATGACTCTGGATAGTGATACCCTGCACTTCAAGCAAACACTTGCAATGAAGTATGCTGAACTGATATACCAGGGCAAATGGTATACCACCCTTCGTGAATCGATGGAAGCATTCATGGAGAAAGCCTGTGAGTTTATAACCGGCTCTGTAAGGCTCTACCTTTACAAAGGCAATATAATCATTGGAGGAAGGAAATCTCCCTATTCTCAGTACCAGGAAGATCCCGTTTCCTTTGGCGAAAGTGCTTATAATCATGCCGATGCTACCGGTTTCATCAATCTCTTTGGGCTGTTTACCGGAGTTACTTCCATTGTTCATAAAAGAATAACCTCCAGAAGCGGGCAGACACAGGAGATAAAGGAGCTGGCTTCCTTCCATGAGAAATAGAAAGAAGGGTAATATGGCAAGATGAAACTTTTCAGTAAAAGTTGTGAATATGCTCTGCTGCGGTCCTGTATCTCGCACATCGAGCGAATGGTAAACCTGTCTTCCAGAGAGAGATATCCAGGAAATTGAACATACCATCTTTCTTTCTTGGAAAGATTCTTCAGCAACTCTCTCACAACCGGATCGTACTGTCACAGAAAGGTAGAGGAGGCGGTTTTTTGCTCGGTAAGAAACCGGAAGAGATAACCCTCTACGATATAGTAGTAGTAATGGAAGGGCCGTACTTTCTTGACAAGTGTGTACTCGGT
>QNBH01000350.1 GCA_003645645.1 Spirochaetota bacterium | reverse complement strand
TTCTGCATCGCTTAAGGGAGTTGGCCATTCAGGCATCCAATGGAGTTTATACAAACGAGGACAGAATGCAGATTCAGGTGGAAGTCTCCCAGTTGATCGATGAGATCAACCGCGTTGCATCTCACGCTCAATTCAACGGTCTTACCCTTTTAACAGGCCGGTTTGCCAGGGAAACCGGAGAAAATCTGGTAACCGCAAGCATGTGGCTCCATATAGGGGCAAATATGGACCAGCGTGAGCGAATTTACATTGGTACCATGACTGCTCAGGGATTGGGATTACAGGGAACATCGGGTCTACCACATGCAGCATCGTTTATTTCTCTCTCTTCTCCCGATAAAGCCAACATTTCCATATCGGTGATCGACAGAGCACTCCGAACGCTTAACAAACAAAGAGCAGACCTCGGCGCCTACCAGAACAGGCTCGAACACGCAATGAAAGGATTGGCTATCGGTGCAGAAAATCTCCAGGCTGCAGAATCCCGAATCAGGGATACGGATATGGCTGCACAGATGGTAGATTTTGTTAAAAATCAGATTCTCACTCAATCTTCTACAGCCATGCTGGTGCAGGCAAACCAGAAGACCCAGGCTGTTATGCAGTTATTTCAATAATAACCAGAAGTCGAGCTGGGAAAATGAAACGTTCTTAAGGGCAGTTAAATTGAAGCTGCCCTTTTTTTTATTATTGACAATATTCTAGTACACGGGTTTACTCTTTTGATGTGAATGTATCCAGGGTAATAAAAGATTTCGCCGGATTTTTTAAAAAAGCCGGATTTCAATGTTTCCTGGTGGGCGGTGCTGTACGGGATATGGTTACAGGTATAGAGGTAACTGATTATGACTTTGCAACCGATGCCCGACCGGAAGAGGTTATGCAATTATTTCGGGCGGTTATACCCACAGGCATCAAACATGGAACAGTTACTGTTTTGTATAGGGGATATAAATTTGAAGTAACTACATTCAGGACGGAAGGTAAGTACAGTGACCTGAGACATCCCGATTCAGTTGAGTTTACCCCTTCCATATTCGAAGATCTTAAAAGACGTGATTTCACAATCAACTCTCTAGCTTATGATCCTATTAAAGATAAGCTGTTAGACCCCCATAGCGGAAGAGAAGATCTCAATAAAAAACTAATAAGGGCTATAGGTGATCCGGATAAAAGATTCTCCGAAGACGCCCTCCGTATCTTGCGGGCCTGTAGGTTTGCCGCACAGTTAAATTTCACCATAGAGGAGAAAACTCTTCGGGGTATGGTGGGAAACTGCTTTAAACTCAAAGAAATTTCTGCAGAAAGAATAAGTGAGGAGTTTCAAAAACTGATTCTCACCAAAAAGCCTTCCATCGGTTTTTACTATATGGATAGAGCAGGTATTACCTCACTCATTCTGCCGGAACTTGAAGCCTGTAAGGGAGTTGAACAGAAGGGGTTTCACCGTTTCGATGTCTATGAACACTCCATTCTCTCCTGTGAGGGAGCAAAGAATGATCTTGTGATTCGGCTTGCCGCCCTATTTCATGATATTGGCAAACCTGTAAGCTTGAGTTATCTTCCGGTGGGTGAGCCTGTTTTTTACAGGCATGAAGAGATATCGGAGAGGTTAACGAGAAAAATTCTTGGCAGGTTAAAATTCCCAAAAAAAATAGAAAAAGAAGTGTGCCATCTCATCAGACACCACATGTTTAACTATAACGAAGAGTGGAAAGACTCTGCGGTAAGAAGATTTATTGCACGGGTTGGAAAAGAGAATATAGAGAATCTTTTCCACCTTCGGTATGCAGATCAGTATGGAATAACGGGAAAGCGCTTCCGCTGTTCCCGCTTAGAAGCCTTCAAAGAGCATATAATTAAAGTTTTAAACCAGGAGAATGCTTTCACCATTAAAGATCTGGATGTAAACGGAAATGACTTGGCCATCCAGGCTGGTGTTCCCAGAGGCAAAGAAATGGGTACTGTATTGAATTACCTTCTTGAAACGGTGCTTGATGATCCTGGTCTAAATAAAAAAGAGAAATTAATAGAAATTGCTAAAAATTATTACAATATTTACATTAAAAGGGGATAATCTGGTTGTACTGCCTGGTTTAGGCTCCGCTAACTCTTTTTTTTTGAAGTTTTTCTCGTTAAAGCTTTATATGCTTCACATGCTGCATTTTGTTCTGCAATTTTTTTGTTTTTTCCTTTTCCCGGTCCAAAACTTTTACCGTTGATTTTAACCTCTACCCAGAAGGTTTTATCGTGATCGGGTCCTGTTTTCTGTACAAGAGTATACCTGGGATAAGTTCTAAATCTCTTCTGTACATACTCCTGTAACATTGTCTTATAGTCTTTCTCATGCCTGTCTTCCAGTACTTTGTTTATCTCGGGTATAAAAAATCTTAAAATAAACCTCTTTACCGCCTTAAAACCCGAATCGAGGTAGTATGCACCTATAATTGCTTCCATTGCATCCGCAAGAATAGCCTTCTTTGATCTGCCGCCGGAATACTCTTCGCCTTTTCCGATAAGAATAAAATTATCGACTTTTAGTTCTTTTGCAATGGTCTCCACGCTGTTCTCACTGACTA
This sequence comes from Spirochaetota bacterium, assembly GCA_003645645.1. GTDB lineage: Bacteria > Spirochaetota > Spirochaetia > SPDA01 > B32-G16 > B32-G16. The sequence continues at coordinate 487 of QNBH01000350.1, read as the reverse complement.
CAAAAGATTTAATTCGTGCCAGATCCCCCTCTACTTTACCGGGAAGGGATTGAAAGAGATAATCACTTACAACAAGCCCAAGAACGGAATCGCCTAAAAACTCAAGTTTTTCGTTGTTATCAAACTCACCTGCGTTTTCATTTGCGTAGGAGCGGTGACAAAAGGCAAGGTTCAGGAAATCGGGTTCCCTGAACCTTATTCCCGCATGTTTTTCGAAGAGTTTCAGTTCTTTCCGCCTTTCTGGAGAGATGGGCGGAGTGTTTAATTCAATCCGTTTTTTTAATAAAAACACTGTTGCAGATGAATAACCCCTTACATCTGTGATTTAATATATTCCATCGCATCTCCGACTGTCTCAAACTCGTTGGCCTTTTCATCCGGGATGCTTATCCCGAGTTCCTCTTCGATGGCATACACCAGCTCGTACGTATCGAGACTGTCTGCTCCCAGATCCTGACGAAATGAAGATTCAGGAGTTATTTTGTCC
>QNBH01000349.1 GCA_003645645.1 Spirochaetota bacterium | reverse complement strand
GGCAAAGCCTAAGGTTTTGCAAGCCCTGCAGGGGCTAAGTAATTTCCGCCTTGCGGAAATTACTTAAGTGGTTGTATGCTCCGAAAGAAGGCAGAAGGGCTTAAGCCCGTCTCTCCACCGGTCTTTCGACCGGTGGACCACTACAACAGGTGGTGGCCTTCTTTCGTAGTAAAATTATTAAGATTATTCTCCGTTCTGCGCTCTATCTAAAATAAAATCGCACAAACTGTAAAGGTGTATCTTTGCCGTTCCATCCCGAAAAATAGAAATGTTTTTCTTGGCCTCTTTTATATAATAATCTGCCTTATCTACCATATCAACTCTATTTTTAAATATACTATCGTTGTCGATAAAATCATCTGCGAGCTGGTAGGCAAGACCAACATTCAAACCGAAATCGGAAAACAGTTTTACCGCCTCATCCCCTCCTCCCGCAAGAATGGCTCCGCACCTGCAGGAAGCCGACATGAGTGAGGCCGTTTTACTGGTGAGTATATCGATATATTCACGAAAGCCGGGAGAGACTCCGTTCCTGATTACCCTCAACTGATTTATCTCACCGAAGCACATCTTTTGAGTAATTTTGCAGAAAGTCTTGAAGATAGAAAGTTTTTGCTCGTAATTTTCTATTGCAATATTTGTAAGCAAAGAGAAAAACTGTGAGTAGAGAACATCTCCTACCAATACTGCGATTTTGTTTCCATACTTCTTGTTCAGGGACTGCTGTTTCCTGCGTTGTTCCGATTCATCGATTATGTCATCATGAACAAGAGAGGCGGAGTGAAGAAGTTCTACAGCAGTCGCCATTTGAATCCATGAATCGGGTGTATTGAAATGGGAGCTCTCTGATACACCGCCTTTCCCTGTAAAGGAGTCTGAACCCTCTCCTGCAGAAGAAACAGCCCTGGCTGAAAGAAGCACCAGGGCCGGACGGAGTCTTTTACCCGGTATTAAGAAAAGGTGCTTAACCGCTTTATCTATATACTCCCCGCTGTATTCTCCTGAGTTTATACCTATTTCTTCGATCTGTGCTCTTAATTCATTTTCAACTAGTTCTAAATCTTTCTGTATCGGCTTAAATATCTGCTTTATATCCATAAAATGATCTTTTCCGTTATTGTTTTTTTTATATCAGGTAACCTCTTCTATAGTGATTGTATTTGTAGTGCATACATAGGCACAGGAACCACATCCTATACATGTATCTGCGACTTTGTCAAAAGGAGGCACAACTCTTCGTTTCATACCCCTGTTCTCGAAGCAAAGCGCGTCTCTTTCGGTAATCTCGGCACAGACACGTACACATAAGCCGCATAGTATGCATTTGGTATGCCTTATTCTAGGTGCCCTGTAGAGAAGATATTCTCCTACACTATCAAGAGCGCTTCTGTTATCCGGATCAACTCCAATCTCCCGGGCCGTTTGCCTTATTTCCTCGGAATCGGGGCTTCTTGAAAGAAGTAACTCGATATTAAACTTTCTTGCCTCTCTTACTCTTTGGGTTGATGTCTTTATTATCAACCCCTCCTCTACTCTGCTCGCACAGGCAGGTACAAGCTTTGATCTTTCCGGTGCACTTCCGGGTGCAGCTTCTACGAGGCATATACGACAACCGCCGTAAGGGGATAGCTTTTCGTGATAACACAGCGTGGGAATCTCTATCCCCAACCGTTTTGCTGCATTAAGAATAGATTCGGGCTCTTCAAGCTGAATGGGTTTACCATCTATGGTAAAGTTTATCATTATTCCACCCTCACTGCATCAAATTTGCAAACACTGTAGCACATACCACATTTTATACACTTGCTCTGGTTGATCTCGTGGGCTTTTTTCTCTCTCCTGCAATGCAGTTTACAGGACAGTTTTTTGCGCAGAGAGTACAGCCTGTGCATTTATCCGGTAAAATAGAAAAAGTGATAAGCGCTTTACACACTTTAGCAGGACATTTCTTTTCCTTGATATGAGCTTCGTATTCATCACGGAAATACCGTATTGTGGTAAGTACCGGATTGGGCGCCGTATTTCCTAAACCACACAAAGCCGTATCTTTTATCAGCCTACCCATATTTTCCAGGATCTCTATATCCTCCATCCTGCCCTTACCCTGGGTGATGTTTTCCAGAAGAATCAGCATGTGCCTTGTGCCTTCCCTGCAGGGCGTACACTTTCCGCACGACTCCTCCTGTGTAAATGAGAGAAAGTACCTGGCCGTATCCACCATACAGGTTTCCTCATCCATTACAATCATTCCGCCGGAACCCATGATGGAACCGGCCTTAACCAGGCTTTCGTAGTCAATGGGAATATCCAGCATCGATGCGGGTATACAGCCCCCGGATGGTCCTCCGGTTTGCACTGCTTTAAACTTTTTATCGTTGGGAATCCCTCCTCCAATTTCGAAAACGACCTCTTTCAGAGCGATACCCATGGGGACTTCCACCAGCCCGGTATTTCTTACCTTCCCTACAAGAGAGAAGACCTTTGTCCCCTTGCTGTTCTCGGTTCCGATACCGGCAAACCATTCGGCACCTCGAAGGATAATGTGAGGTACATTTGCCCAGGTCTCTACATTATTGATATTGGTAGGTTTACCCATATAACCGGAATGCGCCGGATAGGGAGGTCGAACTCTTGGCTCCGGAACCTTCCCTTCCAGTGAGCCTATCAGAGAGGTCTCCTCCCCGCAGATGAACGCACCTGCTCCCCGGTTAACCGTTATATCGAAATTAAAGCCTGTTCCGAAAATATCCTCTCCCAGCAGTCCGTACTCATGGGCTTGCTCGATCGCCTTTAAGAGCCTGGTTAGAGCGAGGGGATACTCGTTTCTTATGTAGACAAAACCGTGAGATGCTCCTATTGCCCTTGCGCCAATAACCATCCCTTCGAGTAATGCATGAGGGTTTGACTCCACTATTGAGCGGTCCATGAAAGCCCCTGGGTCTCCTTCATCGGCATTGCAGATCACATATTTCTCATTTCCTGGAGCCTTTGAGCAGAACTCCCACTTAAGACCTGTGGGAAACCCCGCCCCCCCTCTTCCTCTAAGGCCGGACTTTTTTATCTCCTCGAT
>QNBH01000348.1 GCA_003645645.1 Spirochaetota bacterium | reverse complement strand
TAGTTAGCACCTCCTGGCAAATCGAATAAAAAAAAATTTTTTTAACTTTATATGATTTAATACCTTAAGAACTTCTGATGGTCAATGGCAGGATTTGGTACAACCGTGGTTATTGTTGGTGGTACCACTCTTGTGGTATTAGCCGTTACAAGAACTGCTCAATCCTGTGTGGAATCGTGCGCCACTTCCTGTGGGAATGACTTCGGGGAATCTTGCGGAAATGGCTTAAGCCAGAATTGTTCCGGTACAAGTTGTTCTTCCAATCCTGTTTTAGCTTCTATATCCAGCGTTTTTTAGCGAGTAAGTTTCAGTTAAATTGGGAAAACCGCTAAAATTAGAACAGTTTGTATGCTTCTCTTCTCTCTTTACCTGATTTTCCCGGTATGTGCTGAAGAATTTTTCACCTTCAGGGCAGACTTTATTAGAACCGTAGTTTATGATGAAGGAAGCAGGGAGAGAGTTAAAGGGTCCATCTATTTCGAAGCACCAGAAAAAGTATTGATTCTTATCAGGGAGCCGGTGTTGCAGTGGAATGTGTTTAAGGATAGGGATGTTACCATTTACTACGAAAGAAGTCCACTACCTATGGTGGTGGTCCACCGGTCGAAAGACCGGTGGAGAGACGGGCTTAAGCCCGTCTACCTTCTTTCGGAGCATACAACCACCTGAGTAATTTCTGCAAAGCGGAAATTACTTAGCCCTTGCAGGGCTTGCCCTGTGGAATAATCGCCTCCTGCGATTAAGCTAAAGCTTATTCCACAGGGCTTGAAAAGCCTTAGGCTTTGCCGGTGGTTGTTTACTATTTCCGGGAAAACAAGGCGTTTCTCTTTAAGGGGGGGAGGGGAAATTGTTCCCTTTATCCAGTTTTTTTTAGGAATGCTTAAGGACGACTTCGGGCTTTCCTCTGCAGGCTTTGTGATGGCAGATAATGTGCTACGTTCCGACATGCTAATGACGTACTGGAAACCTTTAAAAAAATGCAGAGAAATATATCGACCGGATGGTTCTGGGATTGAGGGATGGGAGACCCTTTTACCTGGAAACCGTGGACCCGGATAACTAGCCTCTTTTTAGAATAATCTATGGTGATTTCATAAAAACAGGAAGGTGGGTCTTGCCGAGTTCGGCGCAGCTTTTTCTATGGCAGGATGGAGAAAAGACGGAAGAAGAAATAGTATATTCAAACCATTCGGTCAACGAAGAAATGCCCGAGGATGTAAGAAACTTCTCTATTCATCCAAATGCCAATTGGAAGGTAATGGAATGGTAAGAAGGTTATTACTACTAATATTTTACGGATTTTTTCTGATAGGAGGGCTCTTCTCCCTGCCTCCCGAGGAGGATGTCGAGTTTCTCATTCAAAACAATTTCTTCTCTGGAATTGCCTTTACAGGAGATGAATCGCCCGGGAAGATTGATCTTCAACTCGAGGAGACAAATGAGCTGAAACTTTTGCTTAAGCTCATGCTTGCCGAATATAAGCTTTTTATCTCATCCCAGGATAAGCCTTCCTGTAACTTTACCCCGTCCTGTTCCCAATACACTAAAGAGGCTATCACAAAATACGGTCCTGTTATGGGAATAATAAGATTACTTCAGTGCTATAACCGAATATAAGAGATTTATCTTTTTCAATCCCGAAAGTAACTATCTGTACAATATATGTCGAAAAATTGGCCTTGCTTACCGGAACCAGAGAAAATGGTACGAAGCAGAGTATTACTTTAATCTTGCTTCAGAACAGGCTGCCTCGGAAGAAGAAAAGGTTCGTGCAGGACTTGATTCTGCCCGGAGCAGGCCAGCTCTATGCAGGAAACCCGGTAGAGGCTTTAAATGCTCTGTTAGTAAATGGACTTTGTTTTTTCCTCTTTGGTTACAATATCGTAGAAAAGAATTTTCCCGAGGCGCTTCTAACCTTTCTCTATCTCATAAATCGATTTTATCAGGGCAATATTTGTCATGCAGAAAGGGAAGTTGCTTAAATAAACAGACAGAAAAAGACAGAGAAATTACCCGCAATATTCTGGGTATAATCCTTTCTGACTCAGAGTAAATCCTTCTTTTTAACCTTTGTCCTGTAGAGAGCTCCCGATACATCACATGCCATTTTTACCTGCTCTTCCATCTCTTTCTCGGAAAGAACCTCAACTATTCCTCTGAACAGATCTACTCTCACATCCTCTATACCGGGGATTATTTTAAGGCTCTTTTTTATTGCATCAGAGGTTTTCGTATCAAGTTTGTCTACAAGGTAATAGTATGAGTTAAGTTTTGCCATACCGTATTTTAGCCTTTTAAAGTTAATGTGTCAAATTGCAGGCAGTTGCTTTATTTTAAACCGAGATCCCAAATTTTCCGGTAGAGAAGGCAAAGTAAGGGTAAAATAAAACAAGTTGAAATAGGGACAAAATATGCTTTATATTGATTTTAATCAGCAGGTAAGATATCACACTGGGTGAACGATCCAGGTGTATGATTGAGATAGGAGGTTGCAGTATGAAGCTCTTTGCAATAACCGATATTCATGGGAATCCGCGATATTTGAGGGATGTGGAAGCCGAGGTAAAAACATCAGACCTGGTAATTATTGCAGGAGATATAACGAATTTCGGTTCAAGGAAGGCGGCGGCTGAAATCATTGATACAATACTATCTTTGAATGCCAATATAGTGGCCGTAGCCGGTAACTGTGATGAACCCGATGTGGCGGATTTTTTAAGAGAAAAAGAGATTGATCTTCATGGAAAGATAAGACTGAAAAACGGTATTTCTTTTTCAGGGGTAGGAGGTTCTTTACCCGCTCCTGTGTATACACCTAATACGCTTTCCGATGAAGAAATCGAAGATATTCTTAAAAACGCCATGGAGAAAAACCCGAATAACCCTCTCATACTCGTTACACACAACCCCCCATATAGAACAAAGGTAGACCGTGTTATGGGTGTAAGGCATGTGGGAAGCAAATCCATAAGAAAGTTTATAGAAGAGAGAAAGCCCCTTCTATGTATTTCGGGTCATATCCACGAATCGGTCGGAATCGATCGTCTTGAAGATACCCTTTTGGTTAACCCGGGAGCATTCAAGAGCGGAAGGTACGCACTTATCGAACTTGAAGAAGATGTTCCT
>QNBH01000347.1 GCA_003645645.1 Spirochaetota bacterium | reverse complement strand
TCAAAAGGATGGAATACCTTTGTCTTCTGCGCTCCTTGCATTTGTTTACCCTGTTTGAGGGGTTTAGAAAAAACCATGCCACCTGCCCCGCTGCTCTACTCAAGAAATAGAAGGGGAATTACTGCGTGTTTAACTTTTTTATTACCAAATCCGCGAAAACATGATACACTTTTATAGTAGGATAAAGCCTATGAGATTACACGAAAAAGAAATACATGCTATTAAAGATGCCGTTCGAAAACATTTCGGTAAATCAGCTGCTGTATATCTTTTTGGTTCGAGGGTAGATGATACCAAACGGGGCGGCGATATAGATCTTCTTGTTGAGCATAGCCCCGAATTATCGGGAAGCGATGTTATAAAGAGAAAATTGAAGACCATGACGGATATACAGTTCGCCATTGGTGATCGTAAAATAGACATTATTACGACAACACCCGAAAAATGGAACAGTATGAAAAATGAAGAACGGGAACCTCTCATCATCAGAAAGGCCCGCAGAGAGGCGGTCCCACTATGAGAGATACCGAAGCGGCTACAATAGAATCATCAATAAAAGAGTGCAACAACCATATGGCAAAATGCATGAGAGCACGAAAGTTACTTGCATCACTATTTCCGCTTACAGTAGAAAAGTTTGAAAATTTATCGGAAGATCAAGTCGAACATCTCGATCAATTAATCTATCGTTTTACAAAAATGCAGGATTCTATGGGGAGACGCCTTCTTCCCTCCCTCTATGCTTATGTAGAAGCCGATGACTCTCCTAAACCGTTTTTAACAATCATTGCACGGTTAGAACAACTGTCGATTTTAACGTCTGCCGAAGACTGGCAATTCTTTCGCAACCTCCGTAACAACCTTGCTCACGATTATCCAGAAAGTATCGGCCAAACGGTTGATACACTAAATACCCTCGATACGGAGTTTGAGTCCTTCGCAACGATGTATGAAAAGATACGTGAGTATTGGCGTTCCCTTCAAAAAGACCAGTAATTTAGATACGCGCTCCTTTACTACGAAAGAAGGCCACCACCTATGGTGGTGCTCCACCGTTTGAAAGACCGACCGGTGGAGAGACGGGCTTAAGCCCGTATACCTTCTTTCGGCGTATACAACCACCTAAGTAATTTCTGCAAGGCGGAAGTTAAAAGCCCTTGCAGGGCTTGCAAAGTCTTAGGCTTTGCCGGTGGTTGTTTACTTCATTCTGAAGAATCCGTAATATCCGCGCTCCTAAAAATACCAGGTAACGTCATCAGAAGGGTTTTTTTTATACTTACAGTCTTCTATTGCGTAACGCAACTTCCCGGCTTTATCAAAATCACCCGATTCATTCGCATCCCGTTCATCGTTCCGTAATGCTTCCAGTTGTTTGGCAATCATTCGTACATCCCGGTATTCTACTCCTGTACAGCATATCTCTATGTAAGGGATAAAACCGCAATCAACGTGAAAGCCGCAGAGAATATAACGGAAAAACATTGAAAACACTTCTCATTGAAAATAATAAAAATCTCGTATACACCTCACCCATGGCGTATATAGAGCTCGAGCGAAATACAATCATTAGACTGACAACAAGGCGGCGGAGCAGAATAGCGGTCGAGCTCTCGCACCTCAAGAAGTAGCCGATGTACTCAACAGAAGCAATAGAGACGACCCATTGCAAATCTGTAACGCCCTAGAGTGCATAGGGGTCCTCTTTCGTCGAATTTCGGTATCTACTACACTCTTTTTAGATATAAAACGTTTATCGAACTTGTCGCTTCGGAGGACGAAGAGAACGCTCGACTGATCGGCAAAAATGAAAATCAGCAAGAATCGCTCTTGAGCATATCCGTCTTCGATGTTGTTTTTGCAGGAAACTTGTGGCAAAAAGTTAATGCCACATGAGTCTTCATGTGGCATTAATTAAAAAATAAAAGACGTGATTTGTCTTCCGGCTTGCTGCGTCTTAAAACAAATAGCTAAAAGGAGCCTACCGATGCATAAAAATCAAATATTCTTCTTTACCGCACAGAAAATCAATGAAATCGGGGAGTATGAACGTTTTTTTCACACTAAACGGTATATAGAGAGCATTAATCCCGTTAAAAAAAGCAGATTTAAAATGATGGCCACCCTCGGGTACAGTAATATGAAAAAGTTTATCACACTGAAAAAAGAGTGGGACCAATTACGACGAAATATCCCTCTGTCGTATTTCGATTATATCGGACTAAATCGTGAAGTGCTGGAGTTTACGCTGGAGTTGGATTGGGAAGAATATGAACAAGCACTCCAAATACCCCGCTATCCGCACTCTGCTATCGTCCGCATTATGTCGGCCGTCTATAAGAACATAACAATACCGACAGGCTCACATGAGAATGAGGCAATAGCATATCTCTTCGATTTTATGAAAGAAAAAAGATTCCGCTGCTGTATTAATTATCCACAATTGCTAAGCATCTTCTTAGAGCCGAACGGGGACATCAAGAAAGTTTATTATCCGCCGAGCATTCGGTTTACGAAAACATCGGCCATACCGGAAAAAGACGGTAGTGGAATAGGGACAAGCTATCTCGGGTAAAGAGAAAAAATGTTTAAGATCGATCCGAGACTCAACAACGGAAACAAAAACAGTATAGGTTTCTGGATACATGGAAATACCGTCTATCCGATACGATCATCACACCCTTGATACGAGGTTCTGGCAATGTCATATTTCTTTTTCACTTTGCTGCCCACTCTCGTTTTCTCAATCAGCTTCATGGAGGGGTAAAAAAAGTTTACCAACAGCCTGAGCTCCCGGTAGATCTCGTTAAGCACCTTAAGCTCCTCCTCTGTGTCGTATCGCTTGTACCAAACAGCCTTTCTCACAACCGCGCAGTTCTTCTGCTCCACATAACAGTTATCATTCTTTTTGTATGCTCTGCCCCGGGTGAATGTGATACCCTGCTTCCGGCAATATCTTAAAAGATGGGCGTTTATAAACTCGCCGCCCTTGTCTGAATCTATGCCCAGCATCTCAAAGGGCAGTAGCTCTTTTATCTCCAGCAAAGCCTCAAATGTCCACTTCTTTAGCTCTGTTCTTCACTGCATATATCTCGTTAAACTTCTCCAGTACCTCCAGATTGACTTTGATGGTCGGATCTAGTCGCT
>QNBH01000346.1 GCA_003645645.1 Spirochaetota bacterium | reverse complement strand
TTGACTATATAGAATATGTTGGATACCCTGTTGAAAATCTTAAGCTTATTCTTTATCTTATTTCAAAAAAGGAGCCTGGATTTTTTTACCTGGGTTCGATCAACGGTTATTTTGGTGAAAATCCGGGGCTGCATCAACACTTCCACATAGTTGTCCTGTTCCCCTATTTTAGCTCGGACGGAAGCTTTAAAGTATCCGTAATGGAAAGAAATATGGAAACCGATCTTAACTCCCTGCAGAAAAGGTACCGTGGTGATTTCATTCATCTTGTAAAAATAAAAGCCGATGCAGAAATTATTCTCCCGGAAACGGGAAAGAAATGAAGATAGATGGAGTGATTTTCGATGTGGATGGGACTCTCTATCCCGTAACAAGTATGTATCTACACTCCATTGCTTTTTTCCTGGAAAACTTAGAATTGGTTTATCACTTCGGTAAAGTAAGAAAGAGAATAAGGGAATTGCCTCCTGTCCGGAATTTTAAAAAATTACAGGCACAGATGCTGGCCGACTCGATGGGTATATCGGTCGAAAGGGCATATCGGTTGATTGAGAAGAAAATTTATGAAGAGTGGGAAAAGCGGCTCAAAGGTATAAGAGCTTTTTCTTATATTCGGCCTTCATTAAAACTTATCAGGTCATACGGATTGAAACTGGGTGTACTCTCCGATTTTCCGGTAAAGAGAAAGTTGACCTATTTAAATCTTGAAAATTACTGGGACTGCGCCTGTTCCTCCGAAGTTTCCGGGTGCCTTAAACCCAATCCGGAACCCTTTCTGTTTGTTGCAGAGAAATTGAAAGTTAAACCGGAACGAACTCTCTATGTGGGTAATAGTTATGAATACGATGTCCTGGGCGCTTCCTGCGCAGGAATGAAGTCTGCCCATCTAGTAAGAATGGGAAGAAAAAATTCAAAGGCAGACTTTACTTTTTCCTCATACAGGGATTTTTTAAAAATCCTTGAAAGGAATATTAAATAATTGACAACCTGGTTTCCCTGGGATAACAATAGAAAAAACAAGGTAATCTGGGAGAAGGAGCTATGTTTACAATCGGAAATTTTTTAACTCTTGGAATTGTTGTTCTTATCCTTGCAATTTACAGACAAATCGATCGAAACAACAGATCCCTCGAAAAGGTAAAACGGTACTCCGATAAAGTCAAAGAACAGCTCGATGGATTCGTAGAAAACAAATTCTCTGAGTTGAAGGATCTTTCTATAAACCTTGAAGTCCACCAGAAAGCTGCCAAGGAAGTTCTTAAACGTATAAAAGAAATCGAAGAGAATCTAAACAAGCGCGCTGGTGATATTGAACAGATACACAGACGAATCGAAGAGTATGACAATGCTCTGGTAGAGCTAAATAGCATGACCGAGAAAGTAGATGAGAATCTGAAGAGGTTACAAAATGAATCGGAATATATCGATACGGTAGGAAGACGCCTTAAGGATACGGCAGTTCGGATGGAACAACTGGAGAAGCACGTTCCTGAAATACAGAAGGAATTTGATATAAAAAATACCGCTCAACTGGAAACCGTTATTGCAAAAGTAGAGCAAGAATCCCGTATGAGGGCGGAGGCTCTGGCTCAGAAGATCACAAATGCAGAAAGGATGGTGAACAATTTTACCGATTATATTACTACACTGGAAGCTAAAAGAGATGCCATGACTTCGGAAACTGTAAATTCACTGAAGTCGACTTTTAAGGGATTTTTTGAAGAAGCAAAAGAAAAGAGCGATTCCTTGGGCAGTCAATTGGAAAAGCGGATTTCAGAACTCATGGAAACGGCCGAATTAAAAGAGCAAAACCTACAGAGGCGTATTAAAGAAGAATATGCAAATCTAACAAGGGAGATTTCAGTAACTGAAGGGCTGCTTAATGAGAAATTGGAAACATTTCAGGATAGAATAAAGGCCATTGAACAGGAGTATCATGAAAGACTCCACGATGTGGCTGAGCGGGGGAAGACACTTGAGGATGAGGTCTTCGATGAAGTGAAGAAACATGTCGATAGTAAGGTTGATGAGACTCAGAGAGATATAAGCCTTTCCCTTTCGGAATTAAAGAAGAGATTTGAGCTTGAAGAGAAAGAGCTTAAAGATTCTTTCGGTGATACACGTTCAGAAGTAACCGTGTGGCAGGCAAAGATACAAAAGTCTATTAATGATAGTATAGCAGACTTTACTGAGAAATACGATAGCTTTGTATCTGAGATGGAAGAGAAAACCCAATCGAGCATACTCAGCACAGAAGAAAAACTTAAAGAACAGGATTCTGAAATTGAAAGATTTATAGAAAATACCAGGGCACAGATAGTAGATTTTGAAGAAAATATTAAAGATCGAATAGATTCCATAGAATCCTCTGTTATCACAAAAGAGCACACTTTTAATACAAGAATAGAGGAGGTAAGAGAGCAGAGTAAAAGCCTCGTGGACTCTGTAGAGAGAACACTAAAGAAACAGGCAGAGGAGCTTGAGGAGAAGATAAACATCAGCACGGAAGAAGTAGAGAATAGGATAGCAGATTACGAAGAGGCACTTTTATACAGATTCAACAGGATTGAGAATGTAACAGCGGATATCGATGAGCTGGAGAAAAACCTGCGGTCAGCAGTAGAGAATGCCACCGGAAGAATAAGAGAAGAGATTGAAGACTTCCGGAAGATACTTGGGAAACAAAGGCAAGAAGATAAGCAGAAGGCAGAAGAAGAGATCAATGTGATTCATAACTCCATCGCAGAAGTAGAGAACAGATTAAATGAGCTTAAGTCCAGAGCCTATGAAAATGTTTCTGAGAAGTTACAGGTATTCGAGGATGAGTTTTTCGCCGATTTAAAAGAAAGAAACGATGCAATGCAAAAACGTTTTGGCGAGTGGAAAGATGAGATAAATCAAAGACTGGATGAAATGGGATTTGAGTATACAACAACCCGCGAAGAAGTGGAGAAAAAGTACGATCAGGAGCTTCGGGACGGGCTTTCCAACTTCCAGTCCAGAATATGGGAACAGTTCGAGAAGTTTGAATCCCAGGTTTTGCATTTTCAGGAGGGGCTGGATTCACGTATCAATCAATCAAATGCTTCTCTGGGAAACTTTGAAGAAAGTATCCGCAAAGAAATCGAAGAAGCAAGGGAAAACTC
>QNBH01000345.1 GCA_003645645.1 Spirochaetota bacterium | reverse complement strand
TTCTCTCCTTACAATCAGCATAATTTTCCTGGCAGGTGCCTGTGATGTAGTTAGGTCATTCTTTTTTAAAGAAGAAAACAAAACAATAGAACTGACCAAAGGACGGGAGTATCGATGGGGGGATTCCCCGTCATGGCCTGTACCATATACGATGACAGTGGGACTGTATTCTCGGCCATAGAGGCGGGAGCCTCCGGGTATATAATCAAAAGTGGAGTAGCCGTAACAAGGATCTTTAGAAAATATCTCTCCGTCTTGAGTAAACAGTTTGAGCGTTTTGTACAGATTCAGACATGGTTCATCTCGCCTGAAAAAGAATCGAACAGCGGGCTTTGTATGACATGGGAAGAAAAGAGATAAGAAAACATAAACTCTTGCTTCGAAATGTCATTTCCGTGTATTTTATCGAATATATAGAAGGAGTTTGGGATGAAAAAATCTCTGGAACCGTATCAAACAGATATTGAAAAAGCTATTTCCCTACCTCAGGCTTTGACGGTGGCTATTCAACGTAACCTAACAGCCTTCATCACCTCTCGAGTACAATCAAAGCTCCGAGTTTGCCATAAGTTTCAATCCCACAACTACCGGAGAAAAAACCGCCGTTTCTTCCGTTGTAAGTAATGATCCGGACCAGGAAACTTTTACATTTACACTTACAGGGACAGGTGTATATGGAGGAAACGTTAAAGTCCCTATATTTTCACATTCCTCGGGTACCATCTTTAACAAAGCCTCTGAGGTTACCATCACCTCTGCTACCGAAGGGGCATTAATCCGGTACACCTTCGGGGATGGTTCGCAGGATGCACCGACCTCAGAAACATGTACCGAATACACCGGGCCGGTTACTATACCGAACAGCGGGACCCTCAAAGCTATAACAAAACTTTTATACGGGATAGCTTGTGAGGGTATTAATAATACCTTGGTAGCGGCAGGATCGGGCGGTGCGATTCGATATTCCATTAATGGCGGAGCCACCTGATCTGTATCAAATTATGGTACAACAGACGATCTTTATGCGGCAGCAACTGATGGTAAAGGGAACTGGGTTGCTGCTGGCGTAACGACCGGCGATGCAGGAATCGTACGTTATACTGCTGATCTGAGTAGCACATGGAGTGGCGGCACAGTAGCATCGAATCAACTGAACGGTGTAGCCACCAATGGTAGCGGTATGTGGATTGCAGTGGGTAATAACGGCTTTATTCGGTACTCCACGGACAATGGGCAGAATTGGGACGATCACATCGGCCCCGATGCGAGTTCTGATTCATGTGGAGTTATCTGTTACGTACTGAAGGTGGCTCAGGAAGGCTTTCTACTGTAGTGTTTGGCGCGGGCATCACATTGGCCGGGATTCAGATGGTGTTCCAGGGTGGTCAGGTTGCGATAACCTTAGGGGCAGCGGTGAGGTGGAGCCAGCGATAGCCGGGATGTCCAGTGATTTGATTTACGCACTCTCTGTCATCGCATATGTCCCTTTGGGCATCATGCTTACGGCGGTTTCAGTGGTATCGTTACAGACCAGAGCATTCCCTGTGTGGTTGGTTTGGCTCTCTTCGGTAGTTGCGGCCGCAAACATGTTTATGTCGCTTGGCATCGTCGCAGAAAGCGGCCCTCTGGTGCCTGGTGACTTGCCGACCAATGCACTGTACACGTTAATATGGTATGGCTATTGGGAGTGACTATCGTAATGGTGGTACGGCCCGGGAAACAGGAGGAAGAGGCCTAACACTGATAATGCCTCCTGCTGTCAAGGTGTGCAACTCTTTTTGGCCCTCGAAAAATGGAATTGATTGCCTGGGAGAAAGATGATCTATCTGGTAACTGTAACGTCGATCTGGCTTGCGCTCGAAGATTTTGGGTACAGAAACATTGTCTGCACCAGACACATATCATGGGCCACGGTTGTGCCCAAGAACACATCCAGTAACCGCTTTCGTCCCAGTCAAAGAAGGAGGTCCGAACGAATAATCCGTTCCCAGTTAGGTATGGGGCACGAAGCGGGGCAGGGGATTTTGTCTTTCTTTGTCTTTCCACCGTGAATCGCTTTCATATAAAAAGCATGCCCCAGGAGGATTTCGTCGCGATTATCCTGAATACCCAGCGCAGCATAGCCTTAAACCAAATAAAAAATTTTGTTAAAATGACGCAACTTGGCGTCGTAATAGCATAAATACATGGATCTTGCGTGAAGGTCCACTCCACAGTAACATTGATGGTGTTGTTAGCAAAAGCGCATAAGGCTTCTTCCTTGGGTTGGCTAATATTTATATACGGTTATTATACCGAACCTCCCGTGGAGGGCCTTAATAAGTATCAGGCGTATTAAGCGGGCGGAGTGGGGCGAGAGCGATTCTGGTGAAGCCGGATCACGCCGCCTTCGCTCGCGGATTAGCTCGGCGTTAGCTTGAAGCTGCTGTGTAGAAAAAACAATGTTAAGAAAAAAACTTGACAGAAGGTTATACTGTGGTTATACTCAAGGCATGAAAACAGCGATTTCGATTCCAGATAATTTATTCGCCGAAGCGGAAGAAACTGCTAAATCTATGGGTATCCCACGGAGTCAACTTTTTGCAAAGGCTTTAGAAGAATTCTTAAACCGCCATAAAAGAGAAAGAATTACGGAAAAGCTTAATGAAGTATATTCAAAAATAGACACAATAGACACGCCAAACATTTCTACAGCAAGCCTTGATTCAATGAGAGAATTAACAAAAAATGACACGTGGTGAAATATGGTGGGCGGATTTCGGGATACCTTTTGGAAGTGAACCAGGATTTCGACGCCCAGTTTTGATTGTTCAAGATGATGCATTTAATAAAAGTAAAATTAATACAATCATTGTTATTCCGCTAACCACCAATTTATTTCTTGAAAATGCACCGGGTAATGTTTTTGTGGACAAAGAAGAATCAGGATTGTCAAAAGACTCAGTGCTCGTTATTTCGCAACTATCTGTAATTGAAAAAAAGAGGCTACTCGAACAAGTCCATAAAGTACAAAAGCATATTATGGAAGATGTTGAAGACGGGATAAAATTGATACTCGGAATACAATGATTTAAGCCGGTACATGTAAAACCCCCTGCTGTCAAGGGGCGCAACTCTTTTTGGCCCTCGAAAAATGGAATTGATTGCCTGGGAGAAAGATGATCTATCTGGTAACTGTAA
>QNBH01000344.1 GCA_003645645.1 Spirochaetota bacterium | reverse complement strand
CTATACAGCAAACTTAATGGATTTTTGTTAAAGTTGTTTCTATCTTGTTTTATATGTGAATTGTTCGTTTTTCCGGAAAGTATATGTCGAGGTTCTTGTCTTCTAATTTTTCGTCTTTCAATCTTCTGTTTATTAAGCACTGCAGACATACTATAAATTGTATCGACAATAATTTAACAACATATTACTATAAACTCTGTAAAAACAAGCAGTTATTGTTTAATTTAAATGAGAGAGCCGATAGTATCCATAAGATTTAAAATCTTTATTGCATTTACCGCTTTCGTGGTTTTGATTATATTCTGGCAGTATGTATCCCTCATGCTTCTCACAGAAAAAAAAGAGGTAAACTCCACAACAATGAAACCCGCTATTGAGAGGGGACCAATACTGGATAGAAACGGAAGAGTACTGGCCGTTCAAACTCTTCTCTATTCAGTAACAGCCTGGGTACCCGGTATCGATAATCCGAGGGAAACCGCCTATTTGCTCAGTGATATTCTTGATCTGCAGGAAGAGAAGCTGTTATTTGAGTTTAATACTAGTAGGGGCTTTCTTTATGTAAAGAGAAAAATCTCCCCAACAGAAAGCGAGAAAATTAAAAAGCTTAAAGATAAGGGAAAACTAAAGGGAATCTCTCTCGAACCAGAATACGGTAGAAATTATCCGGAAAGAGAACTTGCCTCTCATATATTGGGCTATGTCGGTACAGATAACCTCGGTTTAAGCGGTCTCGAATACAGTTTTGAGGAAGTTCTCTCGCCCAAACCGGTGGATGAAAATACAGGAAAAACTTTTGGGAATCAAATTTTTCTCACTATAGATCTTAATGTCCAATACTTTACAAGAAAGCTTGCAGAGGAACTCTATACCGAACATAAAGCCGATTCTGTTATGATTCTGGTCATGCAGGCGAATTCAGGAGAGTTTTTAAGTTACGTTTCACTGCCATCATTCGATCCCAATACATTTTTAAAATATCCTGAATCTGCACGTATTAACAGACCGGTGGCTTTTGCCTATGAGCCTGGTTCTGTTTTTAAAGTTTTCTCTATCTCTTCATTTCTCGAATTGGGGGGTATAACTCTTCAAGATCATTTTTACTGCAACGGATATTATGAAATGGATGTTTCCGGAAGGGAAACCGAAAGAATCCAGTGTCTTGGTATTCATGGTGATGTAACCCCCCAAAAAATCATTCAATACTCCTGCAACGCCGGTGCAGCCTATGCTTCGGAGAGAGTAGACTCTGAGTCTTTCTATCATTTACTTCAACTATTCGGATTCGGAAATCAAACCGGTCTGCCCTTTTCAGGGGAGTCTTACGGACTGCTGCGTTCACCTCAACAATGGTCTTTTCGCTCCAAACCAACCATTGCTATGGGACAGGAGATTTCGGTTACAGCCGTTCAGGTTGTAACCGCGGCTACAGCACTGGCAAACGAAGGAATTCTTTTAAAACCACATATTGTAAAAAAAATTGTTTCGTCAGAAGGAAAGATATTAAAAGAAAACGTTGTGGAACCCGTGAGGAGAGTTATATCAGAAAGAGTGGCAAATGAAATGTTGCTGATGATGGAAACTGCCACAGAGCCTGCAGGAACTGCAACAAGAGCTGCAATTGAAGGTATGAGGATATCTGCTAAAACAGGAACTGCTCAGATGATCGATTATACGACCGGAAAATATTCGAAAGACTCCTATATAGCATCCTGTCTGGCGATCTTTCCCACAGATGATCCCGAAATCATAGTTTATGTTGTAATTGTTAACCCAAAGGCAGGTGAATATTTCGGAGGCCGCATAGCTGCCCCTGCAGTAAAAAAATTAGGTGAGGAGCTTATAAGGTATTACGGGATACCTGAAGACGGAAGCAGAGTGATCGAACACCCGGGAAGAATAAGTATTAAAACCCCGGATCCGATAACTTTTAAAGACCATCTCCCCGATTTAAGGGGTTACTCCAAGAGGCAGATACTTCCGCTCTTTCAAAACCAGGATCTGGATGTTGTTATAAAAGGAGAGGGGCATGTTGTTAACCAGAGTCCTCCTCCCGGAACTCTCATAAAAAAAGGCATGAGGGTGATTCTGGAACTTCAATGAGTATCTATGAAAATAATCTTCATACTCTTGAATCCGTCTACCCCAGAATAAAATCGGAAATACTCGAAAAGTATACGAGTAGTGACGAGCTCAAGATAGTATCTACTCCCTCAGGCTACCCTACTGCCAGGTTCAGAGGCGTTTACCTACACAGCAAACATAATCCGAAAGTGGAGGCAGACCGGCTCATAGAAAGAGAGATAAAGGGGAATATATCCTGTTGTATATTTGCAGGTTTTGGTCTGGGATACCAGGTAGAATCTTTTCTTGAAATTATCAACGATATACCTGTAATAATCGTTGAGCCCGATACGTCCCTCTTTCTTAAGGCTCTGGAAGCACGGAATATGGATCCAATCTTTTCCTCCTCTAGGGTTAGCCTGTTGCTGGGAGTGGAGCCCGAAGCAATCTATCCCGTTCTATCGGCCTTGCCCGAAGGTGGTATAAAAATTTTTTCACTTAGAGGGAGAGTCGGGAAAGACCAGAATTATTTCTTCAAATTAGAGAAACTCGTCTCCTCTTTTATTGCAAAAAGAGAGATAAACAGCAATACCTTGAAAAAGTTTGGCAAATTGTGGGTAAGAAACCTGGTGCAAAACCTTAATCTTCTCGCAGAAGCACCTGGTATATCAAGCCTCGAAGGGCTATTCAAAGGCATACCGGCAATAATCCTCGCTGCAGGTCCTTCTTTAGATTTGATTCTCCCGTATTTAGAAATTTTAAGAGATAAATTTCTCCTCATCAGTGTCGATACGGCTTACAGGGGTTGCCTTTCACAGGGAGTAAATGTCGATTTTCTCTTGGTTGTAGATCCCCAGTTCTGGAATACCCGCCATCTTGACCGGTGTAATCCTGAAGAGACAATTTTAATTTCCGAGACCTCCACTCACCCTCGAATTTTCCGGATGTTGAATACTCCAGCCTATATCTGTAGTTCCCTTTTTCCCTTGGGCAGGTATCTGGAAAAAAGAGTTGAAAAAAAGGGTAAACTCGGTGCAGGAGGCTCTGTATCGACCAGTGCCTGGGATTTTGCCAGGATAATAAGTGCAAAACCCATCTTTTTTGCGGGCCTAGATCTGGGT
>QNBH01000343.1 GCA_003645645.1 Spirochaetota bacterium | reverse complement strand
TTGTACAGCTGTTGGGCCAATTCTTCACTACCACCGTAGCGATCGAGAAGTTTGCGATGATTATCAACATTTAACAGGGATTGATGCTCGTGTTGGCCGTGCATGTCAAATAGAAGAGATGTGAAATTATTTAAATCTCCACGTGTAACGGGTTGTGACTGTATATAGGCAGAGCCTCTTCCGCTTCTCTTCAGTACTCTTTTTATTATAACCGTCTCATCTTCAGGTTCTATATCCCTCTCCTTTAACCATGAGAGTACCTCCTCATCTTCATCCACCCTAACTACCCCTGTTACTATTGTCTCTTCACATCCGGTTCTGATGGAACCGGTGTCTCCCTTTAAACCCAGAAGAAGCCCTAGGGCGCCAACGAGAATAGATTTACCCGCGCCGGTTTCTCCCGATAAAATATTAAACCCTTTTGTAAATCTGACCGTAATATTGTCTATTAGAGCATAGTTTTCTATGTGCAGCTCTTCAAGCATCCGGACCTCCGGACCAGTTTAATTTTGTACGTAGAATTTCGTAAAAATTTCTTTTATCCGAATGAATAATTAGAGCCTTCTCTTCTGCCTTTCTAAACTCTATTATATCGTTTGGCTGAAGCGGAAAAACATTTTGACCATCGATGGTAAGAATTAGAGACGTTCTTTGTTTGTCTCCGATTTCCACATAAATCTTCTCATCTCCCTGAACAACCAGGGGTCTGTTCGACAGTGTAAAGGGACATATTGGGTTTATTATCATGGCTTCCATTTCGGGATCCAAAATGGGGCCTCCGGCTGCTGCTGAATAGGCAGTGGAACCTGTGGGAGTTGCGATAATTACCCCGTCGGCCCGGTATTCACCGAGTCTTGTACTTTTAAGAGAAATATAAAGTCGTACTATTTTAGAGATCCCAGCGGCACTTATTACCCCGTCATTCAATCCCGTAAAAGAGATTACCTCATCGCCATTTCTTTGCACACCCACTTTAATCATTAGATGTTCACCAACTCCCAATTCGCCATGATAGAACTTTTCAAATGCAGAAACCCATTCAGTTTTAGAGACTTCTGTAATAAAGCCAAAGTTACCCAAATTTACAGGTAGAATCGGTATTTTGTGGGGAGCAAGAAGACGGGCGCTGAAAAGAACGGTACCATCTCCACCGAGAGAAAAGGCCAGATCGACTCTTGTACAATCCAGCCGTGTATTCCTATCCTCTGTAGAAAAAATATCCGACTCAATATCTCTCTGCCCAAGATATTCTCTTATCTCAGAGATAATCCTATCGGCTTCGTTCTTTAAACGGTTTACAATAATGAGAACTCTGTTGATCTTTCTTTTCATTCTTCCGTTCTTATTCTACATTAACACTATATATATTCTTGTTGATTTTTGTAAAGCGTAATATTTAGAAGAAAACTATTCCCTATTTCAGGGAAGAGTGGAGAGAACTCGGGCAACATGTTCGGTATTTCTTTTACCCATGGCCGGATAGAGCGGAAATAAAAGAGTTCTAAAGAAAAAGGTTTTTGCATTGGGAAAGGTGAAGCCGTTTTGATTTAATTTTTTAATAATTGATGAATCGAAGGCGGGAAGAGTCTGAACGTTTTTTTTCTCTGCATATTTTCTAACCTCGGCCATACCGGATTCCAGTAACACGGGAAATGAGAAGAACACATTCTCAGAATCAATACTCTGTATTAAAGTTTTGTGTTTGGATTCTACAAGTGCCTGTGTAAAAATCCGGGCAATCTCTTTCCTGGCTTGAATAAAACTCTCCAGTGAGCTCATCTGGACGACGCCCAGAGAGGCATTTATATCCGAAAGTACAGTTTCTTCCGGCAGATCGGAAATCACCTTTTTAAACGCAGTAAGATCCTTACTCCTCTGCGCAAGTATCATTCCACCTCCCCCGGATGTTATAATATTCTCAGGTTCCAGTGAAATAATTATGTATCGACCGTAATTGCCGCAGCGTCTATCGACCGTGTTTCCACCAAAACTGTGAGAAATATCTTCTATGATTGGTATGCCGAGGTTAGAAATTTCTTCCATATCTGGAATAAAACCCAGATGGTAATGGATTAGCAGAACATGTGGGTCATGTGACAGGAGATTTTTGATTGAATCAACAGAAATAACGGGAGAGTCGGAATCCACGTCCGCAAACAGGGGTTTAAATCCCCTTTTCTTTAAGACATGTAGATACATCCCGGGAGAAAGGGGAGAAAGTACAACCCTGGAACCTGGTGCTAAATTAAGCGCATCCAGGGCTACTTCAAGACTCCTTGTATACTCCCTCAATGCCACTCCTCCTGCTACTCCAAGATATCTGGAAACAGACTGAGCGAACCTTTTTGCCAGTAGCCCCGGTCCTATACTGTCGGATATAAGATTAGATAGAACCGAATCCATATCTTTTCTTCTTATGGACGGTTTAAAAATCGGTATCAACATGGATGAATTCTATCTAGTGATTTTTCCTATTTGTTGAAGTTCTTTCGGATTGAACAGCCGGTTGATATCAAGAATAATTAAATACCCTCCGTTTTGGTGAACAACACCTCTAATATATTCCGCTCCTATACCTGAAAGCATTTGAGGAGGTGGTTGTATGCTTGTCTTATCAACAATAACCACCCTGGAAACTTTATCTATAATTACGCCCAACAGCATATTGCTTAAGTTAATGATAATCAATCCACTCAGCAATTTCTCTTCTTCGCTCAGTTCTGCACGTTTTAGATGAAATCGTTTATGGAGACTTATAACAGGTATTATGTTTCCCCTCAGGTTAAAAATGCCTTCTACATAGAATGGTGCATTTGGAATTGATCTTATCTCTTCCTCTCGTACTATTCCTTCGACTTTCATTATATCGATTCCGTATTGCTCCTCTCCAAGTTGAAATGTTACCAATTGAATTTGTGTATCGTTCTCAGGCATTTTCCCTCCAGACAGTAATTAAAAAGATAAAAGAGTTTGGACTTTTTTACAAGTGGGAGGTGAACAAAAAAAGCCTGGCGATGACCTACTCTCCCGCCCTTCGAAGGGCAGTACCATCGGCGCTGGAGAGCTTAACTTCCGTGTTCGGAATGGGAACGGGTGGTTCCCCTCCGCTATGGTCACCAGGCTTCTATTTACTTAAAAGGGTGCAACTCTCCGGATAGAGGAGAGGGGGAGAAGGTAATATGGTCA
>QNBH01000342.1 GCA_003645645.1 Spirochaetota bacterium | reverse complement strand
ATTTGTGGGTAAGCCTTATTCGTGCATTTATCGCCCAACCCGAAGCCTCTAATAGAATGCTTAAGTCTCTTTTTCGCAGTTTCAGAATCGCCACCATAGAAATTGGAATTATTACCGCAAGAATTACGCTTCCGATGCCGATAAGGATTTCCCACCACTTAAGTTTTGCCAGGGTGTTGATAATAAAAGCAAGCGACGAACCAAGAACGGCAATGGCTACACTACCTCCCAGGATCAACCCTCCTCCTGATAAAAGCCCGGGACGTGTTGAGGTCGAAGAAGCAGTTGCGGGAAGCTCCGGAACCTTTTCCAACCCTTGAGTGGTAATTTTCTCTATTTCTTTTGGTGCCTCCGAGGCAAGAGATTCCAGCTTGGTGGTTAGAATAGAGGCTATGCGTCTGAAAGGAGCTGCAATCGCTTCTTTCACACTGATGGGGTTTTCCACTATTTCTACGATTCTGGCATTGTATTCATTACCTTCGGTATCTATAAAAATACCCGATTTTCCGGGAAACAGATTGCCACTGGTGCCTGCGGTAACAGGTACTGCAACTTCATAAAGGATATTACCATGATCCTGGAATATCTCAAGATATATGACGTACAAAAATGAAGACTTGGCCATGGCTTGATGGCGGGTACGATTTTTTACCTTCATTGCCAGGTTGAAGTGAACGCCGTCCATAACAAGACTACCCGTCTCAAAGGCGGCTCTCTTCTCAGGGTTGTACAGATAGGGGAAACTTACAAAATTGTTTACCAGGTTTAAGAGATAGGCCTGAAAAAGGATTACTTTCTCTGTAAGCAGAAGAGCTTCCGGTTTAAATGCGCTCTCTTTTCTGGATCGGATAAATCTAATGGCTTTATTCTTTAGTTCAGAAGAGATGTATTCCCCCACCCCTTCAATTTCTAAAAGCATGTCTGCCTTTTCCGGCTTGGATATTTTCCATTTTTCGTAGTCTCTGAATATTTTTCTTACTTCATCCCATTGCCTGAAAGTTAGCTCAGAAATATCTGTACCAAGAAAGGGTATTAGCAACTCTCTTCGAAGGTTTTGTAGTTTTTCTTCGTAGTATAGATTCAGTGCCTGCTTAAATCTCAACTCACCCTCCTGGTTGGGAATTGCAAGAGGCGCTTCTTCAAGTTTTCCTTTTAAAACGGAAAGCATAGATTTCTCAGTGTTGGATATTTCTATCTCCCCACAATACTCCTTTATCGGATAATTCAGGTAAGCTAAATTGCACAGATAAAAGTATTCATCAATCTTATTAAAGATAGAAATATTATCCTCGTAAAGTTCCGCCAGAGATTTATTTAATGCCGGGTGAGAAGCATTTCTAAATTTCTCACCCTCTTCTTTCCATTTCATTACAGATTCAAGATTTTCCATGAACCTGTTAACACATTCCTCATCGACTCCATTATTTCCGGAAGGGTGTGGTTTCCCGCCGGTGGTAATAACAACAACATTGAGGAAACTCCTTATTTCCTCATTCCAGGCTACTTCCGGAAGAATAACTCCCTCTGCACTTGTACTCTGTTTCTCCGTCTCTTCTTTTAATAGACGAATCTGCTCGAAAGTGACTTCTCCTTCAGTGGCCGTTCTTTCATCCGCTTTTTCATGTCGGAATATTTTATCGAGCACGCTAACAACATTTTTCCCTTCCCAGGTGTTTTCATTGATATCCCCTTTTTGGATTGAAGTTTTTCCGGCTTCCAATCCGCTGTAGTTATTAAGTATCTCTTTTAACCAGTTGATGGCATCTATAATATCATTGTGCATAATATATCCGTTGGCATCGCGGTCAACGAAAGATAAAAATACAGGGTCCAGGTTAAAAGACCAGGTGGGAGCACTGGTAGCAACCCAGTGAGCTTTGTCAAGATACGGAACACTAAACAGTTCTTCCGCATTTTTTATGCTGAGGTGATAGGACCTGGCAAATCTCTGGAAAGAAAAAGAGCGGGGGCGAGTGTTTCTGGCCATATACTTTATTTTAGAATTTTCCTGTGGGAAAGACAATAAGGATTTCCGCCAATGGTCACCTGTAAGAGGTAAAACAGAAAAGGTTGACGGATACGGATATACCTGTTGGCAGGCCTCTGATGCCCTAATAGTAAAGAAGCTCAGCTTGCTTTTTTCCAACGGGAGTTGTAATATTACCTCATAACGGTAACCTGACTATATATGAAGTAATTCTATGAGTGAGTGGACATGAAAATAGTACTTATTCTTCTGGGCAGTCCCAGGAAAAATGGAAACAGCGCCGTACTGGCAGAACAGGTGGGGGCCGGTGCTTCAAGTGGCGGAGCAACTGTTAAAAGCATCATCCTTCACGATCTGAATATTAAACCCTGCCGGGGATGCCGCAATTGCCAGAAAGAAGAGGCAAACGGGTGTGTAATTAATGACGACATGCAGGATATATACCCCTTACTTCGAGAAGCCGATGTAATTGTACTGGCAAGTCCTGTTTACTGGTTTACCTTTTCTGCACAACTCAAACTGTGCATCGACCGATGGTATGCTGTGGGAATAGGAGAGAGAAACATATTTGCAGGAAAGGAACTGGCTCTACTTCTGGTATACGCCGATTCCGACCCTTTTATCTCAGGTGGGGTGAATGCGCTTCGATCATTTCAGGATATTTGCAGGTATTTAAATGCGAAAATGGCTGGAATGGTGTATGGAAGTGCACGGGAGGAGGGAGAGATAAGAAACAACCACGAGATTATGGAAAAAGCTTTCAGGTTGGGGGTAGAGCTTGCAACAAGATGTTAGCAGCGTTTAATTCAGGGGATAAGCAGAATTTTACCTCTGGATTTTCGTCCCCCAAGATATCTATGAGGCCTCTCCTGCCTCCTCAAGAGGAAAGGTTTTATCTATCCGAAGTTTAAGCTTTCCCGAAGCAATTAAGCCAAGCATTTCCCCTGCACGTCTCTCCAGCTCTTCCCTGGTGGCTATGTAGTCGAAGAGCATAGGCCGTATCAGGAAGAGAGAACCCCTGGATGCAAGCACTGCAGGGTCAAAACTTTCTATTTTTCCGCTCGATTGACCGAAAGTTACCATATACCCCAGAGGCCGCAGGCATTCGAGACTCTTGTAAAATGTCATTTTCCCTACAGAATCGTAAACTACATCTACACCCTTCCCTTTGGTAAGCCTTTTTACCTCTTCTGCGAAATCCCTTT
>QNBH01000341.1 GCA_003645645.1 Spirochaetota bacterium | reverse complement strand
ACCTGCAATAGTTCAATCCCTGTTCAACAGTTTGTGGGTTTCTCTCTGGACCATGATAATAACCACAATTCTTGCTTTTCTCTTTGCTTACGGGCTTACCAGGACCACTATCCCATGGAAGAGGGCTCTCTATTACATAGCCATGATACCACTGATAGCACCCTCCCTTCTCCAGGCAATTGCCCATATCTCCCTTTTCGGAACAAACGGGCTGATCACTGCAGGTCTTCTTAAGGTAAACTGGAATATATACGGCGCATCAGCTCGGTCATCTTTCTAATCTCCCCGGATGTTCATCTTGCTGCAGTCTTTGTGGTAAACCTGGAAAAAGATGGGAAAGAAGGCTCTGCATCGGCGATGGCTACCCTCATTGTGCTGGTGGTTTGCGTAGTTATAGGCCTTCTTTCCCTGGTTATGAAAAGGATCTCAGCTGGAAAAAAAATCCACTAACTGTTTAATAGTAAGAACGCCGTCGAAATCGAGGCCTTCACCTCCCTGTTTGAGCCTTCCCTTCTCTCCATCGGGATCACCCAGACAAGTAACCACTATATCCGCCTCGCTCAAATCTTCTCTCTCTGTGTAAACGTTGGTCGTTGCTACCACGTGCATTCCTGCTGCCTTCGCTGCAAGCACGCCGTTTCGGGAATCCTCTATCACAATACATTGTTCCGGCTTAAGTCCGGTCTCTTTCAAAGCCAGGAGATATATCTCGGGATCCGGCTTTTTCTTTTTTACTATATCCCCTGCAAGTACAAAATCGAACTTTATGTCTTTCAATATCTTGTAGGCTACAGCGTGGGCAGCTTTCTCGTTTGAAGTGGTGCATACTCCCAGCTTTAAGCCATAATCCATGGCTTCATTCATGATTCTTTTTACTCCAGGCCGCAGGGGGAGTTTACCGCTTTCAATAAGCTCTATAAAGATCTCGGTTTTTCTCTTATGGAGCCTTTTAATAAGATCGTCCTCTTCTTCGGCTTTGATCTCTTTCCCAAAACCTTTCGTATGCAGGTGGTGCTTCATCCGTTCCTTACCGCCTGCAACCTGCAGGAGTTCGTGATAATAATCAACATCCCATTCCACATCAAAGCCGAACTCCCTAAAAGTCTTATTAAAGGCTACACGATGTCCATCCTTTTCGGTATCAATTATTACACCGTCCTGATCAAATATAAGTGCTTTTATTTCCGCCATAATTCCTCCCTTGATCTTGTTTTTTATTTTAAGTTACCTCTGCAAGTTAGAAGGCTAAAAATTTGCAGAGGCTCTCTACTTACTACAGAACTCTTTTATAATTTCAACAGCCATTCGGTTCTCTTCTTTTGTTCCGATAGTAAGCCTGAAAAAACCATCACTGCCATACATGTCGGCCTGGGGTCTGAATATCACTCCTTTCTCACGGGCGTAATTTACCATATCCATACCTTTCTTGCCCGCTCCCTTTGCATCAAAGAGAATATAGTTACCGTGAGAGTGAAATACAGTTAACCCCGGTACATCTTTAAGCTCTCTCTCTATATACTCAATCTGGCTATTGTTAAACTCAACCCTTTCCTTCAGCCCCTCGGTGTCTTCCAGTGCAGCCAGTGCGGCTAACATGGGTATGGTTCCCACATTCCACGGCAGAAGTGTTGCCGCTATCTGTGCCACCACTTCTTTATCTCCGAGCATATAACCAAACCTCAATCCGGCCAGACCGTAGGCCTTGGAGAGGGTTCTTGTAATCATGACATTTTTATACTTCTTGGTCAGTTTTACCATGGATTTCTTTAAGCCCGAAAACTCGACATAGGCTTCGTCAATAACAAAAGGAACACCGGTCTCAGCTATTCTTATGAAATCTGCCTCATCCATAAAATTACCGGTT
This sequence comes from Spirochaetota bacterium, assembly GCA_003645645.1. Taxonomy (GTDB): domain Bacteria; phylum Spirochaetota; class Spirochaetia; order SPDA01; family B32-G16; genus B32-G16. The sequence goes on along the minus strand of QNBH01000341.1, from coordinate 1,328 downwards.
GGATTGTTCGGGTTTGCAATTACTATAATTTTTGTTTTGGGAGTAATTGCCTTGATTACGCCATCAGGATCAAAGAGAAATTCGCTGCCGGTATAAGTCATGGGTACCGAAACGAGTTTCCCGCCCAGAACATTACATCGCAGTTTATAAATACCGAAACAGGGAGTATGCTGAATAACCTCATCTTCATGTCTTAAGAAACTCCTCCAGATCATATCGAATACTTCACAGGAGCCGTTACCTATCAGAACATTATCGGGACCTTCCAGCCCATTTATTTCGGCCAGCTTTTTACGAACTGCAACCCCGCGGTCGGGATACCTGTTTGCCATTTTCCCGTACTGATAGATCGCCTCGAGAACTTTCTCAGAGGGTGAATTTGGATTTTCGTTTGACATCATCCGATGCAAACTCCTGTCCTGCCAGGCAAGCTCAAGGTGGGAAGAGACATACATCTTTTGTCCCTTTATCCAGGGCACAAAGTAATCTTCCATATTTTTAATCTGCGCTCCTTCTAAATTAAGATTAAAATAAAAATTATATTTTTTATTTTTATATTACGCTTTAGCCGATATTAGGCCTTCCCGGCACATTCCAACAGGTCGATCCAGTCTTCGATGGTTTTAATAGTAGCCTCTTTTACCGCCTTATCGATCTTTCCGGGATTGTATTCATCTCTATGAGCAGAAATGTAATCGTAGGTGGCATCAATTAAAGTGTGCTTCAGATTGGTTGATACGTTGAACTTGGAACCTCCGTAAGCAACAAGCTTCTTGACGGTTTCCGGCTTAAGTCCTGTCCCTCCGTGGATAACAAGCGGTACCTTTGCTCCGTCTTTGTTAAACAGGTTGAATATCTTTTGAAGCCTGTCGAAATCGAGTTTCGGATCGGGAGTTTTGTATATACCATGGGCTGTACCTATTGCAGGTGCAAGAATATCAACTCCGGTTTTTTCTACAAACTCCACAGCCTTCCCGGGATCACAGAGGGCAGCTTCATCTTCTGCAACCTTAACCTGGTCTTCCACTCCCGAGACAGTACCGAGCTCACCCTCGACAGAGATATCTCCGAGTTTGTGACAGTAATCACAGACCTCTTTTGTCTGTCTCACATTTTCTTCAAAAACCTCTTTGGAAGCATCGATCATGATGTTGGTGTATTCAGCATCTGCACACATCTTGCAGAAATCTACATCAGTACAATGGTCCAAATGCAGACAGATCGGTATTGGAGCGGATTCCGCCAGAGTCCTGTAAACTGCCGAGAAAACTTTCGGGCCTATGAACTTTGCAGGTGTCACCGAAGTTTGAATTATCAAGGGAGCTTTT
>QNBH01000340.1 GCA_003645645.1 Spirochaetota bacterium | reverse complement strand
TTGACTTCCGATTTTAGATTTCTTTTTTGAAACAAAAACTATATCTTCCAGTTGTTTTAAATCTGTAATAATAATATCCGGCTCAAGATTATTGCATTCTTCTATCTCTTTACGCATTCGAAGCGATCGTAGATCACCTGCAAACAGAGCAGTTCTAAACCCTATTTGTTTTGCCGGCAGGATATCATTAAGCATATCATTACCAATATAGAGCAACTCCTCGGCCTTTACCGGCTTTTCCGAAAAAGGATATCTCCTGTAAAGTTTTTCAAGTGCCCTAAGGAACAGGGTGAGAGAAGGTTTAGCTTCTCCTATTTGATAGGAGAGAATAAAGAGCTCGGGATCAAAACCGATCTCATAAGGATTTGAAAAAAGAAATGAAGGGAAGAGTAATGGTGTATAAAACTGAGCGTTAGAGATAATCCCGGCACGTAATCCCTCTCTTTTTATCAGTCCTATCAATTGGGTTAATCCCCTCATAGGCCAGACCGGATTAGACCTTGTTTCATATTCAACGGAAATTTTCTTAAGAAGACCACGATCTATCCTTTGAGTTTCTACTGCTTTTAAGGTAATTAGAGAGGTTAGTACCCGGTTCCAGATTTTAAGTATATCCACCTCGGGATAGAGAATTCCCCTCTTTCTACTGGCTTGGTGAGATTCTTTGATTTTTTCTGTCAGAAGTTTCTTTGCAATACTACCCGTATCTTCCCGTATAACTCGTAACCCTGCAGATTTAAAGGCATCTATGAAATGGCTATCCTGAGAAGAATGCTCTACTTTGCCTATGTCACCTGAACACGAAATAAAAAGAGTGCCGTAAACATCGAAAAACAGGAAACGAATACCTTTAAGGGGCATTAGCTTTGGGCTGATACCCGTGGGAACAGGTTCCATGGAGAAAGAGTTTTTACGGATTATTTCTATTAAATTATCTAAATTATCCATCCTGTATAAATGATTTTAAGGATAAATAAGAGGCGGTGCAAGACTAACGGAATAAAAGAAAGCATCTTTTATTCTTCTTTCAGTGTTGATAAAATAAATATAATGAAATACAGGATATATTGGCTTCCGGGTTTTATATCAAAAATTTGTATTTATCTTTTCTTTTTTAATCTATTAGTACTTATCTTATTTTTACTTGGAAACTTTCAGGAATTTCTGGATTCAACCCAGGTTCTTCTTCTTGAGATACTAAAGATATCTGCTTTGCTTTTTATAATATTTATCGGATACTATGCCTGTATGATACTTTACTTTACTGTACGTTCAAAGAGACTGCATTTTTTTAGATTAATTATCTCTTTAGGAGGATTTTTATTAGGTGTTTTTTTATTTTTTCTTGCCAGTTTTATTCTATCGCTGTAATGAAGCAAAACACAAGTGTTTTCTTTTGCTAACGGATTCTTTTTAAAAACCACCTGATTTAAGAAGCTGATGAAGCTTACATGAAGGCAAAACCGCCGATTGACCCCTATCTTCTGTATCTGTTATATTCGTTCTCATGGTAACTGCGGTAAGAGGTGCAATTAAGATAAGAGAAAATACAAAGAGAGCAATAACAGAAGCGACTTTGGAACTTGTAGAAAATATTGTTGAAGTAAATCATATAAAAGAAAATGAAATTATAAGCATTATTTTTACCCAAACTAGAGATATTACCGCAATTAATCCTGCCACAGCCTTAAGGACAAGGGGATTCAAAGAGATACCACTACTATGTACGCAGGAACCGTATTATCATGGGTCTGTTGAAGGCATGTTGAGGATTCTTATAACTTACAGGGGTCGAAAGGATAAAAAACCCATTCCGGTATACCTTAAGGGGGCGGAAAAACTACGTTCAGATTTATTTTAGACTGAGTTGTACTTAATGTGAGAGAGAATATTCAACTTAAAACTTCCTTTGAGATTGCTATCCAGAGAAGGGCATGTGTAATTGTAGAGGAGTTGTTCCGAAACTTAAAAAGGCTAATGCTTCCTGGAGTAACTACACGCGAAATCGATGCATTCTGCGAGAACTTTCTAAAAGAACATGGAGCCGTTTCTGCACTTAAAGGGTATAAAGGATTCCCCGGAAGTGTTTGTATTTCGGTAAATCAGGTCGTTGCGCATGGTGTGCCCAATAAGTACAAGCTCAAGAAATATGATATTGTAACGGTGGATGTTACTCTTGGAATAGACGGATGGCATTGTGATGGTGCCTGGACTTTTGTTGTAGGAGAGGTCAATGAAAATGCAATGAAACTTATAAAGGCATCATGGCAGGCAACCATGGCAGGTATCGGAGCATCCATCGCAGGGAACAGGATGGGAGACATAGGTTATGCAGTAGAGCGAAGAGTTCGAAAATACGGGTGTAATATCCTTAAGGATTTCGCAGGACATGGAATAGGTCTAAATATGCATGAAGATCCGGTGGTATTCCATTTTGGCGAACCTGGAACAGGAATACCTGTAGTGCCGGGCATGGTTTTTACAATAGAGCCTGTAGTTTGTCTTGGTAAAGCAGAAACAAGAATTCTTAAAGATGGATGGACAATGGTAACAAAAGACGGCTCTTTAAGTGCTCAATTTGAACATACTGTAGCTGTTTTTGGAAAAAAAACCGAAGTACTTACACTGAGTGGGAAAGACAGTTTTAAAGCAGTTGACTTTCCTCCTTTCTTTTAATATTTTTTCGATTGGGTATGCCACCTTAGCTCAGTTGGCCAGAGCACGTGACTTGTAATCTCGGGGTCCGCGGTTCGAATCCGCGAGGTGGCTTGACAGTTAATAATATGGTATGATAATTTATGTAATTCAACATGGGGAGATTCCCGAGTGGCCAAAGGGGGCAGACTGTAAATCTGTTGGCGTTCGCCTTCGTAGGTTCGAATCCTACTCTCCCCATTTAAAATTTCTACAACCCTCTTTTTTAAATCAGGTGGACAGGTAGATGGGCAAAACATTTTACAGTGAGGGTCTTAAGTTTGAGTGTAGAAGATGTTCCAGTTGCTGCAGGTATAGCCCCGGGTATGTGTTCCTTTTTAATCAGGACTTAAAAAACCTGTGTAAAATAACAGGCTTGCCTGAAATAGATTTCCTTAGAAAGTACTGTAGAGAAGTAACAATAAACGGAATAAAAAGAATAAGTCTTAAAGAGAAGAGCAACTATGATTGCATTTTCTGGGAAGAAGGGGGATGTGTTG
>QNBH01000339.1 GCA_003645645.1 Spirochaetota bacterium | reverse complement strand
GCCTCCCCCCTTCCCACCAGGTGCCCGGTCTGGAAGCTTATAACCTTCAGGGTAACCTTTATCGAATTTCCGTCCTCGAAATACCTCCCCTTAAGCAGAGCCTCCAGCCCCTCTGCACCGAAAAGCCCGCCGTATACCTCCTTGAAAGAGGAGTCCAGATTTTCCAGCGCATCCTGCGCGAAAAGCTCGAAGTAATCGCTCTCTGCTATGGCGCTCTTAAGCGGTCTTAAAGTCCTTAAAAAATGGCTCTCCTCAGAATGTCCACTGGAAAGAAAACGGGAGATTCGCACGAACTAACCTCCTTTTTTAAGGAGCGTAACCAGGTGTACCGTTATCCGAAACTACCTGTTATTTTATTCTGCCATGGCATGGGGAAAAATCAATAAAAATTTCTGGATGATACAGCAGACGGTTCTTGTTAAACCCCACGGGAAAGTGCGTAGAACCATCTGAAAAAGGACCCGAAAATCCAAGCGATCTGAACTTCCCTATTAATTCCTTTCTTGAAATAAAGTACATCACGCACTAGACACTCTTCAACTGATATTCCATTGGACCAAACCCCAGGAAATCCTGGAATTTCTGCAAACCATGTTCCATTTTCCAATTTTTTATTCTGTCTTTTTCAATGCTTCCTGAATATACTCGATTAACATTCACCTCCCTCCTTAATATCACGAACTTCAGTATTATTGAAATTGATGGATAAACGGATCCCTGTAGTAAGATAAATTCTTCTTTCAAAAGGTTCTGCAACTATATTGAACAGTTTATCATATTTCTTATTCTGCTGGTCCATGGTTCAATTAAAATTTTAATAGCATATCGCAATCTACGATCGCAACTTAATGTTTATTGCAATGTCCTATTGGCTAAAGTTGATTTTGTTTTTTTGCGTATAAAAATTTAGGTAAAAAAACAAAATCTCGAATATAAATAGCATAATAAAATTTATAAGCCATTACTAACAGGAAGTCAACAAAAATCTGGTAAAAACCTGAAGCTGTATACTCCCATTCTGCCTCCGTGCAAAGCTGACAAAGGCTGTGCGCTCTTCTTCTGCTACGCTTGCCCGATTCCTCCATTTTCTGGTATTATTTCTCTGTGAGAAGCGAGCATGATATTCGCTACAAGTATCTTTTCTCCCATCCTCTGTTCGTCCAGAGACTTCTCCAGTCCTTCGTTCACGAGAGGTTCGTACGTCGTCTTGATTTCAACTCCCTTCAACGCATCGACAAGAGTTTCGTCACCGAAGAGTTCCGCGAGAGAGAATCCGATATCATCTGGAAGATCGACTTTCAGGGCTCTGCACTGTACCTGTTTCTCCTCCTGGAGTTCCAGTCTACAGTCGATCATACGATGCCCCTGCGGTTTCTACGCTACATCACCGAGTTCTACCAATCCTTTCATGGAAAAACAGAATCGAGCAAGCTCCCTCCTGTGTTCCCACTCCTGCTGTACAACGGCGACAGAAGCTGGACAGTGCCCGGCAATATTGCAGAGCTCATTGAAACAACGATCCCTGAGAAGTATATTCCATCGTTCCACTATTATCCTGTGATAGAGAATGAGATTCCGAAGTCAACACTGGTGAGGGTAAAGAATGCACTTTCTGCGGTCTTTTATGCGGAGAACTCCTCACCGGAAGAGCTTGAGCGGGAGATCGATACGTTTTTCTCTATAATCAAGGAGGAAGAACTTGAGGCGGTTCAGATTCTTGCCAACTGGCTTAACGACTTTCTGGCCACGAGGGATTCTGAGAAGAGAAAGCCTGTTATGCAGAAGATCAACTCGCTTATGGAGGTAAAGAGCATGTTTTTAACAAAACTAAAAGAGCACGATGAGAGAATACGGGAAGAGGGGAAGAAACAAGGAATAGTAAAAGGAATAGAGGAAAACAGGCGTCAGACAGTAAGGAAAATGCTTTCCAAGGGCTATCCTGTAGAGGAGATCTGCGAGATAACCGGGCTTTCCAGAGAAGAGGTGGAAAGGCTCAAGGAGTAGTTTCTTCTTTATCGAATAATTGTCTGGCTTGGGCTTAGGAATATACTCTTCCCTGCATCTTCGGCCTGTGTTCCTGGTAAGACCTACCAATCCCAGGAGGGAAAACACTTATTCGGCAGTATGCACAAAGATTGCCTTATATATATGCCCCTCCACCTCTTCCGTTCCGCCCTCCCGCCATTCCCTAAGCCTTTCCGTTGTTCATAAAAAACTCCACCCTGTAGTGGTTTATCTTCTTGTTAAGGCAGAACTTGTTTATCTCATCTTCGAAGGATGCCTCTTTTTCCCTGTCGAAGGGTACCGTTATTATCTTAAAAGGCATTGTTTGAAGCAATAATTGGTTGCCGGGCGTACCAGAACCGGCTTCGCTTTACTCTTCAGCCGGGTGCGCCCGGCAACCCACTCCACAAGGTAAAAATGTAAAATCTTACTTTGTCCTCACAATGCGGAAACCAAGGTTGATGAGACTGACGGACGGGCCGCCGCTGCTGCGATTGGCAGAACGAAGATCGCGAGCATCACTGCGCCAGCTACCGCCCCGTAACACCCGGAGCGAGCCCGTATAAGGGCCTGTGGGATCGCTTGCAGGTGATGAGGAGTAGTGATCGCTATCGTACCAGTCCCAAACCCACTCCCATACATTCCCGCTCATGTCGTATATTCCCAGCTCATTGGGCTTTTTCTGCCCAACAGGATGGGTCTTTTCCCCTGAGTTAGCACTGTACCAGGCAACCTCCTTCGGATCGTCGCTCCCGGAAAACCTGTAGCCCCTGCTTTTGTTCCCCCCACGGGCTGCATACTCCCATTCCACCTCGGTGGGAAGCCGATAGCCGTCGGCAGAACGGTTCCAGGTTACATCCTTACCGCTTATTGTATACGCCGGAGTAAGTCCTTCCTTCCGGGAGAGCCGGTTGCAGAACTCAACCACATCGTACCAGGAGACATTTTCTACCGGTCGATTAGCTCCTTTAAACCTGGAGGGATTGTTCCCCATACCCTCACGCCACTGCTTCTGCGTCACCTCATACTTGCTCATATAAAAGTCCCTGGTTATCCGCACAGTGTGTACCGGACGCTCATCCGAATCCCCGTTATTCGAGCCCATCCGGAAACTGCCCGCCCTAACCAGCACAAAGCCTTCCGGCACCTTCGGCCCCGGCCTGTAGGTAAAGGCAACCGTGGGGGTAGATTCTTTGTACACGGTTACGGTC
>QNBH01000338.1 GCA_003645645.1 Spirochaetota bacterium | reverse complement strand
GGGATAGAGCTCAAGCTCAACACGAAGGTGGGAGAAGAGATAAGCCTCGATGAAATAAAAAAGCAGGGTTACGAGGCCGTCTTTATTGCCACAGGGCTTCAAATAGGAAGGACTCTTAAAATTGAAGGCTCCAAGCTTCCCGGAGTTCTTAACGGCCTTGGCTTTCTCCACCATGTCAACGTGGGAGAGCCGGTTGAAATCGGTAGAGAGGTTTTAGTCATACGCGGCGGAAATGTTGCCATAGATGTCGCCATTACGGCAAGTAGAACAGGTGCCCGGAAAGTAAAGCTTGTCTGCCTGGAGTATCGCAGCAGTATGCCTGCCCATGAGTGGGAAATAGAAGATGCTCTGCAGGAGGGAGTAGAGAGTATTAATTCCAGAGGTCCTGTCAAGATCAACGGAAAGGAAAGGGTAGAAGGGCTTCTGGTGCGTCGATGTGTCAGTGTAGTGGATGAATCGGGTCGGTTCAATCCGAAGTTCGATGACTCTGTTGAGGAGGAAATCCCTGCAGATACCGTTATATTCGCCATAGGGCAGGCTATAGATCGAAAGGTTGTAGAGAACCTGGGATTGGAACTCAGCGACTCCGGAACGATTAAAGTTGATGATACCACCCTCGAGACCAGTACTAAAGGGGTCTTTGCAGGTGGAGATGCCATCAAAATCCGTTCATCCGTTGTAGAAGCGGTGGGCTTCGGTGATGAAGCAGCCATATCCATAGATCGGTTTATCCACGAGAAAGATCTCCACGCAGGCAGGGAGAAAGATAGAGAGACGGCACAAAAGACTGAGAAAATCGTAGAAACCATCCCGAGAGCAAAGGAAAGACGGACTCCTCCGGAAGAACGAAGAGATAATTTTACAGAGATGCTTAAAACCTTGAGCGCAGAAGAAGCAGTAAATGAGGCCAGAAGATGCCTTAACTGTGGAATCTGTTCGGAGTGCTTTCAGTGCTACTATGCCTGCGAGCCGAAGCGTATCGCATGGATACAGTGTGTAGGCTCGAGGGACAAATTATGCGGAAACGAATACTGCTCTTCCGTGTGCTGTATGTATGCAACAAAACAGGCAATAGTTACAAAGGAGCACAGCGGCGAGCACACAGAGACCTTCATATTCTGTAACGATATCAGGGCATTTGGAAAGGGGTTCGAGCAGTATTACGATCGGGCAAAAAATGAGCTTGGTGTTCACTATATAAAGTGTATAGTTTCATCGGTAAAACAGCTTAATCAGTCGAAGGACCTCATTGTAAAATACATCGACAATGAAAATCGAATTGCAGAAGAGATCTTCGATCTTGTAGTCCTCTCGGTAGGCATGGTGCCCTCCCACTCGTCGGCCGATCTCTTTAAGCGTCTGGGCTTAAAGACCAACCGCTACGGTTTTTGCGCGAGTGCTCCGCTCCTTCCGTTGGAGACGAACAGAAAGGGGGTCTTTATTTGCGGTGCAGGCGGAGCACCGAAGGATATACCGGAATCAGTCACCCAGGCGAGCTCGGCTGCAGCACTGGCAGGTGAGCTCTTAAGCGAAGCCCGGGGAGCGCGTGTAACAGAGAAAAGCTGTCCTCCGGAACTGAGCACGGACAGTGAGCAGCCGGGGATCGGCGTATTCGTATGTCACTGCGGTACCAATATTGCCCGCGTAATCGATGTGGAAGAACTTACAAACTTCGCATCCCGGCTTCCCCGTGTTGTCCATACGGAACGGAACCTCTACACCTGTTCTACAGATACCCAGAGGGCAATTGTTGAGACAATTAAAGAGAAGGGGATTAACCGTGTTGTGGTATCCTCGTGCACTCCGAGAACCCACGAGTCTCTCTTCCAGGATATGATCAGAGAGGCAGGACTTAACAAATACCTCTTCGAGATGGGCAATATAAGGGATCAGTGTTCCTGGGTTCACGCCGATACTCCCGACCTCGCCCTGGAAAAGGCGAAGGATTTGCTTGCAATGGCAGTGGAACGGACATCCACCCTGGAACCGCTTAAGGAGAAAGAGTACGAGATCAACAGAAGTACCCTTGTTATAGGAGGAGGCGCTTCGGGTATAACCGCGGCGCTTTCCCTGGCAGAACAGGGCTTTCACGCCTACCTCCTCGAAAAATCGGATCAATTCGGCGGAAACTTAAGAAAGGTAAAATATCTACTGGACGGTACCGATACATCACCCTTCCTCGAGAACCTCATTCAGAAGGTAGAAAACCATCCCCTTATAGAGATATTTAAAAACTCGGAAGTGCTCGATTTCAGCGGCCACGTTGGAGATTTTAAAACCCTGATCCGTACAGGCGGTGAGGAGCGCTTAATAGAGCACGGAACGGTTATCTTTGCAACCGGCGCCGAAGAGTACCTGCCGGAGGAGTACCTTTACGGTAGCAGCAGGCATGTTACGACTCAACTGGAGCTGGAACAACTGCATGTTGAAAATCCCCATGTGGTAAAAGAATTAAAATCTGTAGTAATGATCCAGTGTGTAGGCTCCGGGGAAGAGCCCTTCAACTACTGCTCCAGATTGTGCTGTCAGGAGCCAATAAAAAACTCTTTAAAAATAAAGGAGCTTAACCCCGATGTCAACATATACGTTCTTTACAGGGACATAAGAACCTACGGCTTTAACGAGCTTTTCTACCTGCAGGCAAGAGAAAAGGGGGTAACCTTTATCCGGTACGATGTGGAGAAGAAACCGGAAGTAAAAGAGGCAGGGAACCGGCTAACAGTCTCTGTATTTGACATAACACTTGGAGATACCGTTGAACTTCCCGCAGACCGGCTTATTTTAAGCGCCGGTATACGAATAGATGAGAACAGGAAGAAACTTCTGCAAAAGCTTAAGGTTCCCGGGAATGAAGACGGATTCCTGCTGGAAGCCCGCATTAAATTGAGGCCTCTGGATTTTGCCAACGAAGGGATGTTCATGGCCGGATTGGCCCATTCACCTAAACTATTAATGGAAAGTCTCGTGCAGGCCAGGGGTGCAGCTTCGCGGTCTGCCACCATCCTGAGCAGGGACAGGCTCAAGATAAGCGGAACGGTGGCCGTTGTTGATGAAGAGAGATGCGCAGTGTGTCTTACCTGCGTCCGGGTCTGCCCTTACGGCGTACCCCGTATAAACGAAAACGATAGCACCTTCATCGACCCTGCATCCTGTCAGGGCTGTGGTACCTGTGCCGCCTCCTGTCCCGCCAAGGCGATCGATGTTCTGTACTATAAAGACAGACAGAT
>QNBH01000337.1 GCA_003645645.1 Spirochaetota bacterium | reverse complement strand
TTGATAGAAATAGAGTATGAAGACCTTCCCGGGGTCTTCGATCCCATAGAGGCAATGAAGCCGGATTCTCCTAAAATTCATGGTGATAACAATGTCATAGCCAACTGGAAGCTTCGAAAGGGTGATGTAGAGGCCGGCTTCAAGAAGGCAGATGTAATAGTAGAAAACACCTATCGAACACCAAGACAGGAACATGCCCATATTGAACCAGAGTCGGGAGTAAGCTGGATGGACGATATGGGGGTAATCAACATTCGCAGTGCCTGCCAGGTTATCGAACACTACCGTGATGTTGCCGGTGTGCTGGGTATACCGGAGAGCCGCGTAAGGATGATTGGAACCTTGATAGGTGGTGGCTTCGGAGGTAAGGAAGATATTACAGTGGAGGTGTTTCTGGGTTTGTTAACCTGGAAGACGGGCCGTCCGGTAAAACTTACATTCACCCGTGAGGAGATGGGTTACGGAAGGCAGAAGAGACATCCCTATATAATGAAATACAAGACCGGAGCCACCAGAGACGGAAAGCTTGTAGCCATGGAGGCGGAAATCATCTCTGATGCAGGTGCTTATGTCTATCTCAGTCCCTGGGTGCTTCTCTACTCTACGGTCCATTGTACAGGCCCCTATTTTATTCCCAATGTAAAGGCCGATCTATATTCGGTACTTACAAACAATATCATGACCAGCGCATTCCGTGGATTCGGAGCCATGCAGGTAGCCTTTGCATACGAATCGCAAATGGACGAACTGGCTCGAAAGCTGAATATGGACCCCCTGGAGTTTCGTAAGAAAAACTTCTTAAAGAAGGGAAGCGAGACGGCCAACTATCAGAAGATTACGTCGGAGGTCTGGCTTGAAGAGGCTGCCAGGAAGGCTCTCGATGCACTCGGAGAGAGGAGCAATGGAACAAAGACAAAAAAAATAGGACGCTCTTTTGCATGTTCCTGGCAGTCTTATGGCCGTATGACCTACCTTCACGATACTTCCAATGCCTGGGTTAGCCTGGAGCTGGACGGAAGTGCGGTGGTGCGAAGCGGGATTCCCGACCTCGGAGGAGGCCAGAGAGAATCTCTAAGGGAAATTGCTGCGGAAATCCTTGGGTTAAAAACAGATGAAGTGCATGTTATCTCTACGGATTCCCAGGTAACCCCTCTGGCCGGAACGGTTACTGCCACTCGCGCCCTGTACATGTCCGGTAATGCCGTTAAAATGGCAAGTGAAAATGTAAGGGACATCATCCTGGAGAAAGCCTCCGAGATGCTTAAAGTAAGCCCTAAAAAGCTTCGGCTTAAAGATAAGATGATTTTTAAGGATGGCTCTTCTGATAAAGGGATTTCTCTTAAAGAGGTAATAAAGCAGTGTGCAAGCGAGGGGAAGATACCCCAGAGTCTGGCTACCTTTAAGGCACCATTTACAGATCCGGTTACAACCGATGTTATAAAAGACCCCGTATTCGGCGATTTCACATTCAGCGCACAGGCAGCAGAAGTGGAAGTCGATACGGAAACAGGAAAGGTAAATGTGCTTAAATACGCTGCAGCACATGATGTTGGTAAAGCCATAAACCCCATGCGGGTTGAGGGGCAGATCGAAGGAGGAGCAGCCCAGGGGATGGGCTTTGCCCTTATGGAAGATTACATAGAAGAGAAGGGTATCCCTGTTACCTGGAGCCTAACCGAATACCTCATCCCCACCTCTAAGGATGTACCGGACATTAAAACCATTGTTCTGGAATCGAAGTCCGGGAAAGGTCCTTTCGGTGCAAAGGGGATAGGAGAGCCGGCCATAACCGCAGCATCCCCGGCCATTGCCAATGCCATAAGAGATGCCCTGGGATTCCGAATCACCCAGCTACCGGCAACACCGGAACGTGTGTACAGGGCAATACAGGAGCACGAAGGGAAGAGGTTATAACGCCTGAATCGCACAGAATGGATTTAGCGATATCCCGATAATCCCTTTCTTCTGCAAGAACCAATAGTGTTGGTAAACCAACCATGCGCTCGCCACGGCCTCCATAGATGTACTTCCGAATCATCTCCCAATCACCTTCGGCTATTCCGGGTTTAACTCCTCATGGCTGTCAACATGTCTATAATTTAAAATAATATAGCCGCGGGTACATCTACTACATTTAAGCGGCAACTACCCCTGATTACTCTCCGTTTTGATTGGTTTTGATAAGCCAGATGCTTTCCTCTTCGATGGTGCATGCGAACATGTACCCGTCGTCTGAGGTCTGCACGATAGAGTCTACCTTGTTTTTAGCAAACCGCATAACTGCAGGGTCCTTGGAAGTAACAAAGGCTACAGCCTTTCGATCGTCGTCCCAGGTTATCGCGTTACGGTTGTTAAGCCTTATCGTCTCTATATGCTCTTCTGTAAAGCTCCTTCCCTTCATGGAATATTCTATCACAATAAGGGTGGAGACCTTTGTCCCTTCGGATATGCCAAACACATTGTTGTTAAAGAGTCCGTAGAGATCGATCTCTTCTTTTTCTCCGGGCTCGATCCGTTCAGGAGCTTCCGAGTGTTTGGGATTATCCATGTACTGTTTTACGAGCAAAGTAACTTCAATATCCTCAGTCGCCACATCTCCTTCGTTTTTTAAAACCGCCTCGCCTATAGGATGGGTATCGTAGTACTTGAAAAAGACGGGAAATATACTGTCAAACTTAAGTTTTACAAGCTTGAGTTCTCCTTTCGCCTCCGCCTGAGCTTCTCCTTGCAGAGGCTGAGGTCTGGCTGGATATTCCGGTTCCACCTTTTCTTTTGCCGGACCGCGTTTACTTTCACGCCCTTTAATATAAAAATTCATCCCCATGGTCAGTTGCACATCGTTGTAAAGTCCAAGGAAATTATGGTAAGAGTCCTCGATCCCCAGGCTCATTGCCGGAAAAAGCCTGAAAGAAATCGCTCCACCGCCTAATATCCATGGGTTTACATCGTTCATGCTTGCATCGTATGTGTAAAAAGGCGTAGAAAAATCCGCCTTTACCAAAAAAGTGCAGGAATAGCCAGGGAAAGAGACGGAAGTTTAGACCTGTACCCAGTCCTGCAGAGACAAAAGAGATTGGACATTGGCAAAAGTATTTCTCTCTGTGTATTCATGGGAGTCAGGCTATATCCTATATCTGCACAAAGCGAGAGGGCAGGAAGATCCGGTAAAAAAAAGAAGGTTACATATTTTGCGCAATAAAAAGACTTGTGATATTCAACATTTTATTGGTAATATTTACTACTAAAG
>QNBH01000336.1 GCA_003645645.1 Spirochaetota bacterium | reverse complement strand
GGATAAGATTCTGGTTACAAGGACCGGGGATGAAGAGAAGCTTACCTTTACAGCAGAACCGGAGGCAAACTGAGAAGCGGCATTGCCTCCTCTTTAAAGTCCACTTAACAGGCTAAAGAACATGTTGCGGGCGGCCAATCCGGCCAACCCGTGCCAAAGCCTCCCCTTAAAAATCTACATTGACAGACAGAGCTTTCTCCGGTTAGGGTAAGCTGTTTGGAGGGAGTCCTTTATGTCAAAACTGTGGGAAAAGGGAGATCATCTTGATTCCAGAGTCGAAGCTTTTACTGTAGGAGAAGACTATATTCTGGACAGAGATCTCGTTCCTGCCGATTGTGTTGCGAGCATGGCTCATGCGGTAATGCTTGCGTCAATCGGAATACTGACAGAAGAAGAACTACATAAAATAAAGAGTAGTCTCGTCGGCATTATTAAGGCTCATGAGATGGGTAAGTTTGAAATACCCCCTTTCGACGAGGACTGTCATACAGCCATAGAAAATCAACTTGCACATGAAACAGGAGAGACCGGTAAAAAGATCCATACCGCCCGTTCCAGAAACGATCAGGTTATCGCCGCTTTAAGAATCTACGGAAGAGCAGCTCTTCTTAAAATACAGAATGCAGTTGTTGATCTATCAGAGAGTTTAGTCCGGTTTGCCAATGAGCATAAATTGGTACCAGTCCCCGGCAGAACGCATATGCAGCCTGCAATGCCTTCATCACTGGGGTTATGGGCGGGTTCCTTTGCAGAAGAGCTCCTTGACGATTTAATGCTTATAAGAACAGCTTACGAGCTGAACAATCAGTGTCCCCTGGGTTCGGCAGCAAGCTATGGGGTTCCTTTGCCAATAAACAGGGAAATGGTATCCGGGTTATTGGGCTTCGGGAAGCTACAATCCAATGTGCTTTACGTAAACAATTCACGGGGCAAAATAGAGTCGATTATTCTGGATGCCCTGGACCAGATTGGCTTAACAGCCAGCAAGTTGGCTCAGGACATAATACTATTTTCGTTACCGGAGTTCGGATATTTCGAGCTTGATACCCGGCTGTGCACCGGTTCAAGCATTATGCCTCAGAAAAAGAATCCCGATGTTTTGGAACTTGTGCGGGCAAAATCGGTAACCTTGCACTCTTATGCAACCCGCGTAAAGGGGATTATTCGCTCTCTCCCGTCCGGCTATAACAGGGATTTTCAGGAAACCAAAGCCCCCTTTCTGAAAGGGCTTAAAATGGGAAAGGCAATAGCCCATATTATGAAAATCTCGGTAGATAATATTGCTGTGAATGAAGATAGATGCAGAGAAGCCTTTACTCCCGAAATTTATGCCGCAGATGCCGCCTTTGAACTTGTGCAGAAGGGCTCAAGTTTCCGTGATGCCTATCGAAAGGTAGGTAAGAGTCTTGGAGAGCTGGAAAGGCTGGATCCTGCTGAGGCAATAAAAAAGAGAACATCCACAGGCATGAGCGGGAATCTCTGTCTGGATCGGGTGAATAAAGAGATAATAGAGGTCAGAAATCAAATACAGGCGGAAGAGAGACGAATCGAGAAAGCTATCAATAATCTAATGGGGTTTTCCGTAGAAATTATATAAATCCGAACCTAAGCTGGAGGGGAAGCGTAGCGAGGACTATCAGCTCCAATTCAGGTTTAAAAGGCTGCGCAAGGGCTTAAGTCTTCGATACTTAGATTCATCTGAAGAGCCCCATAAGGTAGGAGTTCTGTTTAAGCCATCTGTCAAGAGTTCTGTAATCCGGCGAGAATAATGCCACATCTTTCCAGAAAAGAGATGAGTGATTGTGATGTCTCTGATGTAGAAGTTCGTGTATAATAAGGTATTCCTGTACTTCCTCCGGTAAAAGCACAATACGCCAGTTTAGCGATATGGTTCCGCGGCCGGAAGAGCTTCCCCACCTGGTTTTCTGGTCTCTGATTGTAATCCGAGAGAAGGGAATGCCAATTCTTTTCGAAGTGTGGTGAAGTTTTTGTGGCGCCAATTTCTTTGCTTTTTCCCTGAGCCATCTCTTAAGGATTAAGAGCGGTTTCTCCTTATCTTTGAAATCACAGTATATGTTTACAGTTTTGTTTTCTATATCATGCAAAATCTTTCCCTGTGGTGTTTTCTCCGAACAATCAGAAATTACCCTAACTTCATGTTCTATACCCTGTAGAAGAAGACGCCTCAGAGGATCCTTGTTTTTTCGGAGAATTTCGAATCTATCGATATTCTTAAAGATCCAGAGATGCCTCTCCCGAAGAGTTTCATTTATCTCTGCAATTCCCGTGGAAAGGGGAGCGGAAACGATCAATTCTCCTTTCAAGGAGACTCTTATATTGATATATCTTTGATTCTTACGCCTTATAAGGAAGTATGTGATTCTTCTATTCTGAATGGACAGACAGTGCTGGCGGGTATATTTTGCCATATAATTTTTTACAGTTATGTAAATATTTGGTCAATACTATTTGAATTTATCTCCTCACTTGTGTATAATTGTTATAGAGAGATATTTAAAGCAGTCGGGGCTTCGAAGTCCGGAAGGAGGCATGGTGTTGGGTTTTTTCTGGTTTCCCTTTGGCATATTTACATGGATACTGCCCGTTTTATTTGTGGCACTCGGCGTAAAGCTTCTTCGTTATCTGTTTCACAATTTTTCAAGAAGATTTGACGACGACTATTATAGAACCGATTATTACCTGGATAGAAACAACAGAGAATTGGAGGATGTCTATTCCGTCTTTTCTACAAAAAAAGAACGGGAGGTCGAATTTCAAATTTTCAAATTAGCCTACAAACGCAGAGGGAGAATAACTCTTTCGGATATAGTTATCGAAACAGGGCTTTCAATGAAGGAAGCCGAATCTATTATAGAAAAGATGATCGACGGAATGCGGGTACGCATGGAAGTAGGCGATGATGGTATTATTTACTACGAGTTTCCGGAGATAATCGCACGATTCGAGGAAGATGGGAAGGCTTAATAAAGCCACCTGTCAAAATATTTCTTTACCCTTTCTCTGGTTTCATTAATTTTTTTAAGGAAGTCTTGGGGGGATATGTCAGGTCCTTCAATTCTTCGGGAGAGAGCCTCCAGCTCTTTATCTCCTGTTGGCAAAGTATGGGTCTTGAGGTTTTCAAAAATTTGAAGAAAATGTTCGATCCTCCTGAGATAAAGGTAATCTTCTATAAGACCGTGGCATACTTCGGTAGGAAGAAGCTTTTCTTTTTTAAGGGATTCAATCCCATCCAGAGTATTTCCTGATAAT
>QNBH01000335.1 GCA_003645645.1 Spirochaetota bacterium | reverse complement strand
GGTTTAATCTCCTCATCGGAGAACTATGAGAAGTCAACCAAAAGATACTAAAACTTAAGGAATAAACCTGCTAAAGAGTCTTATATATCCCGACGAATAGTGGCTTAAGTGTACTCTCTTCCACTTCCTCTTCCCGTGGTAGAAGAATATGGGCAGATCGATGGGGATGGGATTAGCCTGTTTTACATGTAAGAGCCAGATATTGGAGATGTATCGAATCAGTGGAGTTTGCTTAATTGCTAACCGTAATAATCACTGGAGCAATGGAAAAGCCAGAAGGCGCTGCTGTATTACACCTTTCGCCTCTCGGAACACCGAAGTAGAGGAGGCAGCATTACAATATGCAGCCAGAGGCTGATTACCCTGTAGTTTCTTTTATCAACCGCACTATAATTTCCATCACCTCCGGCGCAAATGTCTCTTCAATCCTTGCATACTCTTCCACCAGCCCGCTCTCAGCATGCTGGAATAGATGATTAAGTCCTGGAAGCCGTTGGATGGTAATCCGTTCATTACCGCCCAAGCGCAGTGCATCCTCGATTGCTTTTAGATTTATATCAGCGGGAACCTGCACATCGAGCGATCCGTTAAGGGCTAAAACCGGGCATTTTACCGCCTGTAGTGCCAGAAAAGTGTGAATCGGCAGGTATAATGATCCCAGGGCCGGCAAGCACGAGAAACGGACTGTAATTCAAAATCCCTTCATAACTGGATCCGATTGCAGGAATACTTTAGCATTATGGACATATTCTCGATTTTTACACTCTTTACCAGTATGCCGGCTACACATACAGTCTTGTCTTTTATTCATAAAATTAACAGGCAGTGTAGCATCTTGAAAGCACCAAACATTATCCACCTTGTAACATTTTCGAATCCTTGATAAAATTCGAAAGCTTTACGATTGTTATATAAAGCAACACTATGATCGATAATTTTTTTATTCTAAAAGCTACAGCAGGAACTATCTATCTTGTAATTGCTATCTCTTACGGTATTGTCTTTTATACCAGAAAAAGGTTTTTTATTATTTTATCACATATTTTAATAGCCTTTATTCTGGCTTTTCATATATTTCTTATAATATATTCGAGTATCCTGGAGGTGAAATTGCCTCTCACCTCTCTCTTTGATGCGATGAGTGTAATGGCTCTGGTGCTCGCCATTGTGTATGTTATTCTTGAGTTCAGATTAAAAGAGGACTCCCTCGGTTTTTTTGTTTTTCCCTTAATATTTTTATTCCAGGCAGTCTCTGCTGCGGGAAGCGAGCTTTCAGTAATCATATCCAGCATGGATAGCAGAGTTTTCGATATGCCACTGTTCGGTTTTCATACTCTGGCTACTGTTACCGCATATTCCTTTTTTATATACTCCATGATTCTGGGTGTGATGTATCTTCCCCTCTTTAAGGAGATAAAGAAAAGGGAGTTTCATATTCTTTTCGATAAATTGCCGCCGCTCCTTGTACTAGAAAAGATGAATATAGCAAGTCTTTTTGTGGGAGTAGTTTGTCTTACCCTGGGGCTGGTCAGTGGTATAAGGCTTACACTGGTAGTCTGGGACAGGGTACCCTTTACAGATCCCAAAATATTTCTTTCTCTTGTGCTGTGGTTTCTCTATTCGATAAGCCTTGTTATGTGGGTGTTGAAAAGGTGGAACGGTAAGAGGATGGCCTATGCATCGATATTCGGTTTTTTACTTTTACTTTTTTCTTTTTTTGTTGTAAATTTGGCTTTTCCAACATTTCATAGATTCTAGGTGGTCCTTGTATGAAACTTTATCCTGTCTTTTTAAATTTGGAAGGGAAATCCTGCACTGTAATTGGAGGAGGTCGGGTAGCAGAAAGAAAGGTAAGAGCTCTGGTGGACTCGGGTGCTGTTGTAAAGGTTATTGCACCGGAAGTAAGCGAGGGAATGGAGTTACTCGGTTGTGAGAAAGAGATTGCCTTTTTAAAAAGAGAGTACCGGCAGGGTGATCTTGAAGGGGCTTTCCTGGTTATAGCTGCGACGAATTGCAGAGATACCAACGCTTCAGTTTATAAGGAGGCGGAGGAGAGGGGGATCCCTGTCAATATTGTAGATTCCCCGGAGCATTCCAGTTTCTATGTACCTTCTGTGCTAAGACGAGGCGATCTCTGCATAGCCATATCGACTTCGGGAGTTCTCCCCTACTTTGCTAAAAAATTGAGAGTCTACCTTGAGGAGAAGTTCTATCCGGAAATAGCCTTAGATATTGAAAGGCTTGCAGTGCTACGCAGAGAGATAATAGCAGAGTATCGGAATTACAAGGATAAACAGTTATATTTTAGCCGGATAATTGACCCTGAAATTGAAAAAATCTTTCGAAAAATCGAAGTCAGATGATAGGAATTACTGGAATAAATCACAAATCGGCTCCGGTAGAGGTAAGAGAGAAGTTATCCTTCAACGAGGAAGAAATCGTTCTCTTCCTGGAAAGGCTTACATCAGAGACTGGAGTAAAGGAGGCTGTACTTCTTTCTACCTGTAACAGGACGGAAGTCTGTTTTAATCTTCCTGGAGACGATCACAACGCCGAAAAAATAGTGAAAGCTCTTCTTGCAAGTAAAAATATTGATTTAGAGATAAAAAAATACTTCTACTTCTATTATGACTCTCACGCCGTTAAGCACCTTCTTGAGGTGTCAGCAGGGCTTGATTCCATGGTGCTCGGCGAAAACCAGATTCTTGGCCAGGTAAAGGATGCATACAGAATAAGCTCAACCAGAAATTATACCGATACGGTTCTTAACCGCCTGTTTCACAAGGCATTTGAGGCTGGTAAAAAGGTGAGGACTGAAACCGGGGTAAACGAGGGAGCATCCTCGGTCAGCTATGCTGCAGTGGAACTGGCGGGAAAAATTTTTGGAAGAATCGGTTCGACTCCCATCCTGCTTATAGGAGCGGGGGAAACAGGAGAACTTGTGCTTCAAAGCCTCATAGAACGGGGCAGTACAAATATCCATGTGACTAACAGGACTTTTGGACGTGCGGAAAGTCTTGCAAAAAAGTATAAAGCAAGGGTTGTGCCTTTTGAAAACTTAAGGGAGTATCTTGCAAAGTGCGATATAATTCTCTCCTCCACATCCGCCCCTTACCCAATAATAACCACCCCGCTGATGAAAGAAGTAATGAAAGAGAGGAAAAACCGAACCGGCTTCCTTATCGATCTCTCGGTTCCAAGAGATATCGAGGACGGAGTCAGAGATATAGAGAACCTCTTTCTCTATAATATAGACGACCTGGAGGAGGTGGTAGC
>QNBH01000334.1 GCA_003645645.1 Spirochaetota bacterium | reverse complement strand
TATGGCAAGCTCGAAACCGTTCCTGCCATTGATCCCCTGCTGCGCATTTCCTCCGGTAAAGGGGGCGATAAATGCGACCTTTACCACCTCCTCCTTCTCTCCCGCTGCAAAAAGCATAGAAGATCAGATCAGAAACATGATAAAAAGACTCGGTACTTTTTTCATACTTACCTCCTGTTAAAATGTAACCCTTAAATTTGGCCGCCCGGTGACCTTTATGCCGGTTTCGATGCGGCCTTAATTCTTTAGCTTTACAGCTTAAACCGGAAAAAAACAGGTTGTCGAATCGTTGTTTATCATTATATGGAATCATGTCTCTTTAAAGCAAATAAGTACTCCTTTGCTCTCTAATTAGAGAGGCAACATCAGCCAGACCCAGCTCGATAAGCCCTTCTCTGGTTTGAAGACCTGTTTTTATATCCCATCCATTTAGTTGATAAAACCTATCGAGCATTGCCTCCCATTTCTCTCGATCTATCCTTTCTCCTTTAAAAGGTCCCGATTTAACCGGTTCGTAAAAATATCGCCTGCAGGGATAATCATCTTTTCGAGTAAAACCTGCATGAATTGTATTGAAGGCTTTTTCAAGGTTCTGTGCCTGAAGCCCCTTATGCAGTAACTCTTCCTCGGAGAAGTTCCGTCCGGTTGCACCGTTTAAAAGAAAGACCCAATCCTCCAGAGTCTGACCGTAGATATAACTGCAAAGACCGAGCATATCCTGTACGGCCTTTTTCTTCTGGTGATAGAAAAGCTCTTCCGGCACTCTATCGTAAGAGTTAACCGGTACTCCAGGTCTTTCCCAGAAACCGCTCAGGCTTCCCCTTAAGTGTCGTCCCCCCACCGGAGAAAGAACCACACCGAATCCCCATCCTTTATTGATGCGAACACCGTCGAGGGAATCCTGACCCTTTACGTGTACCACAAAATTTTGGGAACCTTTGCCGATTTTTCTGGCTGCATTCATTGCACCTTCTGCCAGAAGGTCTCCTGAACCTTCCCTGAAGGCTGTTTTCTTTAGCATCTCTATCATTGCCCTGTGATTCCCCCAGGTAAGCTCCAGTCCATCCGTATCTTTACTGGTTATAATCCCCTTCTCGTAACACTCGAAAGCCCAGGAAATCGCCTGTGCAGCATTGTCTCCATCTAAACCCAGCTTATTTGCCAGGAAGTGCGCTTGTATGGCAGCCGCCAGATCGGTATTGTCTGTCTTGGTGCAGTAAGAGTTTGCCGAGTTGTTCCACCACCCTTCCCCCTCAATTCGGTTTACTGCATTTTCTATCAGTATCCACGGTCTGCAGGAAACAGGACAACCAAAGCAGGCTTTCGTTCCTTTCCGATACTTTCTGAACTCTTGCTCCGATATTTTAGCAACCTTTTCTTTATCCCAATAATCATCCTGGCCATTTCTAACCGGCCTGTATCCGTGATCCCATGTGGGAGAATCCGCCCTTCCACCCAAAGCCCCGTAGTAGCCTTTCTCTCTTATTCCATTAATGAGCGGCCAGCGCTCGATTTTCTTCATCTCTTCATCGACAGCACTCATAAAGGCAACCGGATTATTAACAAAAACTCCCAGACTCCCCCGAACGGCTATGGCCTTGAGATTCTTCGATCCCATAACAGCACCACAGCCACATCCACCGGCAGCGTTGCTCCTGTCAGCGATGATGCAAGCCGATCGAACCAGATTCTCCCCTGCAGGCCCGACAGAAGCAACTCGTATCCTCTCATCTCCGAGCTCCTCTCTGAGTAGCCTCTCCGTCTCCCATGTATCTTTACCCCAGAACCTGCCGGCATCCCTGATTTCAGCCGCTCCATCGTCTATCCAGAGATAGACGGGTCTATCGCACCTTCCTTTTATCACCAGATGGTCGAACCCTGCAAACTTAAGTTCTGCACCGAAGAATCCCCCGAAATTGGCAGAACCTATCCCCCCTGTAAGGGCGTTTTTGGTCTCAACGGAGGTGCGGCAGGCTCCGGGAGCAAGAGTCCCCACAAGTGCGCCAGTGCCAAAAATAAGGAGATTTTCGGGGTCGTTCCAACCTGTTTTTGGATCGAGTTCGTTCAACAATATCCATGTATTTACTGCACGTCCGCCCAACCATCTTTCCGAGTACTTCTCGGTCGGTTCCATGTTGATATTTTTATTAGTTAAGTCTACACGTAGAATACTGCCTGCATTCATTCCATCATCCTCCCTTCCTTCGGGCACCGAAAGCACAATATTTGACACACAGAATCGTTTCTTCCCCTTCGCATAGGTCGCAGGCATCGGCGATGGACATGCGCATTTTCCCGGTTTGGGGATCTTTTATCACGCTCGTCCATGATATAGAAGGTTGAAAGGCTCTGTGCCCATTTCTATGAAAAGAGCAGATGAGCTCACAGCGCAGACATCCCCTGCATTTTGAAGGATCTAAAGTGATAGCTTTCATGAGGATATTGTATTAGGGGTGGACAGACCTTTACAAGGTTGATAGATTTTTACGATTCCATATAATGGGCAGGGAAATAAAGAGGTGGAAAATACCACAGAGCCTTATGTCCGAAAAGGAGACCCCTATAGCATCCCAAGGGAGAGGGAAAGATCGTGTTTGCAGAACGTAATATGCCTTCCATAGAGCTCTGCAAATGCGGAATTACTGCGATTATCTTCTGCACCAACTGTATCTACGATAGCCGGGAAGAGTCCCTTTTCTTGAACAGTGTATTACAGAACATGAATGCGGGATAGACTTCCTATCCCCCCTTACCTATTCTCTCCGGATGGGCGTATGCGGATATGGTGGATCAAATTATGATCGTGAAAGTGAATATCCTTTTTTCAATCGTGCGATTGAAAGGATTGTCGGGTTGCTTGATTAAGCTATCGATAGCATATTTGATTAAGGAAGTGCCGATGAACAGAAAGAACTTATTCAACAAATAATTAAGACTCTGCATATTATGCCGGCAAGAGGAAAGAATTTTCGTGCTGACCGGTTTATCTACCGTTTTCCCAACAGGTTCAGGCAACTCCTGGATGAAGAAGATATTTCCACTGAACCCTCCTTCCTTGAAGATGATGAGTTTTCCATTAAATCTGCTACGGGATACGAGTTGCAAAATGACGTCTACCTCATAAGGGGTGATAGAAAGATCGGGCGTAGTGAAACTTGCCCGTGCGGATCGGGTAAAAAGTATAAGCATTGCTGCGGTAAATAATTAATTGCCGTTCCCATGGCTACTCATTCATGACTGCGAGAAGCCCTGCACCGGATTTCAGAGCCTGTAGATAGGCTCGGCGCTCCTCTATTACAAATACTGAGCAATACCCAACTC
>QNBH01000333.1 GCA_003645645.1 Spirochaetota bacterium | reverse complement strand
TTATTTTTCTTTCCGCTTTTTTATTTATTTTTATTTTTACAACCTGTAAAGAGGCAGTTACCCCCGTTCCGGAACTTAAAGAGGAAGTTTCAGAGGAAACAATAACAGAAACAGAAGATCTTGAACCGGTTAAAGCGCCCGAGTATACAGAGGCTATTATCACTTTCTTTTCCGGGGATGTTTTTGTAAAAGAGGGAGATGACTGGATCCATGTTCAGATTGGGGACCTTCTTCGGAAAGATGATGTACTTAAGGTTGATACAGGTGGGTATTGTGAGATTCAATTTGGTCAAACAGGGGTGGTACGTGTTCAGGAAGATACACAACTTGCAATTGATCAGATTCTTCTTAATCCCGGAGAGGCCAATGTGAGGGTAGAGATGACAACCGGGGCTGTGCTGGCAAAGGTAAAAAAACTGGCGGGTGGTGAAAGTTTCAAAGTAAAAACTCCCACGGCAGTGTGTGGTGTTCGCGGCACCGAATTCGGCGTGAAATCAACGAGAGGGGAGAAGACCGAAATTGCTGTAAAGGAAGGGGAAGTGGCTGTACTGCCTGCAAATGTAGATGTGGATGAGCTCAAGGAGAAGGCAAAGGGCAAAGGTGAAGAGGTTAAAAGAATAATAGAGAAGATCGAAGAGAGAGCTATAGTGGTCTCCGCAAATCAAGAAACCGAAATCGATGAGAATACACTTAAAGAAACCGAGGAGGCGGCGAAGGTAATAGAGCAAGAGGTAGAAGAGATTGCAAAAGCAGTAGAACCGGAAGAAGTAAAAGGTAGGCTCATTGCACTTGAGCATGTAGTAGAAAAAAGTATAGAAGAAATGATAAAAAAGGTGGAACTACCCAAGGCAGTATCCGAAGAGAATGCAAAAGAGTTAGAGGAAATTGATAAAATCAAGATGCTCGAAATCCCAGTAACGAGAACGGAAACAATGGCAGCGGCTGCACCTGTAATAAAACTGGTCAAAGTCTCTTTAGAAGTCGATCCTTTAAATGCAGAAATCAAACTCAATGGTGAGTCTGTAGGAAAGGGCAGGTATTCGGGAATATATCCTGTGGGCGAAGAACTCCGGTTTGAAATTTCTCGCGAGGGGTTTGATTCGCATACATTGGAGATAACCACCTCGGAGCAGACCGAAAAACTCTACAGAGTTAAACTGGCAAAGCTGGAGGCAGTAAAAGAGGAGATATCGATTAAGAGCAGCCCGGAAGATGCAGAGATTCTTCTTAACGGAGAGCTTAAAGGCACAGGTACTTATACAGAGAAATTTGAACCTGGTGAAAAACTTTCCTTTTTGATTCGCAGAGAAGGATACCATGAGAAGAGGTTAGACATAGATGTAAAGGTTGGTTCGGGCAAAACATACAACATAGCTCTTGAGCGTAAGACAGAAGAAATTGGGGTAACTGTTACTCCCAATGATGCGAGAGTTTTATTAAACGGCAGACAGGTCGGGGTCGGCAACTTCAAGGATGAGTTTCCTGTTGGAGAGCGACTGCACTTTACTGTGCGGAAAGACGGCTGGGAAGAGCAGACTCTCGATATAACTGTAACCGAGGGATCGGGGAAGATTTACGAAGTAACTTTAAAAGAGATCCTTGAGGGAGTTCAGATTACGGCAACCCCCAGCGATGCTACAATCTTTTTAAACAACGAAGAAGTGGGTAGGGGCAGCTTTTCAGGAAACTTCAAGCCGGGAGAAAGGTTTTCATTCAGAATTACAAGGGATGGATATGAGACCAAAACGCTGGATATTGCCGTTTCGGCGGAAGTAAAGACTTACAATGTAGTGCTGGAGAAGATTCTCAACAGGATAACTATAAATACAGTACCTCGAGATGCCTCTATACTTTTAGGTGGCAGGCAGATAGGCAATGGTTCTTATACGGGTAGTTATGAGAGAGGAACCGAGCTTTCTTTTGTTATTCAGAGAGATGGTTATAAATCCAGAACATTCAATATTACCGTACCCGAAGATCGTGTTAAAACTTATGAGGTTGCACTTACCAGGCTACAGCAGGTAACACTGTCCACGGAACCACGGGATGCAAGCATCTATCTAAATGGTAGTTTTGTAGGCAGGGGCAGTTACAGTGAGCGGTATGAGCCTGGCAGGGAGCTTCTCTTTACGGTGAGGCGGGACGGCTATAAGGAGAGTACTCTTAATGTAGCCGTATCGGATAGACCCTCTGAAGCTTTCAGTGTTGTGCTCAAGCCCCTCCCATTGGAAGCAAAAATTTCGGTATCACGTAACAGAATTGTAGGAAGTGTTGCAACCCTTGGCGATAAGATTTATGCCGCCGACAGTAATGGACTATTAACTGCAGCGAACCTTAGCTGGGATAAACTCTGGAGTCTATCCACTCGGAACAGTCCCAACGAAAACTCTTCCCCTGTAATTATCAAAGATAAAGTGTATCTATCCGGCTCCAGAGAGCTGGTAATAGCAGAAGCCCTTTCCGGGAGTTTGCTGGCAAAAGTCTCCCTGGAAGGAGAATCGGCACACCTGTTTGGAAGACGGGTTGTAGGGTACAACGGTCAATTACTGCTTCCGGCAAATGATAGTATAATAATAATCGATCCGGCTACCGGTGAAGAGACTCGCAGAATACCTATTCCAGGGGGCTCCAGAATGACCCCCACGGTATGGCAAAATCGGATCCTTATTGTGGATCAACAAGGGACTTTTCTGATTATTAACCCGGATAGGGGTACTGTGGAAGCGAAGATATCCACACAGGCGGTACAGCCTGTCGCTCTTACAATTACAGTTTACGAGAACACAGCCTATTTTTCGGGTAGAAAAGGCACTGTGGTAGCCATTGATCTTGGCAACAGAAGGGTGAAGTGGGAGAGAAAACTCAGAGAGGAAGGCACTTCCGTTTTCACAGATGTTGAATGCGGAAGTGAAGGAGCCTTTGTATTTGCAAGAGACACCATTTTCGGGTTATCTCTCAGGGACGGAAGCGATCTTTTTAATCCATTAACCGACGCCACATCCGCTCCCCTCTACAGCGGGAGCAAAGTTTATTACGGCGGAGAGGGGAAGTTGATCGTAAGGGATGCTTCAAGGGGATCTCTGCTTGAAACAGTGGAGGTGGGGGATACTATTTCCACAAAGCCTGCCAGGATAAACAAAAAAATAGTTGCAGGAACGACATCGGGAAATATACTCCTATTAAATCCATCGATTGAGTAACGACTGCTCAGCGAAGGGCAGACATATTGAATAATCTTCTCAACTGTGTCATTTTATATATTAGACGAGATGGATAGTGAGGACCCTTTCCAATCCAATATCACCCCTATAAGAGTATATAA
>QNBH01000332.1 GCA_003645645.1 Spirochaetota bacterium | reverse complement strand
AAGCTAATATGTTGAGGTATGGTTTACCGGCTACATTGATTTTAACCGGCTCTATACAAGCGTGAGGGATCGGAGGGGCGCCGAAGGCGGCGCTTATCGACCGGCTGTCAAGTTTAAGTCCGAAGCTTAACAGGAAAAGCGCCGCCTTAAGGCGGTCCGGACGGGTTATGTAGGTGGCCGCCGCGGGCTTCTCTTCGGATGCAGATTAGAGCGCTCACCAGCAAAGCCCGGTCCGTGGGAGTGATGCGGGTGGTACCGACCAGTCTACCGATGCAACCCGTCCGGACGGGAGCGGCCGAGCCGGGCGCACCGTGTAGCCCAGGCGGAAAGGCCGCGAACCCCCGCAGAGCCCAACCCCGCCCCTCTCTCGGTTTAAGGGTTAAGAGTGGAGACTAAGAGATCTCAGGCGAATTATCGCAGGGCGGGGGCACGCCCGGAAAACATTAAATAATCCCCTTTCTTCTCGCCTTGCGCAGTGCGCTCATCCTGCCTGTGGCGTGAAGTTTATCGTAGGTATTCTTGATGTGGGTGTGGACCGTATGGGGGCTTATATTGAGGCTATCGGCGATCTCCGTGTAGGTTAAGCCCTTTTCCAGGCTGAGAAGTATCTCCTTTTCCCTGGGAGTCAGGAGGTACTGCTCATTGTACTTGCGATTCTGAAACTCCTGTATCATCGCCCGGGCTATTTTGGGGCTCATGGGAGCTCCCCCCCCGTGAAGGTTGTGCAGGGCTTCGATCAACTCTCTGGGGGTTGTGCCTTTAAGGATGTAACCGGATGCACCGGCTTTTATGGCAGCGAACACCGTGTCCCTGTCGTCGAAGACCGTATGAGCCATTATGTCGCTGTCGGGAAACTTCTCCTTTGTCCACTCTATGAGTTCTATACCAGATTCTCCGGGAAGACCCAGATCTGCAAGTAAAATGTCGAAAGTGAGCTTTTTCATCCCGGAAACAGCTTCCTCTGCACTTGCAAAGGAGCCCACCACGGATATTCCGGGTTCTCCTTCCAGAAGAAGCCCAAGATTCTTTAACAGAAGCTCATCGTCCTCTACTATTACTACTCTCATATTTTCCATGGTATTCTGTGTAATCAAATTATATAAAAAAGAAAAAATTACTCTATAATCATGTATGGTTATTTTTCGGGTAGGGAACGACTAATTGCAGGCGGGTACCGTTTTGAGAGCAAATTGTCAACTCTCCTCCCAGTTCTTTGGCCCTTGCTTTCATGTGGGATATTCCCCTGCCCTTGCCCTGCAGATCGCCCAGGCCGATGCCATCATCAATAATATCGAGCCGGATCAACTGGTGTGTAACCGCAAGACCGGCTTTGACATTTCCGGCACGAGAATGCCTTGCTATATTTGTGATAGCCTCTTTAAAGATTCTCTGTAAGTTAAGGTAGAGGAAGCTGTTCGGTTGTGTTACCTCTCTCTCAATCTCTATGGTGATGGCAAACTTCATTCCCATGGCCTCAAGGGTGCTCGAACCGAAGTGTCTTAATTCCGAAGCAAGGGAGTCCCAGTTTGTCTCTCTGTCGTCGAGACTATGCATGAAATCTCTTATCTCGGAAATACCCTCCCTGGACAGGGTTGAGATGGTTGAAAAAGCCTTTTTACCTGCCCCTGTTTTGTACTTCTTGCCTGCAATTTCTGCAAGAAGATTGATATTGCTCATTATCCCGCTTATCCCGTCGTGAAGCTCCAGCACCATCCCTTCTTTTTCTCTTCTCATTAACTCCAGCTTTCTGGAATACTCCTTTACATCCCTGTACATTTCAACCAGGGTACGCCCGAGGATTACCGTAAGAGAGACAATAAAAAGAAACATCCCGTAGTGGGCTATGGGTCTTAACCAGGGGACAACACCCAGACCCACCAGCACATCGTGCAGCCCGAAAACAACCAGTGAGATAAACCCCGCCAGGAATATTTTTGCATTTACCTCTCCCCTGAAAGCGGAGAAACCCACCCACACAGAAATAACTACAAAATATAAAAGGTACATCATCCTTACGGTCTTAAGGACAAAAATACCGAACTCTTCGGTGAAACACAGGATAAGGAAGAGGAGGATTACAGATAGGGTTATATGAGCCTGCCACAATAGTCTAATTGCGGATTTTGGTCCTGCACCGAACATCTTCTCAACAAATAGAATTATACCAAGGGGCATACAGAAAAGGGAGAATACCCAGATATAATTCCAGAAAAGAGACCCGCCGAATAATAGCTGTTTAACACATGTGTAGCGAATGATATAGGTGCCGATCCAGAGTGCCGAAAAAGCGAGGGCGAAATACTCCTTGCTTTGGGAAAAACCCAAGAAGAGGGTCAATGCAAAAAGGCCTATAAAGACAGAGAGAGAGCCTACTATAAGCCGGTCTGCATCCTCTATAATCATTTTTCTGTAGATTCCCGATTGAGACCCTAAGTAAACCCTGTCTCCTATACCAATAAGGTAATAGGCGGAGTAAAACCTGAAGGATAGGAGCTTTCCCTCAAAATCGGCCGGGAGAGGTATAATATGCCAGGGAGTGCCCTGGAACTTTAATTTAGCCGGTGAATCGAGGTCGCCGAAACTGTAGATAAGCTTATCATCGAGGTAAACCTCAAAGAAGAGGAAATAACTCAACAGGTAAATCGAAGGGTCCGTCCATTTACCGCCCGGTAATCTTATCCTCTGCCAGAGGTAATTGTTATCGCCTCTCCCGGGTGCCCAGCCCGGAAGGCTCATGGGCTTCCATTCTTCGCTTTCAAGCTCCAGGTTGCTCCACACAGGCCTCCCCTCTTTATCTTTTGGGGAATCGCCCCACCTGTACTCCCAGCCTTCTGTAAGCTCTATTATAGAATTGTCCCCGGCGATTTGGGGGTATGCCTGTTGTGCCTTACCGGATTCGGGCGGTCTATCTATGTGATTTTGAGCATTTGCCAATTGTAACTGCAGAATCAGCAAGAAAACCACAGTTTGAATTCCAGGAAGAGTGTAAAGCTTCATCCTTATAGGATATCCTGTTTTAATCCCGGGTTAAAGCCTATTGGAGAAGCTTCTCTACGCAAGTTTTTCTTTAAAGTCAAGGGCGGGGTTAACCCTTGCGGTCTCAGCACCACTTTAGAGTCAAGGGCAGGGTCAACCCTTACGGGCAGCCCCTTACGGCCGGGATCAGCCACCTACGGGCGGCGTTAACCCTTACGTTTAGCCCCGCCTATAAGCCCGGAAGCGACCAATAAGAGCTACACTGCTCGGTATGGCGGGAGCAGCCATCTACGGGCGGGATCAGCCCTTACGGGCAAAACCCCGCCTTTGAATCTCCACAAAGCTCAATATATAGGTT
>QNBH01000331.1 GCA_003645645.1 Spirochaetota bacterium | reverse complement strand
TACGATGAAGTGGTTTTTACGACCTGGGGATTGTCATTGAACAATCCGGCAATGATTGCACCTGAAAAGAGAAATAAAAGAAAGAGAAAGCCACCAATTAAGAGACAGAAAAGTTCGCTCTTCTTGAAACCCTCTTTCACCCGATCGGTCAAACCGGCTCCGATGTTCTGCCCGATAAAAGGACCGATCACACTGGAAAGGGCATTTATCACTGCCAGGGAGAAGAACTCAATTCTTGTAGCCACACCGTACCCTGCAACCACCTCCGGTCCGTATTGGGCCAGTATCCTTGTTACTACGCCGGCACCGAGAGGGACGATCATCTTTGTGGCCGCATTGGGGATTCCTATATAAAGTACCTGTCCCCAGGAAAACATTATCTCCTTTAAACGGGGCAGTTTAAAGGTGATGAGCTTTTCCCTTACAATTAAAACGTACAGGGCAACCGTAAAAGTTACAGACCTTCCGATAAGAGTAGCGGCTGCAGCTCCGGTTATTCCGAGCGCTGGAAATGGACCTAGACCGAAGATAAGTAAAGGATCCATAATCGCATTTACCACGGCTCCGATCACCATCACCGTTCCGGGGGTTCTGGTATCTCCTGTAGCCCTGATGGAGTTGTTGCCTATCATCGGCACGATGACAAACATCATTCCCGGATACCATACACTCATGTATTGATGGATATAGTTAAGAATTATCCCCTCAGCACCCAGCAGTCTAAAGAGGGGATCGATTGTTGCAAGACCGATGGCGGCAAAAATACCTACAATCAGTAATCCGAGGATTAGGCTGTCGGTGGCGAAGCGTTGTACTGCCTTCTGATTCCTCTCACCCAGGGCACGGGAGACCACTGCAGCAGTTCCCATACCTATCCCGAGTGCCAGACTCTGTACGACCAGTACTACCGGAAAGGTAAAAGCTAGAGCGGCTAACTGCTCTTTTCCCAGTTGACCCACGAAAAAGGTATCGACGATATTGTAAAGTCCCATACTCACGATACCGAATATCATGGGGATGGTCATACGAATAAGCAGTTTTCCGACTGCGCCTTCGGTTAATTTTGCTTCTATGGTTGATTGCTTTTTTTTATCCAATTTTAAGATCCCTCTACTGGCAGGTAAATGATAATAAACCTTAAAACATTAAAATCGCAATATACTTTACCGACAAAAGGTTCGACACTCCAGTCTATTTCCATTAGATAGTACGGAGAAGGGGAACCACAGAAAAGTGAGTATCTGTAGTAAGCAGCGTCGCTCCTACCTCTTCGTCGATCTGTTCACATATCTTAATTGCCTCTTCGAATTCATAGGCCTCTTCATTGCTCCATGTGGCGGAAAAAGCCGACAAATCACACTTTTTTAACGGGGATGTTTATATCCCGAGTGCTTTTGTAGAAGCTCGTTTATTATTTTATTCATACTTATGTTCCGTTCTTGTGCAATTCTCCGAACCGCCTGTTTGACTTCTTCAGGTATTCCACGAAGCGTAATTTGATTTATAATATCGCCTCCGTGAATGCATTTTTCAGTTTCATTATACCACTCCTCCAAGTGGAAGGAAACAGAAATGTTCAGCCGTTTTTTCACAGGGGTATTCCGGGGGATCCACTACATGAACGGGGACGGAAGTTATACCTACAGCTTCATAAAATTCGAGGGAAAAACGATTCTGAGTCAAGTTTCAATTCGAGATTCGGCAGAGAATCAGGAACATTATGCAGGAAAAAGCCGATAAGCTTGCAGGAAAAAATCCCGTTTCAGGATAAGATGCTTGAGCATTTTTACCAGGGTGGATTGTGGATACGGTGATGGCGTACCAAAGGCTCTGGGACTTAAGTATACAGAGCCGCTTCGCTTCAAAAACCGGGGTAGTAAATCCAAATATTGTTTATCTTCCCTATGACAAGCTGTATATTCAAGAACGGTCTGTTTTACTACGAAAGAAGGCCACCACCTGTGGTGGTCCCCCGGTCGAAAGACCGGTGGAGAGACGGGCTTAAACCCGTCTACCTTCTTTCGGAGCATACAACCACTTAAGTAATTTCCGCAAAGCGGAAATTACTTATCCCTTGCAGGGCTTGCCCTGTGGAATAATCGCCTCCTGCGATTAAGCTAAAGCTTATTCCACAGGGCTTGCAAAGCCTTAGGCTTTGCCGGTGGTTGTTTACTTTGAGAGGTGTCCGTATTTTTATAAATTTCAACAAAATTTAAGCCTGAATGTGCGAAAATCGACTTTGACATCAACTAAATTGGGATTTTAACACCGCTCTGCATGGTTCCCGTATCAGATTGACAATTTAGCGCTCCCATACTAAAGTGTATGAAACGTTTCATTATATTTTAAAATGGCAATAACAATTAAAGATATAGCCAGATATGCGGGTGTTTCCCTGGGAACAGTCTCCAAAGTAATCAATAACACTGGTAATGTAAGCGAGGAGCTTCGCCTTCGTGTAGAGGCGGTTATTGAGAAACTCGACTACAGGCCAAGCGATTTAGCCCGTAACATCCGTCGAAATAAAACTAATATTATCAGTTTGATTATACCTCAGATTCTAAACTCTTTCTACGTTCAGGTCATTGACTTGATCGAGAAAAAGATAAACGACAGAGGGTATACCCTGCTTCTGTGTAACTCCGATGAGAATCTGGACACTGAGCTCAAGTATCTAAGAACATTCTCCACGATGCGGATTGCAGGACTGCTCCTGGCCTCGGCAGGGCTCAACCAACAAGAAAAATTGAGAAGTGAGCTTTCATCGTATGAGGCTCTGGATATTCCTGTTGTTCTGATAATTCGGGCCATGGAAGGCATGCCTTTTGACACGGTTGCCCTGGACAATGTCAACGGCGCTTATAAAGCCACTCGTTATCTGATCGAAAATGGACATAAAAGGATAGGAATTATTTCCAGCTCGATACACACCTCCGCCAGCCGGGAAAGAATCGACGGTTATATAAAAGCTCTGGAAGAGTACAAGTTGCCCAACGATAGTAATTTGATCCATGTTGGTGGATGGAGCCTTGACAGCGGTTACCAGATAGTAAACCGTCTGCTTTCCATGGCAAATCCACCCACAGCGATCTTCGTTGCCAGTAATGTGCAGATGCTGGGAGCGATCAAGGCACTAAAGGAACGGGGTATCCGGATTCCTCAGGATATTGCGCTTATTTGTTTCGATGATACCCTTTGGAGCTCGTTCCTGGATCCACCGATTACAGTAGTGCGCCCTTATACCGAAACCCTGTGTGAACAGTCAATCGATCTTCTATTTAGTCGCATTAACACTGAGTATACGGGTGTTCCGCGATGTAAAGTGGTACCTACAGAACTTATAAT
>QNBH01000330.1 GCA_003645645.1 Spirochaetota bacterium | reverse complement strand
TGTGCTATAATTGTAGTAAGTAAAATAAGGAGGAGAAAGAAAGGTAAATAGTTCGTCTATAAGATTTTCCACATCATTTTCCCTTCTTAATGATCATCCCAATCTGTTAAATCAATAGAAGGGATGTCATGAACAAAAAGAAAAACTTAACAATAATTTTTCTTCTTGTCTCATTTCTTTCTTTCAGTCAAGAAAAAACATCTTCCCTGTTTTCACTCCATCTTGTTCCCGGTATTGGCTTCCCTTTGGGCGAGAGCGCCGATTACTTTAACCCTGGTTTACAACTGAAATTATCCGGTGAGAGAAGATTAAGCGAATCCCACCCTCTTTATCTCGGTGGTGAAGTCAAGTATCGCCTTAACCCGATTAAGAATAAAAAATCGATTTCAATACTATCAGCCGGGATGGAGGCCGGTATTACTTTTCCCAGAGACTCCATATTTCAGATAAAAGTTTTTGCTTCAATCGGTGGCTATTACAGCTTTTTCAATTACTCGACCGAATATCGAGGTGGGGGCTCGGGTTTCCTCTCCGCCGGCGCGGGATTATCATTCTTTTTAACCCCTTATATAAGCCTTGGGCTTAACGCAGCATATACAAACTACTTCGGCCTTCTTAAGGGCATAGAGGCCCAACTTGGTGCATCCTTCCATTTCGAGAAAAAAGAGAAAAAACCGCAAAGGGTACAGGAGAGATTACCTGTAAAACCGAAACCTCTTGAGAAGCCGCCTAAGGAAGAAACCAAGGAAGAATCGAAAGAGAAACCTATTGTAAAGGGCGAGGGGGTTGAGATCAGGGATATCGAGTTTGAAAGCATCTTTCCGATATTTTTCAAATACTACGATGAGCACCCTGTAGGAAGAGCTAAACTGTATAATTTCGAAGATGATCCTGTAACAGATGTAAAGGTTGAACTTTTTGTAAAGCAGTACATGGATACACCGAAGGAATGCATTGCTATTTCTGAAATTGAAGGTGGTGGGTCCAGGGCGATAGAGCTTTATGCTTTATTTACAGATGAGGTTCTTAAGATAACAGAAGGGACAAAGGTTGCAGCGGAAATTACTGCTACTTATAAGCTCAATGGCGAGAGTAATACGTATAGAATATCGGAGACAATACGTATCTATAACAGGAATGCCTTAACCTGGGATGATAACAGAAAGGTATCCGCATTTGTCACAGCCAAAGACCCGGAAGTGCTTTCATTCTCAAAAATACTTGCAGCATGGACCAGGGGTGTCGGAAGCAGGGCAATAGATAAAAACTTGCGCCTGGCCATGGCTGTGCATAACGCCCTGAAACTCTCAGGAATAACATACGTAGTTGATCCGACAACCCCTTTCAAGGATTATTTCAAAGAGAAGTTTGCAGTTGATTTCTTACAGTTTCCAAGACAGACCCTTGAATACCAGGCAGGGGATTGTGATGATCTTTCCATTCTGTACGCTGCTCTTCTTGAAGCAGTGGGCATAGAGACTGCATTTATCACAACTCCAGGACATATCTTCATTGCTTTTACTTTAGACATGGCTCCCGATAAGGCAAGATATAGTTTCTTGTACCCTGATGAGCTTATATTCCGGGATGAGAAAGCCTGGGTGCCTTTGGAGATAACCAAAGTACAGGAAAGCTTTATAGATGTATGGGTTACAGGGGCAAAAGAGTGGAGGGAGGGTGTAAGGGCTGAGCAGGCAGAGTTTTACCCTACTCATGAGGCATGGGCAGTATACGAGCCGGTAGGCTTTCCCGAGGGGAAGGGCGAGATAAATATACCCCAACAGTCTTTGCTTGTAAAAGCCTTTATTAAAGAGTGCAACGATTTTATCGAAAGGGAGATAAATCCCCAGGTTGCAAAGCTGCAAAGACAGATAAGAGAGAGTAATAACAGTCCGCAGTATGTAAACAGGCTTGGTGTGCTCTATGCAAGGTATGGCCTTTTCGATAAAGCTATGGAACAGTTTAATACGATTATTTCATTAAGAGAGTATTTTCCAGCCCTCATCAATATGGGAAACATCTACTACATGCAACACAATATAGACAAATCTTTAGCATACTAT
This sequence comes from Spirochaetota bacterium, assembly GCA_003645645.1. GTDB lineage: Bacteria > Spirochaetota > Spirochaetia > SPDA01 > B32-G16 > B32-G16. The sequence continues at coordinate 1,283 of QNBH01000330.1, read as the reverse complement.
CAAAGAGCGGAGAAATTACGGCCTGATCATCCAAAAACCCTTCTTTCCCTTGCAAGGATACATCACGATCTTGAAAACTACGGTTTTGCAAGGCGATATTATGAGAAGCTTGAGTCTTTAGATCCTGCCCGGGCAGAAATGTTTTCATATCTTGCTTTAAGGGGAGAGGAAGCAGACAGGGCAGCACAGATAAGCGGGGTGAAAGAGGTTGTTTTATGGGTGGAGGAATGAAGAGATTTGGGAAACATATAGCAGGAGTTTTTCTTGTATCAAGCGCCATTGCCTTCTCTCTACTTATAAATAGCTGCCCCAACCCCATGCTGGATGCGGTTAAGCAGGAAGTAGAAGCGTATCAGCAGGGGACAACGGAGGAAGAGAGTACTACTGAGAATGATGGTTCAACTGGAAATGCTGAAATACCTGTACCAAAATACCCTTCTCCGGAAGACGGAGCAATAAGCAGTGATACCACACCTCTATTAAACTGGCAGGCTAATTCAGAAGCAGCAGGGTATCATATTCAGATTAACACTGCCAATGATTTTACCGGCTCCATGATAGCAGATGATAATACTCTAACAAGTGCAGCGTATCAGGTAACTACACCTCTCAGTAATAACACAACATACTATTGGAAAGTAAGAATTAAAAATGAGGATGATATATGGGGTAATTGGAGTATCACTTGGAGTTTTACAATCGATATAACATTACAAATACCCACTAACCCTTTCCCTTCTAATGGAAGCTCCATAATGGATACAACTCCCTTGCTTGTTTGGGAAGATATCGAGGGTGCCAGTGGGTATCATATTCAGGTTAATATAGCTGAAAATTTTTCGGGAACAGTTATTGCAGAAGAAAACTCTGTTTTACAATCAGAATATCAGATCAGTACTCTATTAGCTAATAACACTACTTACTACTGGCGAGTGAGGGTTAAGAACGAAGATGGTGTGTTTGATGATTGGAGCAGTACTTGGAGTTTTACTATAGATATCACACCACCAATAACACCAAATCCAGATAATGGAGCGAGCATCACGAACAACACGCCGCTTCTCGACTGGGAAGATGTGACAGGAGCTTCGGACTATCACGTTCAAGTAAATATGAATAGCACTTTCACAGGATCAGTAATAGTTGATGACAACAGCCTTATCAGCTCGCAGTATCAGATTGTTTCCGATCTTTCTTCTATCAACATCACTTACTACTGGAGGGTCAAAGTCAAGAACGAAGATGGAGTGTGGGGAGATTGGAGTAGCACATGGGGTTTCACC
>QNBH01000329.1 GCA_003645645.1 Spirochaetota bacterium | reverse complement strand
TTTTCCTTAAACATATAATCTGCTATTTTTTTAAAATCCCCCGCCTTCTCCCAGCATTCAAGAGCGCTTTTTCTATCTCCAAGTTCCATATACCCTTCTGCAGCTTTTCTGTAATTCTTCTCGGCTTCGTGCATCCGTATACTACAAACAAGCGCACGCATTCTATTTTCTTTTTTCTTCCATATTTCGAGTGCTTCCCGAAACAACTCACCGGCTTCAAAACATTCCGCAGCTTCCCTATCCCTGCCGTGCTTCCTGAAAAGCTGAGCTGCAGCTCTGTAGTCCCGTTTTTGCCTCTTCAGGTATGCCTCTGCTATCTCCTTCATCACCGTGTCTGCTGCATTTTTAAAACATTCTACCGCAGCACTGTAGTACTCCCTTTCCATAAAGTAATGACCCTGCTTATCCCATTCATGGGGAGAGGAAATGCGATTCCACACCTGCGTAAGCATCTCTGCTTCCGGGCTTCGGTGAACATGTTCTTTTAATTGATCCATATCCCATATTGGGGAGGGTTCCTTTCCATCGTAAATTATAAGGGTGTTTCGTGCTCTGGTTAGCGCTACATATAGTAAGTTTATTTCATGACGTATATGGGGATAGTGCTCCCTCGGGAAATGCTGCCCCTTTAACATTTTACGCCATATATCTGCAGACTTCCTCTCTGCGGCAAACTTCCACAGGCAAACCGTATCAAACTCAAGCCCCTTGGCCTCGTTTATTGTAAAAACAAGCTCGGTTTCCAGTTTACTTTTAAGCCTGTTCTGCTCCTTTCTGTCGCGTACGATAATGATCTGCCCTGCACCGGACAGGTGAACTTTTTCGAGCATCTCCTCCTCTTCTATCCCGTAGAAGAGGAAGGGCGGCCTTCCTCCGAACTTCCAGTCTTCGCGGTATTCCCCGCTACCTAAACCGATGAGATCACCCTTTAAATCCAGAAGGGCATTTGAAAGTCTTACAATATTACCTACACATCTAAAGTTTAGATTGAGGTTATACAGGTCGGGAACTTCGATTCCCCTCTCGTAAAATCTGTTTTTTACCTCTTCCCATCTAAATCCGCTGGGGTTTATAATTTGCTTGATATCACCCGTAAACACGATATTCCTATAATCTGCAGCAAGCCTGAAGATGAGATCCATCTGTATATCGGAGAAATCCTGTACCTCATCACAGACAACAAGATCATACTGAGGAACATCCCCCGCATTTTCTGCACATCCAAGAGCCATCTTGCATAGATCAATTTCATCGTACATTCCCGATTTCTCCAGTTTTTCCTGGTAATACTCTGCTATGCTGTAAAGCTCTTCTCTGTTGAAAATAAAGTTTGGTGCCCTCTTTTTACCCAACTGCAAATATTCTTTCAATGTAAGTAAAGGAGAGTCGAGTTTCTTTACACTTTTATTCAATATATTCTCAATCTGGTTAAGAATGAATACCTGCATATCTCTATCAGGATGGGGTCGAGCATCAATATCATGTACAAACTCATCGAAAGAAGTGTAATTGCTCTTTTTACGTATTAAACTCTCCACTTTATAGATAATTTCGAAGCTCTTAAGTCCGAATAGGTATTCCTTAAGTTCTGCAAGCTCTCGGGTACTAATCTCCCCTTTTTTAAAAGATTCATAAAGGATTCTGAATCTCTGCACACTGAGGGAAGGCTTGGCTCCCTTTATAATCGAACGTATCTCTTCCCATACAAGTTCTGAATCGTACTTCTTGCTCAAGGGATGATTGTTAAAAATCCTTTCAAACTCTGTAAGTCTCACTTCTTTCGAAGGATCTATGTATCTGTTATGTTTCACCGTTATTTCAAAAAGAAGATCTCTGAACACATAAAAATCCGGGCAGGTAGTTGTGCCGTCATATTCGCTTAATCTTACAAGCCCCCGATAGAGTTTCTCCGAAAAGCGCTTTAAAAAGGGACTGTAAGTGAGAAAGAGCTTTCTCTTATTGAGGAACTCCTTTCTTAACAGGTAGTATACCGCTATGGTAGTCTTCCCGCTGCCTGCGGTTCCCGAGATAAGGAGAGGCGGCTTTGTGTTCAGCACCTCGCTTTGTTTAGAGGTGAGATAGAGAAAGGTTTCAAAATTATCGGTACCGGAGTTTCTGAAGATCCTTGCCCACTCTTTCTCTGTTACAATAAACCACTTCTGAGGCCCTGAATCTTCGGGAGTCTTCTCTTCTATGCTCTCCTGGGTAAAGTAATCCCGGGAGGACTCTTCCAGAATAATCTCTTTTAGCTCATTTGTATACTCGGGTTCGAATTGTAAAAAGGGTGCATTTTGAGGAAAAATGTTTCTACCTGCTCTGGATATATCATCGTGTTTAACTATTCCCCATATATAAACCGCCGTGGCACTACCACTTCTGCCCAGAGTAAATATTAACCGCTCTCCCCTGGAGAGCCTGGCCTCAAAAACAACCTTAGCGGAAACGCCTTTAAGTTTCTTTACAACCAGCCCCGAATCCCACAATCCGTTTTCCAGAAACTCTAGCTTCTCCTTAAGCCGCTTTTTCTCTTTTATGCCAAGTTTGAGGATATGCTCTTTGATACTTTCGTTTAAAAGCAGGAGAAATTGGCCACTCTCCATCCTTTCAGAAGTGTATAACAATTAAAACTTCTCGTCCAGCAGTCTCTTCTCTCCTTCAAGTTTCTTTATATCTGTTATATCCTGAACAACTTCGATTGTACCGAGGTATCTTCTTTTTGTGTCGCGAACCGCAAAGAAGCGTATATAAATAAACCTCTCTTTGTAGTTAATCCAGAAATCAACCCAATCTCGCTTCCCTTCTTTAAAGGAAGCAAGAATTTTCTCTACCGTATCGAGGCTTTGAGGGGGATGGCAGTTCTGAACCTTTCTTCCGATAACCGATCGGGGCCGTACAAATATCTTTTCGCTGTTATCGGTAAAGTATCGCACAGTATCTTCTCTATCGATAAAGGTTACATCAACGGGTAGTGTATTTAGAATATACATGAGTTCTTTAAGAGGTACTTCTCCGGTGGGGAAAGAGACAAGCTCCGAATCTTTGATTTCGGGTTCCTCTATTATCGTCTGTTTAAGCTCTCTAATAAGCTTCTCCGTCTCTTCGGGTTTTACACCGAATGCATAACCGACCTCTTCGCTCTCCTTTGAAATTGCAACCCAGTCATCCCCCGATAGCTTCTCCAGGGAAGTGGGGAAAAGGATATTCTCTTCTTTGAATATCATTCCCTCAACTTCCTCTACAAGAGGCGTTACGTAATCCCTGTAGTAATCTCTTAATTCCCTGTCATCATGAAATTCCTTTAAGTTCTGTATAGCCTTCTTAAGAAGATCTCTTATTTCATTGTCCTTCCCCCACATTACCTGTGTGGGCCCCATGAACTTATACTTCTCCAGAAAAGGAAACAGAAG
>QNBH01000328.1 GCA_003645645.1 Spirochaetota bacterium | reverse complement strand
TTATAGTGGACTGGATAAGGAAGTGCGGAGATAAGCATATACTGGAAGCATTCCCATATCACTGGGATCTGGTAGGTCAGAACCCACCTGAAATTGTCCTTGGAAAGGGAAGCGGTCTACCCTCGGTCGGAGAAAAACTTGAAAAAATGGGTATAAAGGGATTAGACGAAAAAACAGAGGAAAAAATTCTTCTCGAGGTTAAAGAAAAATCCCTTGCAAAAAAGGGATTACTCGACTCGGAAGAGTTTGAGCAAATCGTAAAAAAATGCATTAACAAATAAATGATATTGGAAGGAGGAATATAGATGGATTTAAGTTTTATAAAAAGACCCCACGAATATTCACCGAGGAGAGTATACAGTACCACGGGAACGGACTGGCAGGGAAGGGTCAACTTTGATCGGCTTCGTAAAGACAGGCTCAATCGTGCCAAGGAGCAGATGAAAAAACACGACCTGGGCGGGCTGGTGCTCTTTGTGGGCGAAAATGTTCGCTATGTAACCGGTGTTTATCAGGGGAACTGGAAAAACAATATCTTTATACGCTACGCAGTTCTGCCAAGAGATGCAGATCCTATCCTCTTCGAAACCGCAGGGAGTGATTTCGAATGTGCCAAAATAGATGCCCCCTGGCTTAAAGGAAGAATAAGGCCTGCCATCACATGGAAATGGGCGGAACAGGCCGAAGAGATGATGGCCGAACGCATGGCAAAGAGTGTCTACGATGCTCTAAAAGAGCATGGTGTTGAGAAAGAGAAGATAGGCATTGATATAATGGATATGAGAGCCTACCAGGCTTTCCAGAAACTCGGAATCAACATCGTAAACTGCTGGCCGGCCATGTCCGGGGCAAGGGTCGTAAAAACTCCCGATGAGATCGAACTCCTCAAGATATCCTCTGCTTATGGAGATGCTTCTTTCTGGAAAATCAAAAACGAATGGCTTAAACCCGGAATAAAAGAGGCGGATATTACCGCAAAGGTCAACGAGTTTCTCTACGCATCAGGATTCGACTTTGTCTATGACATAATAGTAGCATCCGGCGGCAACACATCCCCCTACCGCAGATGGCATACAGATAAAATTATCCGTCAGGGAGATCTGGTAATAATCGATATAAATGCAATAGGTCCTGGAGGATACTTTGTGGATTTTGTCCGCTGTTTCAAGGTTGACGGAAAGCCAACTGCCGAGGAAAAAGCTCTCTACAGGGAGACCTACGAATCGATGAATGCAGCAATCGAGCAGTTCAAACCTGGCAACACTACAAAAGATGTAGCGGAGAAGTTTCCCGTGTATGCAGATGATGAGTTCGGAACCGTGACCTTACAGCAGTTTGCTCACAGCATAGGTCTTTCACTCTACGAAGGAATGTGGGTATCGCGTGCCTATTCGCTGGACTATCCGGCCGAGATAAAACAGAACATGTGTTTTGCAGTGGAAACCTTTGCCGGACATCCGGCGATTCCCCAGACATGCCGGCTGGAAGAGAATATTGTTGTTACGGACAAAGGGCCGGAAAGACTTACTCTCTTCCCCTTTGAGGAGGACTTCTTGAGCTGAGGGGGTGGTTGCCGAAAGGACGATCACCCTTGGGGAGGGAAACTTAAAAAGAACAGGAGGTGATATAGCGAAAAAAGAATTAAACCAGAACAAAAAACCAGGAATAAACAAAATCTTTCAAGGAGGATATTATTATGAAAAAGGCGGTAGGATTTTTTATTACTATCGTAATGGTTTTTGTACTGTGTACCGGCGTTGTTGTAGCCGAAGGGGGAAAAGAGGCTGCTGCACAGCCCTCGGAGTTCAAACTTGGGATACTGCTTCCCCTTACGGGCACATTTGCCGCAGTAGCCGAGACTCAGAAAGAAGGAATCCTTCTGGCCGTAGACGAGGTAAACAATCGCGGCGGTCTTTCCATGCCCTGGGGGAAAGTGAAAGTTGTAACCCAGGTCTCAGACGATGAGGCAAAACTGGACGTGGGAGTGAGAAGATTCAAGTATTTAAGAAACTGGGGAGCCAACGGAGTTGTAGGACAAACATGGGCACCTATGACCTTCGCTATAAATGAGGTAGTAGCTAAGGATCCAATACCTTATTACCCTGTTTGTGTTATGGCTAAAGAAGGATTCGAGAAAGGCAAAATAGCCGAATCAACATTTGCAACGGCTTTCAGTCCATGGACGGTTGGTTTTCTGGACGGTGCTGCTGCAATAAATGTTCTGGGCAAGAAGAAGATCTTTTTCCTGGCAAGATCGGATAGCTGGGGATGGGGTATCTGGGAAGGAGTTCAGGCAGCAGTAGAGAAGTTCGGAGGAGAGATTGTAGGATACGATGAAATGCCTCTTGGAACTACAGATTTTACTACTGTTCTGCAAAAAGTAAAGGCAGCCAACCCGGATGTTTTTATCCAGGCTCAGTTCGGAGGAGACGCTGTAGCGGTGTTGAAACAGGCTTATCAGATGGGTCTATATGATCAGATGACTATTTTTAATTCCTGGATAACAAACGTAGTGGCAAAGGGTATTCCCGCCAATGCAGTTGACGGACTGTATGCAATGCACTACTTCTACTGGAATATGGAAGGGTTTGAAGATAAGGAAGTTGTAGAGCAGGCAAAAGCCTATACACAGAACTACAGAGCAAAATACGGTTATCCGCCAGACGCTTACGCAACAATCGCTTATGTAGCTGCTCATGAGTTGTTCCGTGCAGTAGAAACTGCCGGGAGCTTCGATGCTGTGGCTGTGAGAGAAGCAGTATTCGAGAATCCTGAGTTTATGTCAGTTAAAGGTCCGGCTAAGTGGAGAGAAGACCACACACCTATATACAAATACGCAGGTTTCCTGGTAAAAGGTAAACCTAAAGCAGAACAAACCTCTGAGTGGGATCTTTTTTCCATAGTAGGATACCAGGGAGGCGAGGATGTAATGCCATCTCTTGAGTCGTTGGGTTACTAAAGAGTTCTTCCGCTCCGGAACATCTCTTTATTTCCGGAGCGGACATCTAAATTGATAATACGAAGAGGCAGAAGCGACAGTGAATGAAAAAAATCAGGTTCAGGACGAGTTGATAATTAAAACAGAAAACATAACCAAAAAATTTAACAAACTTGTTGCTGTAAACAGGGTTAAATATAGTGTAAAAAGGAATGAAATAACGGCAATTGTAGGGCCAAACGGAGCAGGAAAAACAACTCTTTTTAATCTTATTACCGGCTATTATTTTCCTGATGAAGGAACAATATTTTACAAAGGAGAAGATATAACAAGAGTATCACCTGAAAAAAGAGTCACCATGGGGATGATGAGAACATTTCATCTTACCGCAACATTCGATAATTTAAAAATAAGCGATAATTTAATGCCCGCCTATTTCAGAACCTATCAAAAACCTTCTGTTTTAAATA
>QNBH01000327.1 GCA_003645645.1 Spirochaetota bacterium | reverse complement strand
TTAAGTGTGTCTTCCGGACCGTAAACTTCGGGTTTCCCGTAGGTACAGCTCTTTTTCCCACTTAACCCGGGTTTATCCTGCCTTGCGTGCTCGACCTGCTCGACGCCCCCCTGGTCTATCCGCCCCCGCTCCACCAACCGGTACACCCACATTATGCAGTTTGCAGGATCAACAATCCAGTATTCCCGCACCCCAAACCTTTCGTAAAGAGCAAGCTTCTCCCTCTGGTCTTTTACCGAGGTGTAAGGAGAAAGGATTTCCACAGCGATGTCCGGTGCTCCAGTAGCCCCCCGTTCGTCCAGTTTCGACTCATCACAAAAAACCGATACATCCGGCTGGACTACGGTGGTTATCTCTTCGTCCTGTTCATCGGGATGTTCAGGCAGACGGACATCAAAGGGGGAAACGTATACTTCGCAGGGTTTATCTTCTAAGTGAGCAGCTATCTTTCGAAATATTTCGCCAACCAGTCTTTGATGCTGTCGCCCAGGTGCCGGAGACATATTGTACGCAACCCCATCGATTAGCTCCCACCTTTCATCGTCCGGCCAGGAAAGATAATCAGCATAAGTGTAGATACGGTCTTCTTTTTTTACAGGTAAACCCATCTTTTTCACACCTCCATCCTACTACATATAACAGGAGAAATGAAGCTGTTGATTCAGAAGAAAAACAAATAATTTAATTAAAGTATTTTTCGGTTATCAGCCTTATCTATATACTATTGCATTTTAGTAATTTACGTGGTATAAAAAGCTGTATGGCAGTTATATCCATCCCTAAAGCACTTCGCGATAAACTCGGAGAAGAGGCTACCGAAGCCCTAACCGATATGATAAGAGAGATAGACCTCGAAGCTCGCAAGGATTCCTTGGCTCTCGCCGAAGAGAGGCTGGAGAGGAGGCTGACTGAGGAGAACAGCAAGATCCGATTGGAGATTGAGAAAGTGCGAACCGAGATACAGGAAGTTCGAACTGAGGTTCACACTGCGATAGAAAAACTACGTACCGAGATGAAAGATGAAATAGGCAAAGTGCGAACAGAAATGGGGAAAGAGTTTGGCAGAATCGATAGCCGAATTACAGAAGAAATCGGCAAGGTAAACGAAAAAATCGCATCCGAAATCGGTAAGGTTAACGAAAAAATCGCCTCAACCAAATCCGAAATAATAAAATGGATGTTTATCTTCTGGATAGGACAGATTGGCGCTATTATAGGTATCCTTTTTGCATTCTTTAAGTGATACAGAATCGATAAAAACTGCGGCCCATAACGCAGATCATCGAACTTACAGCAAACCCGATTATTATCTGCCAGGGTAAAATAATTTGCACGCAGTAACAATGGGAACCGGATTTACAGACAATTCGAGGATGCAAATGCTTTTTTACATTATAGACTTTTCAGGACACAAAGAAGCAAATCTTCAATTTCAAATTATTAGCGCTACTGTCATCGATACAGTTATTTTAACCCTTAAAATGCTTCAAAATCATCTTGTGCTGGAGGAAGAAACCTCATCGGAGACAACCTTAGAGAATCTAGCTGAGTATTCAGAATAACATAGCACCGTTAACATTGTCTTTTTGGTTTATCAGGAGAGAGTCCTGGGAGAATATGTCCTGTTCGATAGAAAGATCTCTGTTCCTGCTCATAGTACTGCAACAGTGGAGTTTGCAATCCCCCTATCTAACACCACGAGAAATTGATGTTTTTACCCAAATCTATAGAAATATACGGGAAAAGTGGTACAAACCGGATACCGAAGATAAGATAGAAGAAGCGCTTTTACAAGCCGGAAGGCTTACCAGTGATTTGAAGGTGGGCGCCGGAATAGATGAGATGCGGGAAAAATATATGCTATTAAGCCCCCAAGCTTCGTTATTTTAACAAAATGCTTCATCAGTTGCGGCTGCGCTGTAGAATAAGAGGAAAAATATTCAAATCTAAAAGAAGCTTCTATTTTGGCACCGGGAGAAAAGGGAGAGAACCGGATTGATCCGATTATATGCGAAGGAGAGAAGTATTTACAGGATATTCTTAAATGGCACAGAGAAGACTCCTATCAAACAGAGATGAAGAAGATTTAATATAAGGCGCTGCTTGCACTTGAGGTGGTGAAGAGCTTGTTTGGGGAGTGAGTCTAGACGGAACTGGTGGTTTCGTAATTTGGTACATTTACCATCTACCTATACAGCTATACACAATTTTCATTTACTCTTTAACCTTTTTCTTATCTTAATGATACTGTATAATATAGAGAAATTGTACAAGGCACTTTAATAAAGATGTTTAATAAGATTGCAAAGAGCAAAATATGCGATATATTAAAGGTGGGCTTATGATAATTTAGCTCGAGAAATATTTAGTTAGAGGCATTGTTGTAGAATGCCGAAAGAATAAATAATTTTTAGAGTTGAAGGATTAAGCTTTGATATGAGTACAACTAATAAGAAGATTAAAGACTAACATATTGAGAAAAAGGCATGAGAAATAAAACAGGATTGCTCACGTTTCGATTATTTATCTTAATATTTTTATTCTTATTTCCTACCTTTATTTTTGCAGCTACTGTAACATGGGACGGTAGTGGCGACGGAACTTCATAGGCTGATAAATTGAATTGGGATAAAAATGAGGTTCCAGAAGACACCGACGATGTGGTATTCGACGGTCTGGTAGCTGCTACAGTTTCAGTACCGGCAGTGATTAACGTAAAATCTATTACTATAAATACTGCAAGCGGGACAAACGCCCAGGTCCTCACTCTCGGAGGCGGATTTACAATCACTACCAATTTTATATTGAACGTAACAAACTCCTCAATCGATTTCGGGGCCAATACGGTTAATGTAAGAGGTAATTTCTCAGAAACAGCAGGTACCCTTACAGAAGGGACATCTACAGTAATATTCGACGGAAGTGGTGCCCAGACAGTAAGTGCCACGACATTGAACAACGTAACGATAAGCAAATCGGCGGGGACACTCGCATCGAGCGGTATACTGGTCATAGCAGGTACATTAACAATGTCGAGTGGAACATGGGATCCAGGGAGTTTCAACCACCAGATAAATAGTCCCTGGGACGATACCGGCATAACTTTTACCCCTATAGCGGGTACAATTACACTGACTTCCGTCAATCCCAATATTAAAAGGGAGGGGGTAAAAAAAGAGCGTTTCCAAAGGCCTGCACGCCATAAGAAACGCTCTCAAAACAACACCATGGCCATTATACAACAAAAACAAATCTTTGTCTGGTCTGATATTGAAGATATAGGGGATTTAGAGCGCTTTGAATTGATATTAGAGGCCATACCCGATGAAGAGCTGATGCGGAAGCTGGAAAGATGGAGAAGAGACGAGAGCATATGAGAAAGCTCCTGGGGTTGTATATAACAATAGGGG
>QNBH01000326.1 GCA_003645645.1 Spirochaetota bacterium | reverse complement strand
TGTCTTTATGGTATGGTTTTAACTTATTTTTTATAGGAGCGACCATGAACTTTCAGATTCCCGATGGGATGGTCGGTTATTACTCGAGATTTCTTATAAAAGTAAGGGATCCCGTGGTGGGAGAGGCAGGATTGCACATTTCAATTATATATCTTGTAGTCATAACAGTTCTTATCTGGTGGGGTCTTAAATACACGACCTTCGGACGGGGTCTGTATGCTATAGGTGGTAATAGGGAAGTTGCCATAAGAACAGGATTTAATGTAAAGCTTATTACAATTGTTATGCTGGGTCTTGTAGGTATTCTGGCGGCCTTCGCAGGAGTTACTGAAAGCGCATACAGCAGATTCTTTAATCCGGTTCTATTCCTGGGAAGAGAACTGGATGTGTTAGCCGCAGTAATCATTGGAGGCGCATCGATAAAGGGTGGTCGGGGAACAGTATTGGGTACCATTCTTGGTGTAGTATTGATAGAGATAATTAATCGAGGGCTTATTTTCCTGGGAATTCCAGCCGAATGGCAAAGAATGGTGATAGGAATAGTTTTAATAATCTTTATTTCCATTCCTGCGATCACGGAGCAAAGGGCAAGAAAGTTAAAATATGTTAGCGTATCAGAATAATAAAAAAGCAAAATCGATGAAAAAAAGGCGCACTTCTTTGTCAAAGGATAAACTTCATACTTTGAGAAACAAATTGCATATTGAGGGGCATCTGTTGTTGCTGACATGCGCGTTTATAGTAATTGCTGTTTTTTTCGGTATTACCACGCCCCGCTTCTTTAAGCCCGAAAGTATCGTATCTATGGCTTTTCAGTGCCCAGAGATCGGACTTATGGCGCTTGGTATGATGAGTACGATGATAATAGGGGGGATAAACCTCTCCATAAACGATACAGCAAATCTTTCAGCACTCTTATCCGGTATATTTTTAGCTAAAATTGTTCCTTCTAATATCCCTGCAAATCAAATGACTATGTATATAGGTGGGGCAATGATTATTGCATTATTAGTAGGATTTGTCTGTGGTGTGTTGAACGGTTTTCTGGTAGGTCATATTGAGGTTTCCCCCATTTTAGCAACTCTGGCTACGTTGATATTATTCCGCGGAATATCGGTTGCCATAACAGGAGGAAAAACATTAACCGGTTTTCCCGAACAGCTTTCTGTTATAGGTCATAATACAGTATTGGGTATCCCCATACCCTTTCTGATCTTACTGGTTATAGCTGGTTTGCTTTATATAATTCTTAACAGAACAACCCTTGGTTTTAAGACACGCATGATGGGAACAAATCCAAATGCATCCAGGTTTTCGGGCATCAACAACAAAGCCATTACTATGAAAATCTATATTATAAGTGGAGTTTTGGGAGCCATTGCAGGGATAATCGTCATGAGCCGCACCAATTCCGCAGCTTATGAATACGGTACAAGAACCTACATCCTATTGACTCTACTTATTGCGGTTCTGGGAGGTGTCTCTCCGGGGTTTGGAAATGTTGCGGGTGTAGTACTTGCGGTATTTATTTTACAGATGCTTTCAACAGGATTCCACATGCTCCTTATGGGTGTGAGAGGAAGTGCTTTTTTTAAGGATTTTTCCTGGGGAGTATTGTTAATTCTGTTTCTCATAATCGGATATTTTATGCGTGGTAGGAAAGGTTCTGAACAGAGCTGACATGCAAGGCAAAAGGTGCAGTTATTATGGATAAACGCTGGGAAAAATTGGGAGATTTACTCGTTAATTACTCAATGGAAGTTAAGCCTGGAGAAAAAGTGATGATAGCAATGACTGAGGTGGAAACATATCCTCTCATGTGGGCTGTTTATAAAGCTTCGGTTAAGGCCGGTGCTTTTGTGCAGGTACAGTTTCTATCCGAAGAGTTAAACAGGTTAGTTCTAAAATATGGCAGAGAAAAACAAATAGATTGGGTCCCCGAGATTGAAGCCTATGGTATGGAATGGTCTGATGTTTATTTTGGGTTGAGGGGTGCTCATAATCTAAATGTATTTTGGGACATACCCGCTGATAAGCTTTCGGCTTTAAGACGATCGATGGGGAAAATATCTGCAATGCGTTGGGAAAAAACCCGCTGGTGTTTACTCCGTGTTCCCAATGCTGCACTTGCAGATCAGGCGGGTGTTGATGAGGAGACCATCACAGATATGTTCTTCGATGCCTGTTTTATCGACTGGCGCGGGGAGAGCAAAAAATGGGGAAGATGGGTGGATATACTTAATAGAGGCCGCAATGTTCGAGTGGTTGGTCGGGATACCGATTTAAGCTTTTCTGTAGAAGGACGAACATGGGCAGTAGCCGACGGTAAATTAAACATGCCGGACGGAGAAATAGCTACATCTCCAGTAGAGTCAACGGTAAATGGCCAGATTTATTTCGAGTTCCCCGGTGTTCTTGGAGGCCGTCTGGTAAACGATATTTTCTTGAGATGGGAGAAGGGTAAACTGGCAGAGGCAAGCTCATCAACCAATCAAGATTTCCTTAAGGAATTATTGAATACAGATCCCGGTGCAAAGTTAATCGGGGAGTTCGCCTTTGGCACGAATCCTAAAATAAATCTCTTTTGCAGAGATATACTCCTCGATGAGAAGATAGGCGGTACCGTACATATAGCACTTGGCCGATCATATCCCCATACAGGTGGTACAAACAAATCGGTTATTCACTGGGACATAATAAAGGATCTGCGAAAAGACGGAAAGGTTTATTTGGATGATAAACTGATATTCGAGAATGGGAGAATGCTTCTTTAAATAATACAAGGATAATAAAATATGCCCGATGCATATTTACTGGGAGTGGACATAGGTACTTACTCATCGAAAGGGGTAATCGTAAACGATAAGGGTGAGGTAATAGGGAGTGAGACTCTACCTCATGGTATTGATATGCCCGCACCTGGGTTTTTCGAACACGATGCCGAAAAAGTATGGTGGAAAGAATTTGTGCAAATCGTAAAATCCCTGCTTGGTAATTCCGGAGTAAAACCGGAAAACATTCATGGTATAGGGACAAGTGCAATCGGCTCCTGTGTGCTTCCAATAGATGGAGATGGGAAACCTTTACGCCCGGCTATACTTTATGGGATTGATACTCGCTCTGTGAAAGAGATCCAGTATCTGGAGAAAATCATCGGCAGGGATGAAATAACTAAAAGATGCGGTGCTCCTTTAAGCTCCCAGGCTTCGGGTCCGAAAATTCTATGGATTCGTAATAATGAGCCGGAGGTTTTTAAAAAGACTAAGTGGTTTCTAACAAGCCAGGCATATCTTGTTTTTAAATTGACTGGTAAGCCGAGTATAGATATTTATACTGCAGCTGGTTATGCTCCTCTTTTTGATATCTATAATTTTTCCTGGTATGAAGACATAGCACAGCACATCACTTCTGTGGAGAAACT
>QNBH01000325.1 GCA_003645645.1 Spirochaetota bacterium | reverse complement strand
TCTGATGGATAAACTCTCCCATGCCTCTATTGTTGACGGGGTGCTTCTTTCCAGGGCTCAGTTTCGGGTTTTCAAACACAACGATCCCGAAAGCCTGGAGGCTAATCTAAAGAGGGTTAACCGGCAGAGGCGGGGTGGAGTGCTAATTGTAATGGAAGGAACTTACGGAATGACAGGCGATCTGGCAAATCTTCCCGATATCTGTGCACTCAAGGAGAAGTACGATGCCCGTATCTTCCTTGATGATGCCCATGGATGGGGAGTAATGGGAGAAAACGGAAGGGGAACGGCGGAGTTTTTCGGTGTCCAGGATAAAGTGGATATTTATTTTGGCACCTTTGCCAAGGCATTTGCATCTATTGGAGGGTTTTCCGCATCCAGAAAAGATGTAATCGACTGGATACGGTACAATGCCAGAACTCAGGTTTTTGCCAAGAGTCTTCCGCTGGTTTTTGTTAAGTCTCTTATGAAGACTTTCGAACTTGTTAAAGCAGGAATAAACAGGAGAGAGAGAATGTGGGAGATATCCCGCCTTCTAAAAGAGGGATTGCTCAAGGCAGGTTTCTATATTGGTTCCTGGAGCTCGCCTATCTGCCCCGTGTTCATCCCTTTGAAGGAAAGAGATATCCACGAAATCGGAAGTAGAGTAGTAAGCTATCTACGGCAGAAGGGAGTTTTTGTAACCGGGATAATGTATCCTGTAATCCCCAAGGGTCTTTTTATGTTTAGAATGATTCCCACAGCAACACATACAGAGGAAGATGTAGAGCTAACTGTAAGAGCTTTCGAGTCGATGAGGGATGATCTTAAACTCGATCTAACCATAAGTGGGGAGGATTTAAACAACATAAAGAAGATTTACGGCAGTGTTCAACATAAAGTAACCGTTACCTAATCTTTGACTCTGCTCAAACGAAGTGCCTTAAGTATCCAATTCGGTACAGGATCTTGGGGTTTAAGCTTTTTTATATCAAGGTATAATCCTAAAGACTTTACTATGGGAATTCTGTAAGTCTCAACGAGCTCAATGAGTGTACCGTCGGGATCTTCGATATAGGCAAATTGTCCGCTTGCATTTCCCATTTCGAATGCACCTTTACTCTTTACAGTAAAGGGATACCCCCTCTCTGCACATTCCCGCTCCAGTGCATCCATCCCTTTGACATCGAAGCACAGATGAATATAGCCCAGATCACCCCATTGGCGGTTTTCGAAGATCCTGTTCCCTCTCCCCTCCTTTAGCTCTATCAGCTCGATTTTTGAGCTCCCCAGAATATTGGAGAAGCTTCCCCTTCTCCTTTCACTGTGTGTAAGCAGGACTCTCCGGACTCTTCGATTACCTCCGGGAAGTGGCTCGAGATCTGCGAATACCCCCTCCTCGTCGTAGATTATTTTATCGTAGTTTAAAATCTCGGTGTATAAAGGTAGAGATTTTTCTATATGGGAGACTCCTATCATGCATCCTGCTACTCCTCCGGTTTTCCCTTTAGGTCTTGAAAACCAGTCACTGCTTTCAACTATCTGAAATATGTTCCCGAATGGATCTTCTATAAAGAAATGCTCCTCGCCTCCGGGGTCAACTACCGGCTCTCCGAGTAGATTAGCACCCCTTTCAGAAAAGATGGAGTAGACCGCTCTTACATCGGGACTCTTTATCCTGCAGATAAAAATCCCCCTCTCACCCAGCTCCGGTTTATTCTGAGGAGGTTGGGGAGTCCTGGAAGTGTACTGCCAGATTTCAAACCCGCCTCCCCCCAGGAGGTTCATGGCAAGTACGGCACTTCTGGAATGCACCCTGCCACCGGTGTATGAGGTCATCAAAGAAGCTTCTCCTGAATCTTTAAATACAGGAATATCCATACCGAAGTGTTTCCTGTACCATGCCCATGCAGCTTCAAGGTCCGAGACACCTATGCCTATCTGTTGAATCCCACAGATTATCTTCTCTTGTATAGAAGGTTTTTTATCAAGCCTTGCCATTATCGTTTCGTCCCGAGTATTTTGAAGCAAGAAAGAGTAAACCCGGCTTATACATGGTAGTCCGGTTCCTTCCCCTTCTTTTGGAGTCGTAGAGGGCATTATCGGCTTCGTTAATAAGTTCCTCCGGGGACTTCATATTATACTTTGATATATGACGCACTCCTGCACTCACTGTAACGCTTGACTCCCCATTCGAGGGGTTTAACCGCAGTTTTTCTATTGCCTTTCTGATTCTCTCGGCAACAATCCATGCCTTCTCTCTTGTGGATTGGGTAATAAGAATTATAAACTCCTCTCCGCCAAAACGAGCCGCCACATCTTCTTTCCTGGTCATTGCTTCGAGTATCTGGGCGATATTAACCAGTACCTGATCACCTACAAGATGACCGTAAATGTCGTTGAACCGCTTGAAATGGTCAATATCCATGAGGATAATTGAAATTTGAGCGTTGTGTCGATTGACCATGGCAAGCTCCTCTTCCAGTCTTCTCATGAAGAAGGAATGATTGTACAAACCGGTTTTCTGATCTGTAATTGAGCTCTTATGATGTATAATATTCTGGAAACCGATGGAGGCGAACTTCATTAGCCTATCGATGTATTTTATCTCCTGGTGGGTATATTCACCTTCCAGCACCTTGGAACCAATAACGATAAAACCGTACAGCCCTCCTATACCGATGATTGGTACAAGTATCTCCGGGGAAAGAGGTCTTAGCTCTGCGCTTACCTTCTGGTCATGTACTTCATATTCAAACAGAGAAAAACTGATGGAATTGGGATACTTGGAGAAAAACTTTCTGTAGGGTTCCAGAGATTCTATTGAAATCGGGCTGGGAATCAGTTTCATGTTCTTAAAACACATTATTTTAGGTCTATCTCGAAAGGAATCCTCCTTTAAGACAAATGCCAGATAGGATGGGATAAACCTGTCCAGTAACCTCGAGGTTACGTAGTTGATTATTCCTGCTTCGCTGTTTTTACTGAAAATCTCAACCGCTTCCCCGAATAGTGATTCCAGATTGTTAATTTCTGTTTGTAGATTTTCCACATGACCCCAGATTCCAGTTTGCCTGAGTAGATCGAAGTGTTTTACAATTTCGGGGTTGGTCTCTAGTTCTTTCATTTTATAGCTAGATTCATTGTTTATACTTTTATAATCGACACTTACAGTCATAATTGTTAACAGAGTTTTTTTTGATTGGAATATCCGGCTCAATGAGTATATGACTGCTCGCCGGTGTTTCTGCATATAGATATACTTTATGAGACTATAATAAAACGATTTTTTATGTTTGTCTATTGTAAAACTATTAAAAGCCAAACTGTAAGGTATATAGCTTCTTTGACAGAAAAAAAAAGCTGTAAAGCGCCACTTAACAGGCGCTTTACAGCGAGAAAGGAAATATATTAATAAAGGAGGTACATTAATAAAACATCTTAAAAGGTTATAAGGTTACATT
>QNBH01000324.1 GCA_003645645.1 Spirochaetota bacterium | reverse complement strand
GTATAATTAAAATCATATTATGGAATATCATTTCAAAAATATTTATCTTAAAATCTGTCGGAACTAAATTGAAGCTCTGGATAGTATTTTTTTCAGGTATTGTATCTGCCCTGGCAGGTTTAACCTATAAGTTCAGACACAAGTATCAATTCTCAATCGATCTTCTGCTTGTTTTTTTCGCATTATTTTTTGCCATTTTTAGTGTTTTTTTTGTGTTGATCTTTAAAGAAAAGTTATATTCTCCATGGGCTGCATTTTTTGGAATGTGCTCCGGCTCAATCCAGGCAACTGTAATCCGTTTGATGTTCACGGTAACTAGCAGGGTTAAAATCAATATCAGTTGGACGGTTATTCAATTCAGTGTACTAATTCCCTTCTTGATGAGTGTAATAATTTTTCGGGAAATACTTACTATGAGAAGTCTGATCGGGGTGGGTTGTATATTCACCTCTATCCCCTTTTTCGGGCTCGGAAAGAGCAAAGGAGAAATCGATCCCTCAATTCCCGATCTGACTACAGGATTGTTGCTGTTCTTTTGTGCTTTTTTAACGGGACTAATGTTCAGCATACCAAAACTATATACACATTTTGACGATAGCGGAGGTACATTTACCCTGTTATTTTACAACGGTTTGGCTATGATCGTCTTAACCTTAACGATTTTTATGATACGGATAAACAGTGAAGGAAACTCTCGAATAAGTTTTGGCATAACATTTTTATCAATCTATATGAGTCTGACCAATGTGGGTGCAATTGCTCTGCTTATAATTGCACTCCTCCATATCGACGGGTCTGTAGTGTATCCCCTGAGAACGGTTGTAAACATACTGACAATTTTTCTATTATCATTCGTGCTTTTCCGAGAAAGGGCAAATCTGCTTGAAGCAATCGGTGCTGTAATTGCTCTGGCAGGATTGGTATTGGTAAGTGCCACAATGGGCTGAAGATCCGTGGATTGCATAATTTGGAATGATGTGCTAAATTTAGCAAATTTATAATTGCTTTTTTAATTGTTCTATATTAGAATTATTGATGGAGCATTTCAAAAAAGGATCTCGTGAAAATCATGGTCATAAATCCGAATACCTCCTCTGTGATCACCAAAGGAATAAAAAGTACAACAATGGCAGTAAAAAGACCGGATACCGAGATTATCGTACGAAGACTTAAAAAAGGCCCCTTAACTCTCGAATCGGACTACGACAGATCATTCTCGATTCCTGAGATGATGAAAATTGTACAACAAGCCAGCAGACAGGACTGCGACGCTGTTATCATCGCTGCATTTTGTGATCCGGGACTGAATGCAGAAAAGGAGATATCGGATATACCGGTCCTCGGCATTGAGGAAGTTACCCTGCACATTGCGGCTGTGTTAGGCACAAGGTTTACTATCCTTACAACATCCTGGAAAAATGTAGCCAAAAAAGAAGAAGAGGTGCGAAAGTATAAGCTGGAAGCAATGCTTGATTCCGTTCGCCCATTGGGATTAAGTGTACTCGAGACAGCAGAAGAGCCCGATCTTGTAAAAATGCGTGCTCTCAAAGTTTTAAAAAGAGCAGTAGAAGAAGATGGCGCAGAAGTTGCAATTCTCGGATGCGCTGGTATGGCCGGGTATGCCGATGAAATCTCAAAAAAGCTTGGGCTTACTGTTTTAGATCCAATGAGTGTTAAACTTAAGGTATGCGAAAGCCTGATAGACTCTGTACTTACTCAATCAAAACGAGCAATATTCGCAAAACCTCAAAGGTAAAGCTTAAATTGTCGTGAGAGTAAACGCATCGGAGCGGCATCTTATAGAGACCAGGGATAAAGAAACAGGGTATAAAATCTCTGCTGGCATAGAAACGAGTGGGTATGATGTTATTGTAGCTTTTTCTAGTTGGAACTTCACCTATTTAACAGGTGCTGTCCTTCCCTTTGCACCCAGCTATCTTGATAGAAGGTCTCTGGCTGTAAGAACAAGAACCGGTGATGTTTATGCTATCTGACCTGTCGATTGGGCAGAAGCTGTATCAAGACAAAAGGCAGGTATTAAACTTTTTGTATATTCAGAAACAGAACAGTAGGTTGACCAGGTATGCGCTGTCATTTTATCCCGACTGCTTTCCGATCTTATTCCCAAACCGATAGCAGTAGGTTTAGAGTACGAAGGTGTTACTTACCGATTTTTAGAGATACTTAAAAAAACGCAAGAACCATGAATTTTCTCTCATGTGACAAGTTGTTAAAAGAACTGCGCACTGTTAAAACCACTGCAGAAATTGCGCTGATCGAGAGAGCTGTGAGGCAATCGGATATTGGTATTCTTTTTGCACTCCAACATATGGAGGGCTCAATGGCATGTTGCGGATATACTTTAGCAGAGTTCAGCGAGCGCATTCGTGTACATATTTATGAAGCAGGTGGTTCTGGGGTTGGAAACATGTCTGTTCTTCAGGGTAAGGATAGCAAGCTACGTTATTCACTCCCCAGCGGGAAGTTTATACCGGGAAGTCTCCTTCGCATGGAGATCAGCAATCATTTTTTCGGTTATTGGTCAAGCATGTGTAGAATGGCGGTGATCGGAACACCCTCAAAGAAGCAAGATCTGGCATATGAGAAGAATATTTATTTAAAAAAAGTTGCCATAGAGATGCTTAAACCGGGTACAGAATGCAGTGCAGTGTATGACAAAGTATTAACTACAGCAAGAAAGGAAGGTATCAGACTTTGGACTAAAGGGTGTATTGGTCAAGGGATAGGATGCCGGGAGCGGGAAGGACCATGCATTTACCCAAAAGAAAATAATCCTCTGGAACCCGGAATGCTTGTAGTGCTTTCCATTTTTACTCATGGTCCGAAACGCGAGCTCTTATGCAACAAGGATGCCTATGTGATTGAAGAAAAAGGACCACGTCTCCTTAGCTGGTATAAGAATTGGGAGCGGTTATACAGGGTAACCGGATTCAGGTCTGCCCATTGAGAGGGAGCATGAAATGATAAAGAGAAATGGTCGGTTAGGGATTGTGGAAAAAGTCTCAGAGGCAATTCGACAGAGTAATTTTAACGGAGTTTTAATTACCGGTTCTGACAATGTTCGCTATCTATGTGGCACAGACTTCACCTTCTTTTTTGGTACCTGCGGGATACAGCCCGTAATTTTTTGGCCAAAAATGGGAAAGCCTGTTCTCTTTTGTGCTTCTGAGGTGAAGGACTCTTTTATAAACAGAAGCTGGATTGAGAATGTGGCCACAGTCGATCTTCCAGCAGGAGGGAGCTCTACACATCTGCTTCGGATAAAAAAGCTGATTCGAAGTACCGTTACATCGGCCGGTAAAGGATCTGTTGGTGTGGATATGGATAGAATTCCATATTCCCTATTCGAAACGTTTTCCGGGATGGCTGAAGAGATAGAGTTGGTCGATTGCAGTCTGTGGTTGAAAACACTTCACATAATAAAGACAAATGAAGAAATCGCTCTGCTGGAAGATATTGCCTATAGGACAGACCATGGAATCCTCGGAGCAGCTCACCATGTAC
>QNBH01000323.1 GCA_003645645.1 Spirochaetota bacterium | reverse complement strand
TTCTTGCGGTAATAATTCCAATTTCTATGGTGGCGATTCTGAAACTGCGAAAAAGAGACTTAAGCATTCTATTAGAGGCTTCGGGTTGGGCGATAAATGCACGAATAAGGCTTACCCACAAATTGAGCAAGGTTTTCACCTATCGACCGGCCTATCCGAAAGGGTCAAAAGGACTGAGAAGGCTCGCTGTTCTACACATAATTTTGATTATTTTAATAATAGGGGTACTTCTCGGTATTTTTTTGTTTTTTCGTTGAAGCTATCTCCATCCCCCAGGCGGAAATACAATTCTACCAAATGACTTATTTCTGCAGGGTACGCTTATGCACTTCATCTGCCTTTTCGTCACCCACAAGATAGCGTATTATCTCTATCGAGAACTCCGCCGCTGTGCCCGGGCCTCTGCTGGTTATCAGGTTCCCGTCGACCACAACACGATCATCAGAAAATGATGTGTCTTTAAACTCTCCTTCATATCCTGGATAACATGTAGCCTTTTTACCTGAGAGCACGCCGGCGGGGGCCAGAACCAGAGCAGGCGCTGCACATATAGCGGCTATGAGCTTACCTTCTTTTTCAATATCCCTTACCAGCTTCAGAGCTTCCTTGGATGCACCTACATTTTTAGCGCCGGGGTTGCCTCCGGGAATTATCACTCCGTCAAGTTCATCTGTTTTGAGTCTATCAATCTCGACATCTGCAATCACTTTTATATCATGACCACCCTTTATCTCCCTCCCTCCAATACCGGCTGTGATCACTTCTATACCGGCACGTCTTAAAAAATCCACCGGTGTTAATGCCTCGACCTCTTCGAAACCATCTGCCAGCAGTACGGCAACCTTTTTCATGTTATTACCTCCTTAAGTTCGTTGTATACATGCATAAGCATCTCTTCTGTTTTATCCCATCCCACGCATTCGTCGGTTACAGATTTTCCGTATTCAAGCTTACTCTTATCTTCTGGTATCGCCTGTCTTCCGTCTTTCAAAAAGCTTTCCAGCATAAATCCAACTATAGATTCTCTCCCCCGTTTCCTCTGATCCAGGACGGCATGAAGCACCCTGCTCTGTTTAACATAACGTTTGCTCGAATTGGCATGACTGCAGTCTATAACCACTGCAGGTCTTACTCCCTCTTTTTGAAGGAGTTCTTCCACCTCCTCTACATTCTCCTCGTAGTAGTTGGGACCGTACTTTCCCCCTCGCAGTATTATATGGACAGCCTGATTACCTCTTGTCTTAAGCACACATGTACGTCCTTCCTGATCGATACCAATGAAACTATGGGAAAATAAGGAAGATTTAAGGGCATTTACAGCAGTTTCCAGCCTTCCGTCGGTTCCGTTTTTAAAACCAACAGGCATGGAGAGCCCGCTGGCCATTTCCCGGTGCGTTTGGCTTTCAGTTGTTCGTGCTCCTATGGAAGCCCATGATATCAGATCTGCGATATACTGGGGAACGATTGGGTCGAGCATCTCCGAACCTGCAGGAAGACCCATTCCGGTTATATTAAGAAGTAGTTTTCTTGCCCGTCTTAAGCCCTCTGCAATATCGTATGAACCGTCCAGATGAGGATCAATAATCAACCCACGCCACCCGATTGTGGTTCTTGGTTTCTCGAAATAGACCCTCATTATTACATATACTCTATCCTGAATCCTCCTTGCAAGTTCTGCCAACTTCTCTGCATACTCAAGAGCCGAATCTACATCGTGGATGGAACAAGGCCCCACGATGGCAATTAGTCTTTTATCTTCGCCTCGTAATATCCTCTCTACTACCTCCCTGCTTTCCACCACGGTGTGATTGCTCCTCTCATCCATTGGAAACTCTTCTTTTAGTATCTTTGGAGGAATAAGGGGAATTGTGCTGACGATTCTAAGATCGTTTGTCTGTCTCAATCCGGTTTTAGTTATCATTTTGATTATCCAATCCTGATAATGTTCTTATCGATAGAAACATATTTATATACTATACAAATGTGTCAACTTTATTTCAACCCGCCGATCCATTCTTTCCACACTTCCGGCTTAAGGCCAACTGTAACCTCTTTCCCGCAGCGTACTACCGGCATTTTGATCATAAGGGGGTTCTCCATGAGCTCTTCCAGAATATCGAACTCCATGTATTCCATGCCTCTTTTTTCATACTCTTTACTGCCGGTATTAATAAGATCTTCGGGGGCAACTCTCCTGGCGATATTCTCAAGCTCTCTTCCGGTTAATCCCCTTTCCCGCAGATCTACGAACTGGTACTTTATACCTCTCTCCTTGAAAAACCTTTCCGCCTTTCTGGTTTCTACACTCTTTTTTGTACCGATAATCTGAATATTCATTTATATCAGAATATAACAACAGAAACTCCTTCTCGCAAGTATACCGGAACTTTAATGTTCTAATGTATAGGTAATTTCAAGGAACTGTTAGTAGATGACAGGTATCTCAGCTCCCTGTTTTATATATTTCAGCAGGTCAATACCATCTTCTTCCCCCGGCCGAGGGTAGCTCCGACAAGGACATCTTGAAGACAGCCGGTATAAGGTACCATGATCTCAAGCAGGGATACTGACCGAGCACAAAATGCTTGACAGTCCTTTTCTTCAACGAAAACCGCCCGCACCACGGCATCCTGATTATTCCATATACCTACCCGGGCGACAGGTTTTCCCATTTGGTAAAGGCTCTCAAGAAGTACGCTCTTAACCACAAGGAGGGGATGGCTCCCTACGGGATAGATTTTCTATGAGGTTAGGTATATCGTTGCCCGAGCTTGTAAGAGCACCGCTGAAAAGAAGGTCGAGAAATTATGTTACTACTGCGATACTCCCAGCTGAGGAGAGACTTCCGGGCTTCGGGGTGGCATTCTATATCTTTATGCAACGCTACATTATAAAAGGAATAACCTCTGGTGCTTTGAAAGGTTAATGCTGATAAACAGCAGGCCTGCACAAATGCCTTAAAGCGGTTAGTAATTTAAATACTGTCATTAATGCGCAAGGCACGAGGGACTGATCTGACGCCCCGAAAGGGGCGATCCGGCCCGGAAGAAAGATGGAAGCGTGCATGCCGTGCGTACGAAGCCTTAAGGGCTTAGTAGCACGGCGGTTTCTGCCACGCACCCCGAAACAGCCCGACTTGGTGAGAGTATGGAGATAGAAGAAGTGAGTCTAGCGTGAGTTTCCTACTTATAGCTGCTACCTGCACATATTTTGTTCATTAATGGTTTTTTCATAAGGAGTTGCTGTCTTTATGCGGTAAGGGAATCTGTATACACTGACAGCGATGGGCGAGTTCAATGATGGGTGTATTTGTATACGTGAAGTATCCTGCACAGCTTATCCTGTAGAGGTGAGCGTTCGGACAGCACATATTCGGCTCGGTAGCGTCCTATGGAGCCCTTCTCTAGCGCAGCGTAGAGATTGACCACCTCGGTCACTCCGCTTAGCTGTGCCAGTAGCGCCTTTATGGTGAGTTTCATCCCGCCCCGCGCAGTTTAACGCTGTAGTAACGAACTCAACAGCAATCACTGTGGCTCCGGC
>QNBH01000322.1 GCA_003645645.1 Spirochaetota bacterium | reverse complement strand
ATAGCTGAGCTACCGGTTACGGCACAACTGAAAGTTCCATCATACCCGACATCCCGCATTGCTTTTATTTCCAGCACCCCCATACCAGCCATATCGGCAACAGCGGCACCGGACATACCGGAAAAAATCAGGCTGGCTACCACATTGACATGGCCAAGCCCTCCCTTAAGACGCCCGACCAGGCTTCCGGCAAAATGGAAAATACGATCCGTAACCCCGCCTTCATTCATGACCTTACCGGCAAATAAAAAGAGAGGTATCGCCAGCAAGGTAAAGCTGTTTGCTCCGGCTACAATCCTCTGGGCTATCAGTCCGACCCGGAAATGCCGCGCCTGTGCACCCGATACATAAATAAGGAATCCTGCTACCGCTGTCAGCCCAATTGCATATGCAACAGGAACACGAAGTAACATCAGGATCACCATGAGTGCAATAAGTACCAGAAATACAATGAGCTCCATGTTTTTTATTCCCCGTTTTTTGAGCTTGATTGAAAATCTTCGCCACGCACAACTGCCCGGATCGAGCTTACCAGGCGCACAGTTGAAATCAATAATATGAATACAGTGCCAATACCACTGACAATATAAAGATACCCGATAAAAAATCCCTTTATGGTGAGCGCGGGAAGTTCCCAGTTAAGTTCCGCCATGCGGTATGAGCCCAGAACGAAAAGCACGTTGAATACAATAATGGCTGTATAAACAAAAATAAAGAGTACATGCAAAGGCTGTCCGGAGAGCCTGGAGGAAAGCAAGGTTAACCTGATGTTCTCATCTTTAGCAAGGGTTACAATTGAGCCGAGAAAGACCATCCAGATCAAAAAAAACCGTGAACTTTCTTCTGTCCAGGTAAGGGGAAACTCGAAAACATAACGAGTGAGCACTTGCAAAGATACAGATACAATGATTCCGAGAAAACATATACCACATATAATTTTTATACCATAAACCAGATACTTCTCAACTGAGTGCATATTTTATCCTGTCTGTAATTCAGACTCCACCATGCCTTCTCGCACGGTGGAGACGAAAAGGTATTTCTATTTCATGGTTTCTTTCAGCAGTTGATCGTATACCCAGGGTTCCCACTGACTCTTCAGCTTCTCCCAGCCTTTCTGTGCAACTTTGCGGAAAGCTTCCTTGTTCGGGGTGACGAACTCCATGCCATTCTCTTCGGCCTCTGCCCTGTATTTGGCCATGAGCTCGTCAGCCACATAATCCTTCTGCCAGTCGACCATATCCCCGGCTGCTTCGAGGATCATATCGCGGAAATCATCGGAAACGTTATCCATGAAATCCTTGCTCAAAACTGTTATGTGGAAATCAACCACATGCTCTGTCAGAATGACATAATCCTGAACCTCCCATAATTTACGCACATGGATGGTTGTATAGGGATTCTCCTGTCCGTCAACTGTGCCTGTCTGAAGGGCCAGAAACATCTCCGGTGCAGGAATTGGAACCGGTTTTACTCCGAACTCCTGCCAAACGGTTATCCAATCCGGATTCTTCGGAAAACGCAGTTTCATACCCTTTAGATCCCCCGGCTCAACAACCCGCCGATTTGTGGTCATATTTCGGAATCCCAGGGGAATCAAACCAACAAAGATAAGACCATTTCTTTCAAACTCTCCTTTGATGGCCTTTCCTATAGGCCCGTCCACCGATTTCAACAAGGTTTCTTTGTCCGGATATGCATAGGGTAGTGACCATACTCCCCATTTCCTGGCATACCTGCCCATGGTAGCCATTCCATCTGTAACCATGTGGAGAGTACCCAGTCTGGCCTGGTCGATTGTATCCTGCTCTCCTCCGAGTGTTTCGCCGAAAGTTACATTTACCTGGATTCTCCCGTTGCTCC
The DNA here is from genome assembly GCA_003645645.1 of Spirochaetota bacterium. Classification (GTDB taxonomy): domain Bacteria; phylum Spirochaetota; class Spirochaetia; order SPDA01; family B32-G16; genus B32-G16. The sequence goes on along the minus strand of QNBH01000322.1, from coordinate 1,689 downwards.
TCTCTTCCAGTATTTCCTTGAAATATTTCAGGCCGGCTACATCACCTGTTCCCGGGGGATGGAATGTACCTACCTCCATGATAAGTTCCGGCCCGGCAGGTTCTGCTTTCTCCTGGCCCCCGGCCGCGAAACCGAAACAAACAAAGACAACACCCAGTGTTACCAACATGATACATTTTTTCATAAAAAACCTCCTGCTTATTTAATCGAAGGCTGACGCTCTACGCAGCCTTCTAAACCTAAATTCGAGCTGATAGTCCTCGCTAAGCTCCACTTGCAGCTTAGGTTCGGTTATGTGGACTATTCCTACTGCACGTTTAAGGGTTAACAACCTTAAAACGTACATACACAGTTCTTAATTCATCTGAATCAGTCCCTTCCCTGTTCAACCGGCGGATCCTTGGTAACCACCCGTTTCTTCTGCTCCGCCCTGTTCATTCCGGGTGCAAAAACATTGATGAGTTTCATGGTTTCGGGTGAATTGTTGATAATATGGTGGAAGACACCTTTAGGAACGTACAAAACAGTATCCGGCTCCAGTGCATATTTTTCCTTCTCCATAAGCACTTCACCATGCCCGCTTAATACCCAGATCAACTCTGCGATCACATGACTGTGATACTGGGTTCTGCTGAACGGATCGATGTATGTAATATTGACATTAAACTCCGGTACTTTCCTTAGCTCAGGACCAAATAATGGAACAATTTCCCTCTTATAGGGTTTCTCGCATAACTCGCCCCGCTCCTTCCAGGCTCTGATAACAAAGTGCTCGTACATCTGGTAGACTCCTCCTCGCTTTTATATTCTCAAAACATCCCTTGCATAATGAATGCTCTTTTTAACACAATAGTTCTCCCAGGCATGTGTCACTTCTTCATTCTCCCTGCGGTCGATGAATAGTTCAATGTTGATGTTGGGATCCACACCGCTTCTCCTGAGTATCTCGAGAATAACAGTGAAATCGACCATTCCCTCTCCGAGGCAAGCACCAATAATACGATGCCCTCTAGGATCAGGAATGATTTTAAAATCCTTGAAATGAGCCGTAATAGTCAAAGGTCCCAATAGTTCTGCAGTGTATTCAGGTTTCTCCAGAAGAACCACAGAGTTCATGGTATCAAGGCACACTCCAACCCACTCACTGTCAAGGCCAGTTACAACCGAGAGCATCTCTGAAGCTGTAATCCGGCCATGGTTCTCCAGTGCAATCTTTACCCCGCACCTCGTGGCTACATTTAAAACTTGTCCGAGATTCTTCTTTATTTCCTCCACTTGGTAACTAATCTCATCACTGGAATAGTCACAGTTTACTTCAGGTACGGCTCTTAATATGTGAGAGCCGAGCATGCAAGAAATCCTGATCATCTTTTCCAGATAAGTTGAATTACAGTTTGAGGCTCCTGTCTCTACAAAAATGCCATTCTCTTCGATCAAGGATCTAATCTCCTTCAACTCTTCCTCGGGCTGATCGATAAAATCCAGGTGATCACAAAGATGAACTCCCTGTACCCCATGTTCGATCGCCTTCAGAATAAATCGTCTGGTATCAAGGGGATGGGCAGGAATATATCCTTTTACTGCGATACTCCACCTGTAAGCATAGCTGCTTAAGCCAAGCATCATATTTCTTACCTCTTTAATAGGAAATGTAGCCGCCAAACTAAATGCTATAATTTTATAAAACGT
>QNBH01000321.1 GCA_003645645.1 Spirochaetota bacterium | reverse complement strand
CCCTTAAGCGATGCAGAATGTCCTGGGTCTCCTGGAGATAACCTTCCGTTGTCTGGATAAAAGAGATTCCGTCCTCTGCATTCCTCTCTGCGCTCTGAAGACCCCTTATCTGTGCTCGCATTTTTTCAGAGACGGCCAGTCCGGAGGCATCATCACCTGCACGATTGATCCTTTCTCCGGATGCGAGCTTTTCCATGTTTTTATCCACATGTCGGTTATTGATTTGTAACTGTCGGTGGGCAAACATGGCACTGATGTTGTGGTTTATAACCATTTCATCCTCCTTGACATTTTTATCCCGAACTTCCATGTTCGGGTATTCTACTATTATTTCGGTAACTGATAGGTTCGCTTTAGTTAAAAAATCCTTAAGCAGGAGGGTCAGGCCTTGAAATTTAGAAAATATCTCGCAAACCACATACTGCGATCGGTTAATTTTATTTTCTAAAATTTCAAGACCTTACCCCTTAATCTAATTGACCAATTGGATTAGAATGGGCGGGGAGTATGATATTGAGTACGCAACCTTCACTGGAAGACCTAGCAAGGACTCTACAGGAAAAGGAACGAAAAGAGCTTCTAGAAAAGATCACTCGTAGTATTAGCCTCTACGGCAAATTAAGAGATAGTATCTATCCAAAAGAGATCGAAGAGGAAGAACGGCAGGCGCTTATCTGGAGTGAAATCGAAAGACTTCCATGGCTTAAAAAACTCTCTCTGTGGTTAAATACATTCTTCTTAAGCAGGAGTCGAGAAGAAATTTTTTTCAATTGGAAGATAAAAACACTTAAAAGAATAATTCAAAATAAGCAGTCCGGTTTGATTAGCTTCGATACGGGTACACTAAATCCCAAACTTGCAAAGGCTTTTTTTAATCTCTATGTAGTCGTACACCCTCTTATTAATATTTTCCAGGAGTTGTGGGGTACTCCGTCGATATTGGAAAATACTATTACCGATTTGCTCGAAAAGAAGATACCCGATGCAAAAAAAGATGTTTTTCAGTTAGTGCCTATAGAAGAGATGGGGGATTTATATGCAAAAAAGGGAGAGAAAAGTATCATTTTTCCGGAAATACGAAGACGAATTGATAGCTATGTCGATTCAATCCCGGAATCGCTCTTCTCTGTAATTGAAAAACAAATCCTTCCTGTCTATAACATAAAAGATGTTGTTCTCTTTCCTTTTAATTCATTTTTTAAATTATTTCGTTTTTCTGATAATCAGGATACAAAGGAACCTACTTTTAAAAAAGCTTCTGCAAAACTTGCCCTGGAACATCTGGAGAAAATCTACTATGCAGTATATATAGCTGGAAAATCGGAGGATACTCTCAATATCGATAAAGATTTTGCAGAAAAACTTTGTAATTCTCTCGGCATGAGGGAGAAAAATAAAACAGAGGGAGTGGGGGGGCTATTACCCGAAATTACAGGAGAGTTTTTCCTTAATAAAATAAATCAAATAATTGCCGAGGCAAAAAGTTTTTATTTTAACATTCCTCTTGCAGAAATTATAAGATTTATAAGAAAAGACCCCTATTATCAACTTCTTGTATATACTCCAAGGATACATTTGAAGGAGTTTTACCAATCGGCATTAAAGATTAGATTTCTAAACGATGTAGAGAAAAATATGACAGAAATACAGAGAAGGGTAATTCAGCGTAAAATAGGAGAGCTGTTCCGTGGAAAGAACCCTTCTAATCTCTTTTATTACCGGGAATATGCAGGTATAGATTACAAAAAGATGGGTCTCACCCATTTCTCAAGGATAAAATCACTAAACCTATTATTCAACTATTTAAAGGTTTTTTACAGAAGTCAACTTCTGGAAACAATTCGCATTTTAAATCTGGGTACTGCACAGGTAAACAGGGTAACTCTAAACAAACTTCTCCAACATGCCGCAAACCTGGAGGATCTTGAAGACAAGATTAAACAGTTTGATTTAACTCTTTCCCCCGATGAAGAAGATGGTAAGCTTTTTCACAGGCTTCGTGCTATGTTGAATATCGATTCCAAACATAGGACAATTTATCTGAATCTGATATCCCGTAAAGATGAAGAGGTAGAGGAGCTTATAAGGAGGGCAACAGAGAATTTTTCCGGGGTGAAGGATATTTTCGAAGGTATTCTTTCGGGAACAAACAGAAATCCTAAAACAGGAACAGACATTCATTTTCACATAGGCGGCGAGAGATTAACAGTTAAAGAGATATTAGAGAAACAGATAAGTCATATCGAATCTTTTCTGAGTCTACTTTATCATCTTTCAAGAATAGAGAAAGAATCATTTTAAGAATTTCTCAGAGACCATTTTCTTAAGCTTTTCTGCTGTTTTAAAGGGGCTTTCAACCAGAACCCGTTTTCCGGCAATTAGATCTGCAATACCTGTTTCGTTTGGATACCGGGGGATAATATGAAGGTGAAGATGCCTGATCGATGCGCCGGCAGAAAGCTTCATATTGTAGCCTATATTGTATCCAAAGGGTTTATTCATTTCGTCGAGGATATCGAGAAAAGACCTCTGGAGAATAACCAACTTTCTCTCTTCTTCATTGTTGTATTCTCTTATATCTTCTATATGCCTCCTGGGAAAAATCAGCAGATGACCCGGATTGTAGGGATAAAGATTTACAGTAACTATAAAAAGCTTATCTTCATAAACAGATAAATCGATTACATCGGGAGATTTATCCCGTATAAGGCAGAGGATGCAGCCTAACGGTTTTTCTCCTTTTACATAGGAAAGCTTTTCAAAATTTAAAAAGTAATTCACCCTTACTATTCCACCTTCTCGAGGAAGATTTCGGCCGGAATATCGACTTTTCCGGATTCCAGTGCCAGATACTTTAGGAGTATGGGATATTTTGAAAGGAGCTCACCATATCTGCTCAAAGTTTTTATTCGATTCTCCTCTACAGCCTCTTTTCTAGCTGCTTCTCTGGTCTCCTCAATAAATATCCTCTGTCTTTCTTCCAGCAGTGCAAGATACTGTTCTTTAGCTCTCTGATAGAGCTCAAGATCGGGAAACTCTACTTTTCTGGGAATAATATTTATTATCCGGATACTCTGAAAGAATCCGTTAATATGATCTCTTAACTCTTCTGCCAGTGTTTCATATTGATAGTTTATTCCGCCCAGGTAAGCAGGATCTCTAAACTTACTCGATAAAAATGAAGAAGCTTCCACTGCACATTCATCGGCAATTCGTCTATACCAATCATCGAGTTGATCGGGAAACAACTTCTCATCCATAACCAATCTGGGCAGTTGTTCCGGTTTCAGGATAAAGGTGATAAAAAACTCAAGAGAGTAAGAAAAATCGGGCTTTGCATCGAGTGTCGAAGCGTATACTTCTCCCGAGGGTAAACTGCCATGAAGCTCTACAATTGTAGAATGTGGTTTTATCTCGAAGGAGTAAATTATCATGTTTTTTGGAATAAGTTTCTCTACTCTCCATACAAACTCGCCCGGCTTAATTACTTCTTCTTCAAAACCACTTGTTTTTGTAAATAAAACTGCATAGGTGTTTGCTGGAAGATGTATTTGTATCCACCCAAAGT
>QNBH01000320.1 GCA_003645645.1 Spirochaetota bacterium | reverse complement strand
CTCCATAAGCCTCATGGTTGGAAGAATACCTGGAAAAAATCAATTCGAATTTCCGGAGTAGTTCAGATACGACCTTGTTCTTTATCCTCTGGTGGATTGCATCTTTTAGAAAGTCGGCAAGAATCAAGTTTGGTCCGGAGATGATTATTCTTTCAGGATTGAAAAACAGGACCAGGTTTGAACATGCATCCCCAATGAGTGTTCCTATATCCGAGAGTACCGAACGGGTAAATGTGTCTCCTTTCCCGGCAGCTTCCAGTACTTCTTCAAGACTTTTGAACTCCTTGAGATGAAAGTCATGGCTGTGCATTTTTGAAACAATAACTTCATTCATCCTGTCGTTCAGGTGATGAAGAATTCCATCAACAGAGGCAACAGTTTCCAGGCAACCCACATTGCCACAATGACATCGGTAACCCGATGGCTCTACTGCCATGTGGCCAATCTCTCCTGCAAATCCGTAAGAACCCCTGTAGAGTTCGTTGTTTATCACTATTCCTCCACCGACGCCAAATCCCATATGGAGGAGTATAAAGTTCGTGGTATTTCTACCGTTACCCACGGCTTTTTCGTAGTAAGTAACGGTTCTTGCTACATCTTCGATTACAACATTCTTTTTGTATTTGTCTTTGATTATCTTCCTGATATTTATATCTTCTATTCCTGGAACTCTTAAGCCTCGAAGCCATATTCCTTTTTCCGTATCGATAATACCCGGAATTCCGAGCCCGATGGTATGTATACTATCTACGTATATGGAGTTATTGCCGATGAAATCATCTATTGCAAACAGAAGCTTTTCTATGAAGTTGTCTATCTTTTTTTTGTTCTCTTTCTCGGATACTTCTATTGAACAGGTGGGATACACTTTTTCGCCAAGGACCTTGTTGGAAGTATCTATCAGTACAACGTTGAAAGAGTTGATATCCGCGGATATGCCGAGAAAATATCCTGATTCCAGCCTTATCTGGTAAAGATTCGAAGGTCTTCCTCGTTTCGAAAGTGTCTCTTTGCTTACTTCGACCAGTCCCTTCTTGATAAGTGATTCAATGGCAGTGGAAACAACGAAGGTGCTCAACCTGGACTTCTCTGCGATTTCACTCTTAGTAGCATTATCGTGGAGAAAAAGCACTTTGAGAGTTTCTATCTCGTTCTTAAGAAGGTTCATAACCGGGATTATTTCAGCTTGATGAGTTTTTGTTTCGAAGCACTTTCATAGATTGAGAGGATTATTTGCACGGATTTTCTCGCCTCGACACCATCTACGAGTAACTGTTCCTTTTTGTCCAATGCCTTCACGAAATTTTCAAATTGCTTTTTATGACCGGAGAAATCTATTGCAGAAGGATCGGAAGCCCCGCCACCAGTTTCACTCTTCTTCCCGAAATCGACCTTTATTTCTCGATCGTTTTCATTCTCATCCACAAAGCTCCATTCATTGAAATGATCTTCTTCCAGCACTGCACTCCCCATTGTCCCCGAAATTTCTATTCTTTTCAAAAAGCCAGGATACGCAGCAGTGGAGCCTTCTATTACTCCCAGGGCACCATTTTCGAATTGCAAAGCTGCCACTGCAGTATCTTCAACCTCGATCCTTTCATGTCCGAGCGTACAAGCAAAAGCTGCAACCGAGTCTACGGGACCCATGAACCATTGAAGCAAGTCGATCGCATGGATAGATTGATTCATCAGTGCGCCTCCTCCATCGAGTGCCTTTGTGCCCTTCCAACCTCCCGTGTCATAATATTCCTGGTTTCTATACCACTTTACATACGCATCACCCAGGACCAGCTTGCCGAACCTGCCTTTATCGACTGCTTCCTTTAATATCCTTGAAGCATCGAAGAACCGTGATTGAAAAACACCGCCCAGTTGCAGATTTTTTTTCTCATATGCTTCTATTATCCTGTCGCATCGCTCGAGGGTGATCTCGAGAGGTTTCTCGATAACCGCGTGCTTTCCCGCTTCTGCACATTTCAGTGCATATTCCAGATGCGCGCCTGAAGGTGTACATATTGTAATAATGTCAAGTCCAGGATGGGATAGAAAAGAATCCAGGTTTTCATATCCAGTGCAATCATACTGTCCCGCAAACTTTGTCGCCTTCTCCTTGCTTCTTGAAAAGCAGGCGAGAAGGTTTCCTCCGTTCATTGCCTGTATTGCTCTTGCATGAAATCCGGAGATCATTCCTGTGCCGATAATTCCAAAACCGTAACTCATTTTTTCACCTCTCTGAAATAACTGGCAACTTTTTCGGTTGCCCTGATCATATCATCTATATCCTCTTCTGTGTAGAACTCTGTTATGTTAAAGTTGAAAGTATGTTCGAAAGCCTCTTCTGCACGTGGACAAAGACCCTTTGGATACTCTACATTCGAGTCAAGATCCCTGGATACAAATGGAATCTTGCTCCCCGGGAAAGCATTCATCTTCTGAAATATATCGTACATGTAGACCGGCATCCCCCCTGTAATCTTGTTGGGTTCCGAAGGTATTCCCTCTGCATCCAGTGCTTTGCAAAACTCCTGTACGGAGGCCGGGATGATTTGAGGGTCAATACGAACCACGAGAAGAAAGAAGGAATGAATACAGTAATCGGGAACTTTTTGCGGAATTATTCCTTCAATTTTAGCGAGACCTTCTATCAGGCGCATACCTAACCGGTTTCGCCGGTTTACTATACTTTTGACTTTTTCGAGTTGACCGATTGCAATTGCACCCTGGAGTTCCGTCATCTGGTAATTTGGAGCAAGAAAGTAGGGGTTTCTCTTTCTTCCATCCCTGAAGTAGCACTTATCTATGAATAGCTTTACCTTCTCTTCCAGGTCATCTCGATTTGTCATAACCATTCCACCGGAGCCTGTAGTGATCAGCTTGAAGTGGTTCAGGCTAAATGCAGAAATATCCCCGAATGTACCGCATAATTTACCCCTGTAAGTCGTATAGTGTGCCTGGGCACAATCCTCTACAAGTACAAGGTGGTGTTTCTTCGCTATCTCGAGAAACCTGTCTATTTCTGCGGGAAGACCGGCATGGTGTACGAGAAGTATTGCGCCTGTCCTGTCATTCACAAGGGTTTCCACACTATCCGGGTCCATATTGTATGTTTCTGGATCGATATCTGCAAACCTTGGAACGAGAAGCTGGTAGAGAACACCAGTGAGAGAGCCCATGTCTGTAATCGCAGATGTTATGATCTCGGTTCCCGGTGGTAATTCGAGTGAACCCAACGCTATATGGACTGCAGCAGTCCCCGAAGAGCACCCGTTGCAATATTTCATGCCATACATGGCAGCCATTAGATTCTCCATTTGTTTTACCTTGCTGCCAAAAACATAAAAAAGAATATCGCTATCAATAGCATCAATCAGTTCGTCTTTTTCTTTCTTCCCAATTCTCTTACCCGTACCGAAAGGGGTGGTTTTTGTTTTAGGACCTCCAAATACGGCAAGCTTTTCCATTTGTATTTCTCCTGATTAATTTTATTACATAAAGCAAGTAACCGGTTTTGCCACTGGTTGTTTTCTGTTTTCAAGGCACTCAAAAGTAAGTAATATTAAATTACAATATTAGAT
>QNBH01000319.1 GCA_003645645.1 Spirochaetota bacterium | reverse complement strand
CTGATTAGCTCTTCGAGTGGGAGAAAGCTTGCCGTCAGGCCGTCCATCTTCCTGATAAAAAAATATTCTTTATCATGAGAAACCACAAAATTTCCCCCGTTGAGCACATGGGTGCCGGCCACAATTTGCTTATAATATAGCATATCGCAGCGCAGCCTTAGGCCCGTGCTATTATGCCCTCAGGTCTCCCCCCTACTGGTTGCGGCTGCGTTATCATATAGAAAATTTTGTTAAAATAACAACACCTGAGGGTATAATAGCATACAGTGGCACTATATGCAAATATATTTATATATAGCAGTATTACAACCCTTACTGACTACCAGAGATAGAATTAGGGATCAGCCCGAACTACATTGTTTACTGATCTTTTTAAATAAGGTAAAAATGGTAAGTATAGAGGAGGGCTGAATGATATACCCTGAAAAAAAATCGAGTGATATAAGCAGGCGAGAGTTTATAAGAAAAACAGCCGCTGGATTTATTGGGTTTCTTCTAACAACTTTAGGTTTTTCCGCTAAAGCAATGGGCTCAGACGAAAGGAGGGATTCTCCAATGCAAAATAATACTCTGGTATCGCTGGTAAAAACTGACGATCGAAAGTTTGGTGTAAGAAGGGCCATTGAGCTTCTGCCCGAACCGGACCTATCGGGGAAAGGCGTTCTCTTAAAGCCAAATTTCAACACTGCCGACCCAACCCCAGGTTCCACCCACAACGACACCCTCGAACAGCTCATAATTGAGCTTAAAAACATGGGAACAAGTACGATAACCATAGGTGAGAGAAGCGGTCCTCCGGATACCAAAAGGGTCATGGAAGAGAAAGGAATCTTTGAGCTTGCACGGCGACTCGGTGTTTCAGTCATCAATTTTGAGGAACTCCCGGAGAAGGATTGGGTTCTTGTGGACAGCCCTGATTTCCACTGGAGAAAGGGCTTTAAGGTCGCCCGTCCTGTAGTGGATGCCGAGAGGATTGTATCAACCTGTTGTCTTAAAACCCACGGCTATGGTGGTGTCTTTACCATGTCGCTCAAGTTGTCTGTGGGTATAACCCATAAATCCTATATGAGGGAGCTCCATGGTTCCGTGCTCTCCATGCGGAAGATGATTGCAGAGATCAACACCTGCTACTCTCCTTCCCTGATTGTGCTTGATGGGATCGAGACGTTCGTTGACGGAGGACCTTCCAGTGGTGAAAGAAAGCGGGGAAATGTGTTTCTGGCTGGAACCGACAGAATTGCAATCGATGCGGTAGGGCTGGCTATTCTGAAAGAACTCGGAAGTAACCGAAAAATCATGAATACCCCGATCTTCGAGCAGGACCAGATAAAGAGATCCGCAGAGCTGGGGCTCGGGGTAGGTTCCCCCGAAGGAATAGAAATCATTACGGGTGATAGAGATAGTGAAACATACGCAAGGAAGCTTAGGAAGATACTTTCAAATGGATAGCAGAAACACTCTCCGGATTATTATGACATTTCGTCAAACAATTTTACTAAATGCATATCATTCCGTTTAACCATTTGACGAAATGATATTTTAAAGATATACTGTTTTCATGGATATAAACAGAATTCTCGATCTGGACAACCGGGCAGATCGGGAAACCCGGAAGTATAAAAAAAAACGGTTTGCCTATCAAACACTTGAAACTACACAAGGCAGACCCTTTATCGCCATAATCGGGCCAAGGGGGGCCGGTAAAACAGTTCTTTTGCGACAACTCAGACAGATATATACTAACAGTCTGTACCTGTCCGCCGACACCCTCTCGAGGGGTACCTCAATTAAAGAGATTATACGTTACTTTTCAGAGCAGATGGGAATCACCCGTTTCTTCATTGATGAGATCCATTTTATACCCACATACGCCGCTGATCTCAAAGAGCTCTACGATTTCACTTCTATACACATCTGGTTTACCAGCTCGGTCTCCCTTTCTTTGTATAGCTCCGCCTGGGACCTCTCCAGGAGGGTGCGCACCATTCTGCTTTATCCTTTTTCTTTTCGGGAATACCTCTTTTTTCGATATGAGAATGAAATTGCACCATTATCTCTACAAAATGCCCTCTTCCAAACTATAGACCCGCGGTATTTAAGGCTCATACCCTTTTTCGATGAGTACCTGAAGGGGGGGCTGTACCCTTTCCTGCTCGAGCCTGGTGCAACTCCTGAACAGTTTACCCATATAATGGAAAAAATACTTCAAGAGGATATACCCAATTTCGATCCTCAGCTTTCATTGCAGGATGTTACATTCATTCGAAAGATCCTTTCATTTATAGGAAGGTCTCCCATCGATGGTATCAACTACAGTTCAATATCCCGAAATGTCGGTGTCACCAAATACAAGGCGGAAAAATTCCTGACCCTTCTGGAGCGAAGCTTCCTCGTAAGACGGGCATTTCCCGGGGGGACAAATGTCCTTAAGGAACCTAAAGTGTTTATGGAACTCCCTTACCGTACTCTGTTTCGAGACTTTGAGGACTGTGTAGGAGAACTACGAGAAGACTTCTTTGCCCTGGCCATGGCTCAGCACGGCGTTGACTTTTTCTATGCAAAAACAACGAGGGGGAAAAAAACTCCGGATTTCATTCTCGATCTTGATGGAAACAGAGTAATTGTAGAAATAGGTGGAGCCGGTAAAGGACGATCACAATTCAAGGGTCTCGAATATGATAAAAAAATCGTGCTCTTCCACGATACCGGTGTTCCGGTAAAATCAACCATTCCGCGACCTGGTGTACGTGTACCGCTTCACTGCCTGGGGTTTGGGTGATTATAGTTCCTTCGGCCTGTTATTTTCATCCATAAAAACGACCAGGGGTTTAAAAGACTGTACCTCATTTTCATCGATAATTACAAAGGAGGTAATGATTATCAAATCACCCTTTTAAGCCATTCGGGCTGCAGCGCCGTTTACACAAATCTCACCACTATCCCGTCTTCCTTCGATAGCATAGGTGTCAAAACGGTGCCCGTTTGTAATATTATAAACGAAGACCCTTTCGTACGGTAACAGGTTTGCCTTCTCCATTAAAACCGGATCTATAGTGAGACTACCTTCATAGTTAAGATTTGCCTCTGTTACTACCACACGGTGTATTTTGGATTTTAAGATGAATCTCTGCATTTTTTTAGGATTCGTTTTTTCGTAATTCGGCAATTTATGATAAAAATACCAGCTTAACCTGGAAATGTCCAGTAAAAATTCGGGTTTCCAGGTGCCTTTCCCGATCGATTTACTCCTCTTTCAGGTATTTCTCAACAACCGAATCTATCTCCCTCTTCATCTCCCTGATTATCCAACCTGTAAGTTCTTCTCTATCAAGTCGAACATTCTCATCCGGCTCGAGGAGCAATTTGAACGGCTTTACCTTAAGCACCCCGGCGATTTTCTCCATGGTCTTGGGTGACGGAAACTTCTTTCCTGCTTCCATCTCGGCAATGTAGTTCGTGGATAAGTCGCATTTCTCTGCGAGCGCAGCCTGGGTCAGGTTCTGCTTGCGTCTAAGTGCTTTAAGATTATCTGCAAAAACTGTATGTATGTGGCTCATCTATAAAGTATCAAACAAATAGTGTAAATG
>QNBH01000318.1 GCA_003645645.1 Spirochaetota bacterium | reverse complement strand
TTTCCGATAAATATCTGTTCACCACCCATGTTGGTTGCAGGTTGTCCATCGGCAGGAATCGGTACACGGGCAGTGCCCCAATCGAAGGGAGCGGATTCGGACCATATTCCCACCATCCACGAGCCATCCATCACCATGGCTGCCTTCCCCTGTCCGAAAAGACCCCAACTTGCAAGGGGTGAGACTTTGTATTTCTGGATTAAGTCTACGAGGAAGCCGATTGCCTTCTCTCCTCCTTCCGAATTGAAGGCGGGTGCAGAGTTAGATGTGTTGAGAAAATCTGCTCCGGTTTGCCAGATGTATACCTGTGCCTGCCATGTTAACCCTTCTCCGGGTTGGGTAAACACTTCCATTCCCCACTGTGATCCATCCTGTTTGGTAAGCTTCCGAGCATAGGTGACCAGTTCATCCCACGTTGCAGGGGGTTTCCCAGGGTCAAGTCCTGCACTGCGAAACATATCCTTGTTGTAAAACAGCTCCAGGTTGTTGGTACTCACCGGAAGGCTGTAATAGGCGCCCTGGTACTGTGAAACTCTCAGTGTTTCGGGATAAAAATCTTTTAAATCTACACCTGACTGATCGATGTAAGGGTCCAGTTTAATCAGTGCTCCTGATCTGACGAGTTTCGGCATCCATACCAGATCTACAGCCGCAATATCAGGCATTTTACCACCTGCAGATGCGGTTTGGAGCTTGGGAAGTAACTCACCCCAACCGATATAGACATTATTGATGGTAACGTTGGGGTGCTGTTTCTGATACTCGGCGATCAGAGTATTAAGAACCTCGGCGTTCTTACCATCCCAGTAGTTCCAGAACTCCAGAGTAATTTTGGCACCTTCCCTTACGGCTTCTTCTTTTGTACCTGCAGTAAAGGAGTATGCTGCAAAAGAAAACACCATGATTAGAAGAAAAAATTTCTTTTTCATTTATTCCCTTTCCTCCTTGAAGAATATTCAACTGAACCGTTCTACTAAACCGGTACAGTTATTATAATAAGAATAGCACGGTCCAAACCGGAAGTCAATATTTTTAAGAAAATTATTTTTAATTATTATGCAGAGGTGCCTGTCCCTTTAAGATGAGCCTCCTTTCTGGTTGACTCTCTGGGAGTAATGGAGGCAGGAATTAAAACCTTTTCAGGGTCTTTATCGGGATTTTCGATTAGTTCCAACAGAAGCTCGGCTGCCATGTATCCAAGTTGGAAGGTATCTATTATCAGGGAAGTAAGAGGAGGATTCATATAAGGTGAAAGAGGATAATCATCGAAGGTTACTATACCGATCTGCTCCGGAATCTTGATTCCCGATTTGTGGAGCACAGAAAGTGCTCCGTAAGCTACATAGTTATTGATACATATAACAGCTTCCGGAAGATAGGCGGAATCTATAAGCTCTCTCATATGCCTTTGACCTGCCTCTTCATTTCCACCGCCCAGTTTAATAATCGAAGGGTCTTCGTGAATATTCATTAGTTTAAGGCCCTTTCTGTAGCCTTCAAACCTGTTTATTGTCATGGTTTCACTGGTATTCCCACCGATAAATGCAATTTGGGTGTATCCGTTTTCTACTAAATGTTTAACCGCCAGTTCTCCAGCCTGTTTGTTGTTTATATCAACCTGATTTACACGGGAGTATTCTCGTGATTCCCCCACCAGAACGAAGGGAAATCCTATACTCTCAAGCTGGTCTGAAATTTCCGGGGTTATTATGTAAGAAGGTATGATGATGCCGTCTACTCTGCGATTGTAGACAAATCGAGAAAGGAAGTGATCCTTATTTTTGGTGGAGTTTATATTTGCAATTGTAAGGCAATAATCATGGGAACATAAGAAAGATTCTGCACCGCCTATCATGGAATAAAAATAGGGATTCCAGAAACTTTCCTTTTTTCTGATATCAACAACTATCCCGAGAGAAAAACTCTTTCTGGATGCAAGTTGTTTTGCTCTGCTGTTTGGATAGTAGTTATATTTTAGCATTATTTCCCGGATTCTTTCTTTGGTACGTTCGGGAATGCTGGGATCGTTATTTATAACCATCGATACAGTAGACTTTGATACACCTGCGAATCTGGCAATGTCTTTGATAGTAATTCCCACAATCAAGCCTCGATAAAATCCAAAGAGTCTGCATTCCCCCATTTGGGGTACCTGTAATCAGAGTACCCACAGACATTTAAAAATTGCGTTTTCGCAGGCTGCATATCGTGCTGCACGTCCCCGCAGGCAACTTACAGTACCCACAGACATTTAAAAATTGCGTTTTCGCAGTAGCTCATTTCCGCTCTCTGTTTCTCGGAGAATACCGGGGATATACACCAACTAAAGTAAGAGTCATGGGGCGCAGCTCTCTTTGAAATGGGTCGAGAATCAGCTCCAGAGCCTCCAATGTTGTACTTCCCAGTAAATTAATATCATTTTTTTCACCAAAAATAACCGGAGCTGCTCCTCCAACTCCTTTGTACTCAAAATACGCATCTCCGATTTCCCGTTCAACTTTGCTGCCATCGGCAAGGATAAAACTTTTCTTACGATGTGCTTTTATGCCTAAGCTTTCTAAAACTTTACGATTTACTACCGAATAGACGGCTCCGGAATCAATCATGAAAGTAACAACTTGGGAGTCTCTATCTTCGTAACTTTTTTTAATAAGGATATCAACATAAGTCAATCCCATGTAATTTACCTCAAGAGATATTTTAATAGAATGATAATGAAAACTTTCGGTTATTGCAAATAGCATGGAGGCCGGCGAAAAACCGGATAGAAAGGAATTTGACATCCGAAATTACCCTGTGTTATACTGGCTTTCGCATTCAATATGAAGGAGATAGGCAAAAATGCAGGCACAAACCCAGGAGTCAATCGATTACAGTCCTGCCGAAAGGATTATTCAGGAAATCAAAAAAAAGGATAAAAGATTCCGGAGGGATAAGTTATCACCCGATTATCTTATCCCCATGCTGCAGAAGCTTCAGGCTGAGTACGGCTATCTTCCGCCCGAAATACTTCAATTTGTAAGCAACAGGACGGGGATTCCCTTGAGCAGGATGCACGGGGTTATCACTTTCTACGCCCAGTTCTACACAGAGCCACACGGGAGGCATACGGTCAGATGTTGTCGTGGTACAGCCTGCCATGTCCGTGGTAGTAAGAAAATAATAGATACGGTTAAAAATACTCTGGGCATTGATGACGGAGAAACAACAGAGGATTTTATTTTTTCCTTGGAAACCGTGGCGTGTCTTGGTGCGTGTGCACTTGCTCCGGTTATGGTGGTTGGAAATACCTACTACGGTAACATGACTCCTCGTAAAGCGGAGCAAATTCTCGAGTTGATCAAAAAGGAGGAGTCCTGATGTTTAACTCTATCGATGAGTTTAAGAAAAAACACAGAGAACTCAGAGAAACAATTGATCCTCAAAGAAAAATGGTTACAGTCTGTGGCGGAACCGGGTGTACAGCCTTTGGTTCTCCTTCGGTAAGAGAGGCATTTAAGGAGGAGATTCAAAAAAGGGGTCTTTCGCAGAAGATTACAGTCAGGGTAACGGGCTGTCATGGTTTCTGTGAGAAAGGTCCGGTTGTGGTAATAATGCCGAG
>QNBH01000317.1 GCA_003645645.1 Spirochaetota bacterium | reverse complement strand
ATGCTGTTGAGTGCATTTTGGAAACGGATGAAAGACAGGCACAGTTCAGAGAAAAGAATGCGATCATACAGAAGACTTATAAAGCCATTTTACCAGATACTGCTGCCGGTGAATTCCAGCCAATAGTTAGATTGTTACAAATTCTTACTGGGAAGTTGGGTTCGATTTCACCCACAGTTGATATTTCGAATGTACTTAAAGAAGTATCTGAATTACTGGATAAGTCGGTAAAAGTTGAAACACGGCATGTTGCAGAGAAGCCGGGTGAAGATGAATATAAGGCCGGCCGAATACTTGATTTAAGTAAAATCAATCTTGATAAGCTACGAGAGCAGTTCAATAAAGGTCGCAAACGAATGTTAGCTGAGCAGCTCAGGAAAGCCATTGAGGTTAGATTACGTGCTCTATACATGCTCAACAGGTCTCGAATTGATTACATGGAGAAGTTTCAGCAATTGATTGATGAATACAATGCCGGTTCAATGAACGTCGAGGAATACTACAGACGATTACTGGAATTCGTCAAAGGTCTTGATGAAGAAGAAAAACGAGACCTGTCTGAGAATTTGAATGAAGAAGAGCTGGCTATCTATGACTTGTTAGTAAATCCACCGCTTAAGATGACACAAAAAGACATTTGGTCAGTCA
Source organism: Spirochaetota bacterium (assembly GCA_003645645.1). GTDB lineage: Bacteria > Spirochaetota > Spirochaetia > SPDA01 > B32-G16 > B32-G16. The sequence goes on along the minus strand of QNBH01000317.1, from coordinate 2,956 downwards.
AGAAAGTGGCACGTGATCTTTTGGAAAAACTGAAATCAGGAACATGGGTGCTTGACTGGCGAAAGAAACAACAGGCACGTGCGTCTGTTAGGTTGTGTATTGAGGAAATACTCGAAAATCTCCCACCTATATTTACGGCTGAAATCTATCAGCAGAAATGTGGTTTGGTTTATCAGCACATATATGAGTCATATTACGGAAGTGGGAGTAGTGTATATACTTCAATAGCGGAGGGAGTTTATTAAGAAATCAAAGGACAGAATCTGCTTTGTGGGTTAACGGGCCGCTGGTAGAGGAAGGAGCAGCAAGCCTGATGGAGTTGGGCGAGCCTTGCGATGTAATATGCTTCCGCCAAAAAATCACAATCTTCGTGGCGCCTTTAAGCCTTAAACAGTTTTTCTATTTCTGTCTTTGCCTGGTTTAGCACTTCCTGGTATCTTTCTTCCAGTTTGACCAGGTTTTGTTTTAAATTAGCTGCGAACTCGGGTTCTTGGGAGATATCGAGCTGTACTTCCACCCCCAGTCTTTTAGAAAGTTCCCTTTCTTTTTCTCTTAGCTTGGGCTTAAATCTTTCCTCCAGTGTTTGCCGTACTTGCTCTCTATTCTGGAGATACTGGTGGAAGAACTGTTTTAACTGTTTTACAATATGAGAAAGTGCTCTCTTGTCATTTATAAGAAGAGACAGGGCTCTCTCGATAACATCAATTCTAGAGATTTGAGATTCGTTGTGGGGGATGCTTATGTTTGCAACCATTGTCTGGAATATTCCCTCTTTTACCATGGTTGCCTTTTCTCTGTCGTACTGTTTTAAGTGCTTTGTTATACTTGCTTCGGGATCATCGGGATTGTTTAAATATCTGGAAGCTATACGCCTCCCTTCCTGTTTTAGGTTGTGAGCTTCGAGAGTTTCTCTATCGCTTTTTACGTTTTCCGTTTTCTCGAGTGCAATCTCCAGGGCGGATTTTATATGTGTCATTGCTATTCCCCTTATTCATTATTTTTGTTTTAATTTATCAATGATTCGTACACAAATCAACACCTTCAGAATCTCAAGGGAGGGAGGTTTGTTACCGCGTGCATCAGTATTAATGAAAGTTGCGGGTTTCGCAGCCCCATTACTATTAAAAAAAGAGGTATTTTATAATAATAAATCCAGCGCTTGAGAAGCAACCAAAAAGTTCGATAATAATAATAGCCTATTCCGGGAGGAAATATAGTCTTGAAAAAGAAAGTTCCCCGATTACCGGAAGCAGCCCCTCTTATAAAAAAATCAATTGCAGTGGGCTCAGGTAAAGGCGGTGTGGGTAAGACCACCACTGCAGTAAATCTTTCGATCTATTATGCAAGGAAGGGATTTCGTGTAGGTCTTATCGATCTGGATCCGCTTTCCGATATAACCACTCTCCTCGATCTCAGTGAATCTGAAGAAACTCTAAAAGATTTCACCATCGTCGATGATTCCGGTAATCTCGAAGATCACGTGATCGGTGTTTTTGAAAACCTGGATATCATTTTCCCGGAGTCTAAACTCAGGATAAACCAGAGACAGAGCCTGATGGATAAGATATACAGTAAGTTTTCCGGGGAGCTTGAAGAAAGATACGATATCCTTATCTTCGATCTACCTGCCGGAAGCAATGATGAGGATAATCTTCTCTTTCTTCCGTTTATGGGATCTTTAATCGTTGTTACCAATCCCGAGCCAACTGCACACGTTTCTGCAGGAGCTTATATCAGGAAGTTGTGGGATAACTCGCCAGAAACTACCATATATCTCTGGCATAACAGATTCAGGAGCAATAGATGGGGAAACTTCGAGCCTCTTGCGGTGGTGAAGAATTACAACAGGAATGTCTCCGAGGAGTTGAGAATTCCTGAAGAAGAGGCGGAAGAGAAGACAGAGAATATTGCCTGTATTCCCGAAGACCCTTCTCTCGATCTGCTCAGAGGAGACCCTGCTATTATAGCCAATATTCAGCGAAGTATGCTCGATATTATAGAAGTAATACAGGAGGAGAGGCTCGACGAGATTCCCCTGGAAATAAGAATCTCTAGCAAAGTTTTCGATCTTATTAAATACTACATCTATAACAACAGAAATATCGAAAATACAGATAAATTTCTTGAGGAATTGGGAGAGTATCTTAAAACAACCCTCATGGGGGTGCTGGGAGAGGAGGTTGTCGGGGATAGCAGTTTCAGAATATTCACCGAAGCCGAGAGGAAGGCCCTGCTAAAATATCTGGAGAGAGTTAAAAGCGATCCCATTCATCAGATTGTCCTGCGTATAATACGTTTACTTGAGAAAAAGATCGAAGAAATGGAGAACAGAGATAACCCATTTTTCTCGGGACAGGGGATCACCCCCGACAGGGCAATCGACAGAGAAACGGGATCCCTTCTTATGGAGCTTAACCGGTACAGCATTTCCAACGGAAGGTTAAAGAATAACGGAGGTCTCCTGCTTTTTTATTTTTCCCTGTACAAGCTCTTTCAATCTCCCTCCATGGTAAGGCTTATAAGCGATTTTATACCCCGGAAAACCTTAAGAGGGCGTACGGTACGGGACAGGAACAGGCAGATTAGATATCTTGTGGAAAATAATCGGGAATATCGAAAGAGGTTCTTCTCCCTCATAAAAACGGTTTATCCCGTGGTCATAAGGCAGGTATCCCAACTGGTAAAGACCTTCGAGCTGGGTAATCTCATTTTTCGTAATAGAGAGAAAAAGGTCAATAGAGAGGCCTATCTTAAGCTTCTAACCAATTTTATTCATGATGCGGTTTTCAGCGGATTGAGCGTTATAATTGGGTTTAAGTACAGAACGGCTGCGGTAGCCTTTTCCGAAGGGGCGGAGAAGATTTTAAAGACCATTCCGGATGTACCTGCAGAGCCTGCCACCGTTAAAGAGGAAGTCTGAGGACTTTTTTTATCTTTCCAGTTGCAGGCGGAACTT
>QNBH01000316.1 GCA_003645645.1 Spirochaetota bacterium | reverse complement strand
GTGACTATCGTAATGGTGGTCCGGCCCGGGAAACAGGAGGAAGAGGCCTAACACTGATAATGCCTCCTGCTGTCAAGGGGCGCAACTCTTATTGACCCTCGAAAAATGGAATCGATTACCTGGAAGAAAGATGATCTATCTGGTAAATGTAACGTCGATCTGGCTTGCGCTCGAAGATTTTGGGTGCAGAAACATCGTCTGCACCAGACACATATCATGGGCCACGGTTGTGCCCAAGAACATATCCAGTAACCGCTTTCGTCCCAGAAAAAAAATATCGATTCAATGCTATGAGTAAACATATCGCAATCTTCGATCGCAACTGAAAGGAAGATTGTGATGTGCTATGGGTTTCGGTAGATTTTGTTTTTTCGATTTTAAAAAATTTTGGTAAAAAAACAAAATCTCGACGGTGCATAATATAATGGGACCTGCACCTGGATTTATGCGTCCCGTGTATCTCCTGATTAGGGCAGTACTTGTATAATGATTTTGCTGCCTCCCGATATATGAAATTCAATCAAATCTCCCCGCAAAGAGTGGGGAATAATATTTTTTGATTCGTCCATGATTGTACACGGTTGACCCATGCATTTTACAATACATGTTTTTTCTTCCTTCGAAAAAATTTCGGCTTTTCTCAGCCGACTATGCGCCCATGTAAAACTGACGGTGTAACCTCCTCTCCCGCAGATTCCGGATAAACTGCCGTTCGGCCATTTTGAGGGTAGGGCGGGCAAGAAGTGAAGAATATTGTTATGGCTCTGAAATAGCATCTCTATAATAGCCGTTACTGCTCCTATATTTCCATCAATCTGGAAAATACCCGGAGGGTGTAAATCTAAAAGACTGTCCGTAGTGTATTCTTTAAGTAGGATATTCAGGCTGTCCCAGGCATCCTTTTCTCTTCCTGCTCGTGCAAAACAACATGCCGTCCAAGCACGACTCCACCCTGTATGCCCACCACCAGCAGCAAGCCTTTTTTTTAGTGATATGAGCGTTGCATCAAAAAGCTCTTGAGTATCTTCAGGAGAAATGATATCACCCGGAAAGAGACCATATAAATGGGAAATATGCCTATGTCCAGGTTCAATCTCTTCGAACTCCTTTCCCCATTCAAGGAGTTGTCCTTCACTTCCAATTTTTAAAACAGGTAATCTGCCAACTATATTTTGCCAATTTTTGCATTTCTCTTTATCGATGTTAAGTATTTTAGCTGCCTGAATGGCGTGGGTTAATGCCTCCCTGGCAAGCTCAATATCCATAGCCGAAGAAACACATAAAGATACCGGCATATCTCCCCCTTCTTTAAACCGGTTCTCCGGCGACTGAGAAGGTACAATCTGAGCTCTACCATGTTGATCAAATATGACATAACTCTCATAGAATAGGGCTACTTCTCTTAGAAATGGATAAACACTATTTGAAAGGAAATCTATATCCCTACCATATTCATATCGCCACCAAAGATGTTGTGAAAGCCAGGCGGCTGCACCTATCCATATATCATATCCGTATGATTCGGGTGTCGCCCTGGACCAGATGTCAGTCTGTATAGGAAACAGTACACCTCCACAAGCATAAAGGTCCTTTGCTGCTTTTTGTGCTGACGGTACCAATCTCCGGATAAAGTCAAACAGTGGTATAGTAAGCTCATAAAGACCGAGAGGTTCGGCCGGCCAGTAAGCCATCTCCAAATTTATATCCAGGTGATAATCGCATTCCCACGGTGGGTTCAACTCTTCATTCCATTTCCCTTGCAAATTTAGTGGCAGCTCCGCTCTCAGGGAACTGGAAATGAATAAGTATCTGCCATAATCGAAGAGCAGAGCAGGAAGACCAATGTCTTCGATACCGTTCTTAAGCATTTGCAGCCTTTCGTCAGTTGGCTCATCTTTTATAATTCCGTCAATGTTAAGAATTACCCTATTGTAAAATCTCCTGTATTCCTTGATATGTAAATCCAGTATATCGTTCCATGATTGCTCAGGAATTGGAATAGATTCAATTTCTTCTAATGGATTGTTTCCTGAATTGGAAGTACCGATTCGCAGAAAGCATAATATTTCTTTTGAATCCCTAATATCGATCGTAGAGCTATTGACTACGGTAATCCATCCTTCATTTATAATAAAGGTTGCATCAATACAAAACTCTACACCCTCCTTGAATCTCCCAAAGAGCCTGATTCTTCCCTCAATGATTGAGTAATTGATATCACAATCGGGATCATCTTTTCTATCTAACCAAAATCTTCCATCCACCTTACTGTCATATGCCGAAATTCTGATTACGAGGAGGTCTTCCGCGGAGTGTGCAAAATATTCACGTATAACTAATCCCTGCTCTGTCATATACTTTACTCTTGTTACTGCTTCTGTAAGGTCTAATTCGCGAGTGTAATCGTTTACCGGACCGTGGTTAAGAAGAAACCGGAAATCACCTGCAGGTTGATATGAATTTACTCTATTTTGTTTTCCGCTTATTCCTCCAGGCCCCCCAAAAATATCGTTTGCTAACTTCGTCCCCTCGGCGTACCTGCCGGCCAGGAGTAACTCCCGGACTTTTTGAAGAAAGTGTGATTTAGGTTCTGTGGTTCTATCCCTGTTCTCTCCGCGCCACAACCATTCGTGGTTGAGCGCAACTCGTTCGACTTCAATACCGCCAAATATCATTGCCGCAAGTTTACCGTTGCCGATAGGAAGTCCATGTTTCCATTCATTTGCAGGTTGTTTGTACCACAGCTTACTCATTATCTGTACACTCCGTTTCTTATATCAGTACTTTCTGCTATTATATCTCCAGGTTTTGTTATTTTAATAAAATTTTTCATTGGTTGCGGCTCCGCTGCTATGGGTTCATTTATTTTTCCACACCTGTTCGGGATACGCTCTCAGTGAAATACCTCTGCAAAACAATGAAAACCAGTAGCGGGATAGCAATTGCAATCACCGTACCGGCGCTTAATTGCTCCCAATTTGGATCGTATTCTCCTTTAGCCCTTGTGAGCGCTACTGTTATGGGAATGTTTTGTCTTAAAAAAATAAGTGGGAAAAGCAGACTGTTCCACGTCCAGATAAATTGGAGAATCCCGATGGAGGCAAGGGCAGTGAGGGTATTGGGTATGACTATGTTCCAATAGATTCTGAATTGGCTGCAGCCATCAATCCTGGAGGCGTCTATGAGATCGGTAGGAAATCCGTTAAGAAATGTCTTAAAATAGTATATCGACCAGGCGAATGAGAGCCCCACAAAGGGCACAACACAACTTATCAGGTTGTCCATCAACCCTGATAATCTCCAGAGCTTCATTAGAGGTATTACCAGTACTTGATGGGGGAGGATGAAAGCGTTTATGAAAACTAACAGCATCATTCTCCTTCCCGGGAAATTGAGAAAGTGAAAGGCATATGCCGCCGATGAACTTAAAAATATTGGAATTACAGTAGAAGAAATTGAAATAGCCATACTGGCCATAAGGGCTCTTCCCAAATTGAACCGATTCCAAACTTTGATGTAATTTTCAATTGTAATAGTGAAAGGTTTCATCATCCACCATCCCCTCATGATCTCAACAGATGGTCGAACGGACATTACCAGGATGCCAACTACAGGGATGATCCACACTAACATAATTACATACAAAATAGGTACAGGCCAGAGCGGCTTTCTTTT
>QNBH01000315.1 GCA_003645645.1 Spirochaetota bacterium | reverse complement strand
GGACATTTTTCCCCAAGCCCGGATGGGCGGAACAGGAGCCTTCCGATTGGTGGAAGGCAGTGTGTGAATCAACCCGGCGGTGCGTGGAAGAATCCGGTATTAAGCCATCGGACATCACAGGAATATCCTTCGATGCTACCTCTTCCACAGTGCTTGCCGTTAACAGGGAGGGTAGTTCTCTTGACCGTGCCATTCTGTGGATGGATCAACGTGCTGTGCAGGAAGTAGAAGATATCAGAAAGACGGGCCACCCTCGTCTCAAGTATTCGGGGGGTCAGGATTCGGCGGAATGGATGGTTCCGAAAGCTCTTTGGCTTAAGAGAAACAGGCCTGAACAGTTTAACAGTGCCTTTTTTATAATAGAGGCTACAGACTGGATAGCCTATAAACTCACCGGCAACTGGACTGTTTCAAAATGTAATGCTACCTGCAAATGGAACTACGTATCGAGGGAAGGCGGATGGGACAGAGACTTCCTGGCTGAAATAGGACTTATGAATATACTGGATAAGTGGCCTGAGCGAGTTGCCTCTCTGGGAGAGAGAATAGGAGGTTTAGACAGAAAAGCTTCTGTAGAGCTGGGCCTACCCGAAGGAATACCGGTTGCAGAAGGGGGTGTTGATGCACACGTGGGGCTTCTCGGCCTGAATGCCCTTAATCCGGGAAATATAGGGATGATACTGGGCTCCTCCAATGTGTTTTTTATTTTAAATGATGAACCCGTTTTTTCTCCAGAGTTCTGGGGACCTTACCCGGATGCTGTTCTGGATGGTAAATGGCTTCTGGAAGGCGGGCAGACTTCATCCGGCTCCATAGTAAACTGGCTCGTCGATAACATTTATGAAATATCAAAAAACCGTGAGGCAGATAGAAACCAGATACTTGAGAAGCTGGAAGAATTAGCTTCATCTGTACCGAGCTGCTCCGAAGGTGTGATAACCCTGGACTACTGGCAGGGAAACCGCACTCCCAGAAGGGATCCCAGGGCAAAGGGGATAATATTCGGTCTATCTCTTGGGCATACATTCGGACATATTTTAAGAAGTGTCTATGAAGGAATATCCTTCGGAACAAAGCACATTATGGATTCATGGAAGAGCAAGGGAGTAAAGATTATCTCTGCAACTGCAGGTGGAGGGGGAACAAAGAGTAAATTGTGGCTTCGGTTACTGGCAGACATCTGTGATTTACCAATTACCGTGCCCATGTATGCAGATAGTTGTGGAATTATCGGCTCTGCAGTATGTGCAGCTTATGGTTCTGGTGTATACAGATCTTTGCCAGAAGCAGCAGAAGCGATGGTAACCGAAGAAAGGAGAATTACTCCCACCGGAGAGGCTGAAAGTTTCGAGAGAGCCTACAGAAATTACCTGGAATTGTACGAAAAAACAAAACCTCTATTGTAAAAAGGGATTTAAAATATGATCAATATTAAAACTGGAAAAAGATTTGAGGGTAAAGTGGCCGTTATAACCGGGGCTGCCCAGGGAATGGGGAGACAAGTTGCCCTGGATATGGCGGCTGAAGGAGGAATGGTAGCGGCAGTTGATATAGAAGAGAATGGGCTTTCCACTCTTAAAAAAGAGATAGAGGATTCGGGGGGAGAATGTACAACCCTTATCTGCGATGTTTCTGTGAGTTCAAATGTAGGCAGGATGATAGAAGGTATAACAGCCCTCTACCGGAAAATTGATATTCTGGTAAACAATGCCGGGTTTCTGACCACAGGAACAATAGAAGAGACCTCGGACGAACTGATAGACAAAACAATCGATATAAACTTAAAGGGTGTGCTTTACACTATCAGGGCAGTAACTCCTGTTATGAAAGCCGGAAATTATGGAAGAATTGTTAATGTAGCTTCGATCACCGGTAAGAGAGGTGATAACACTACTATTTTTGCCTATGGTGCTGCCAAGGGTGCGGTCATTTCACTTACAAGATCGGTAGCAAGGCAACTGGGCCCTTTCGGGATAACCTGCAATGCCATAGCACCTCATGCCATTATGACAAAAATGATGAGTTACTGGGATGAAGAGAAGAAAAGGAGTATCTCCGAGACGATTCCTGTAAGGCGCCTTGGCACGGTAAAGGATGTCTCCAACCTGATTCTTTTTCTCTCCTCCGATGAATCCTCATTTATTAACGGAGAAACGGTAAACATAAACGGCGGATATTATATGGATTAGCGGTTATAGAGAAAAGCCCTGCATGGTATTACTGGAAGATAAGTCTATTTGCCTGTTGAAGCACAAGAACAGAGGCACCGATTGCACCTGAGTATGATCCGAGAGAACTTGTTACAATCTGTACTGCCGATAGAGGATACGCCATGGCTCTTAAACGTACCTTTTCTGCAAGTTTATCGGTAAGGATTCTACTCGACTGACCTACAGGACCTCCGAGTACTATCAATTCGGGGTTAAAAAGGTTTACAAGGTTTGCAACTGCAATTCCCAGATACTCGGCAGACTCATCCAGAATAGATAGTGCGAGCTCATCTCCTTCATCTGCAGCCTTAAGTACATGATACACTGTTATCATCTCCGGATGGTTACCTGCAAGTTTGTGCAATCTGCTTCTGCTGTTTTCACGCAGCAATTGTCTTGCCCTGGTGGCGATAGCCTGTTCTGAAACCAACTGCTGTAGACAACCCCGATTGCCACAGGGGCAGAGAGGGCCATCCGGAATAATTGTAACGTGCCCCAGCTCTCCTGCGCTTGAGTTAGTACCTATGTATAATTTGCCCTGGTGAATAATTCCTGCTGCAATACCCGTACCTATGGAGATATAGATTAAGTCTTTTATTCCCTCTCTTGCTCCGTACCACAGTTCTGCAAGGGCTCCCACTTTACTTCGATTTGCCACAAAGGTCTTAAGGCCCGTCTCTTCCTCGAGGATTTTTTTAACCGGCACCTCTGCCCATCCCACATCAACTGCGCTCTTGATCGTGCCGGTATGAATATCCACCAGCCCGGGTGTGCCGAGCCCTATTGCCGGTAGAAGCATTTTACCGGAAAACTCGGAAGTAAGTATTTCTATCCCCCTCTTCAATGTATCGATTGCTCCCCGGGGGCTGTTTTGCTCAATATGCAACGTTATACTTCGGCGTACAACCGCATCCAGATTGGTAACCACCATGCTCCAATCGGAGTCGTACATGTGGGCACCCATGGCAAATGCGGAATCGGGTATAAACTTTAAAAGTACGGGAGGTCTGCCTCCGCTGGACTCTCCCCGGCCGATTTCTTCAACGACTCCGATGGTAAGCAGCTTATCCACAAGCAAAGATATGGTAGCCCTGCTCAAGCTGGTTATTCTTGCAAGTTGTGCACGAGAGACTACACGTTCCCGCTTGATAATATCCAGGACGTGAGTGCGATTTATCTCTTTAAGTATCTCGGGTTGACCTATTCTCTGTTTCACATTGTATTCTTTAAGATAAAGTGTATCGGCATTATAATACTTTGTCAATAGCATAAACAAATAGACTATTTTATCCTTCCATGTGCGTTTAGTTAAAGAAATTATAATATAAAAACCACGAAAATAAGATAAACGTATAATATTTTCATTAGACTTAGTTAATAATATTGACAAAGTATTCACTGTGATTTATAATAAGTCCTGGAGGGAATAGCAATTAGAATGCTTGAGGGGATAATCATTGAATAGAGACATCACATTAAAAG
>QNBH01000314.1 GCA_003645645.1 Spirochaetota bacterium | reverse complement strand
CCATCATCCTGTCCCCCAGAAGAGAAAGCAGCTTAGAGGAAAATAGTAATGATGTTTTGGAAATCAAATATAGGTGGACATTTCCAACCAACCGAAATTAGCCACGCTCATTTGAAATCTTGTTAAAATAACAAAATCTGGGGATTTAATAGCATAACAAAATCTGGGGATTTAATAGCATATTGCCCTTCTGGCAAGAAGGATTCGCAAAGAGGTGGATACCTTAAGCCAAAGCTTAAGGGTTAGTAGCATCGAGCATATCGAAATGTGGTATAAAGAGCAGAGAGGGCATTAAAAATTAAATCCACCTGTTTATTCAATTAAGCGGAAGCGGGAAGTTGCTCTTCCCGCTTTCTTTTGCCCTTTGAAATAATTCGGGAGAACTAAAGTGTTACAGGAGTGCGGGTTTTTAACTGATTGTTCGGGATGCCCCTTAAGAAAATACTGCGGGAAGACCAACAATATTAGTGAGGGAGTCTACACCATGTTGATGGCTCCTCTGACTTTAAAACAGCCGCAAAGTTGCCAACATTCCACATTAAGGTAGAGTTCACAGCCGGTTATCCAGCTCAAACCCTTAGAGAAAGGAAGGGGAGTACGATAAATATATGGTTTAAGCCGTTTTCTTGCTTTCCATAATTCTCCAGGAGAAAGGAATTTCTCTAATTCGCTCAACGGGATAATTCCTCCCAGGTCTTGCGAATATGGGCAAGAACAATAGGGGCTTCCCGTTCGAGGTTCATAAACTTTCGGTCCAGATCTTCTATGCTTATACGCTTATCGTAGTCTATATTCTTAAGAGATTGCATAAAATCCCGGGTGGGATAATCCGGAAATACTGTGTTTATTGCACGAGGTTCATTGAGCCCGGCGATCTCCGGCACTGGCATGTGAATATGAAACAGATATTCACCTGCCTGTTCTACAGCTTTAGGTGGTTCATTGTTGCCCCACATGTGGTACAGATCAGCTAAAACCCTTATTTTCAGAGTTTCAAGCTCTTGAGCTATACCAAGAGCTTCTGCAACTGTGTTAATAATATTGCAGTTTCTTCGAATAATCGGTTCGATTACTATTACCAGCCCGTTTTTTCCGCCTGTGTCGCAACAGGCTCCCAAGAACTTAAGAATCTGCTCACAGGCTTTCTCCCTTGAAAAATCATCGGGAACGTTTCTCGATAAAGGACTGCCAAATACAACAACTTCTCCTCCCAGTTCTCGGATTCTCCTAAGAGTGATATGCAAAAATTCCGTTATCTTAGGAAAATCTACTTCAGGTCCGACTACGGGTAAATTTGGGGGTAAAAACCTCCTCCATGCTTCGGGTTTGACTTTGAATTGGTTCAGGTATTGCTTTAATACTAAATATTCATTTTCCCCAACCTCTGGCCATACATTGGTAACTGTGAGTTCTACATAATCGTATCCCGCACGCTCTGCTGCAGGAATATCATCTTTATAAACGCAGATTCCAAACTTCATCGATTTATCTCCTGTTTTCTGATCAAATGTGTTAATGTCAGCTTATAATCCACATTACGGTATTTAATTTCATTTTTCGTATTATCTCAGCTTTTGCCCAATCTGTCAACTTTTAATTACAGGGCAAACGCATTTAGGCATCAAAAATGAGTTTTTCAAGATAATCAGGATTCCACCCTGCCACCAATCGTTTCCGTCTGATACTTAATTTGGAACTCTTTTCCTTTTTCAGAATGTTCAAAGCAACATGTCTTACAATAGCAAAATTCTCTGCGGAATGATTTTTTCTTTTCCTACACCGGTCCTCATCAAATGACATATCCAATACCCAATGTAATGAGTTCTCAATTCCCCAGTGTTTCCGTATGATATAATTATGTTTTTCCGCATTAGCAGGTAGACTTGAAATATATAATCTGTCTTCGGTTGTTTCAATATCATCGATGATGCGTGTTGATCTGAGAAGTGAAATTGATTGTAGGTTTTTCCACTCCTCTTTCTGTGATAACCATTCGATCTGTTCAGTAGACCAGCATTCTCTGATTTCTATACGCCCATGGTCTTTTTCAAATTGTTTATTATAATCAAATACGCCTCTATCATAATGTTTCTCATCAATCCCTTCAAAATACAGCTCTACATCCTCTTTGAGTGTCCCTTGATTTCCTTTCAAGGCAAGAAGATAGTTCGCATTTTTGTCAATTATCTTTTCAGCTATTGTTTTTTGTGTTCCCATCGCATCAATAGTTACAACGCAGCCTTCTAATTCCAGCAAGTCAAGCAGTTCGGGTATGGCCGTAATTTCATTCGATTTTTCCTCCACTTTGATTTGCCTCAAGGTCATGCCGGCCTCATTTGCCCATGCACTTACCATATGAATGGCAGGACTATCAGTATTTGTATCGAATGAATGGCGTACTGTTTTCCCATCAAGGTTCACTATTTCCTCCTCATTAAGAGGAGACAAAGACTTAACCCAGTCTACAAAGCGTTTATTAAACTCTTCGGGATTAAGTTTGGCAAACACTCGATTAAAGGTATCATGAGCGGGGATGCCATGAGGTAATTCGAGATAACGTTTTAACCACCAGTATTTTGCCTTACCAAAATCCTCTACATCCTCCCACTTGTCTGCATTACAGATTACTGCGCAGATGGTTATAAAAATAATATCGATCAATTTGTGTCGTTTGTTTTCATCTCTCGGATCACTCATCTCCGGAAAATGATCTTTGATTGGTGAATCTAACATAATACCCTCCCAGATATATCTGAGAGGATTTTTTCATAGAACAAAAACAATGTCTAGTGTGTCATTATGACACACTTATTGCTAAATGCGTTTGCCCTGTTTAGAATTGACTATTACGTAATAATAAAAGAACATATTACGTAGAGGTAATACCATGGATAAAAAACTAACTCTTAATGTGGACGAAGAACTCATAAAGTTCGCCCATAGATATTCACGAAAGACACATCAATCAATTTCTCATTTAGTCGAAAGAAAATCCAGGCCTTCTATTAAGCATTTTTCACCTACCAGAAATAATGGGGCACGCTAAAAACCAGTGTCAAACAGAATTTTTAGGCATTGCTCTGGTGGTTTCTTTCTTTACTACTTGCGCTTTGGGAAATCAAGCCTTAAATAATCCGTCTGCCCAGCTCCGTTCTCCCCGTAGTAGAAAATCAGGTATATAGCGTCTCGATCGATCCGGAACATAGGCACTTTACGGTCTTGCAATTCTGTTTTATAAAAAGCGATTTTCCGTTGGGCATAGATATAGCCGTTCTTTTTTTCAACCCGGCTGAATCTGTGCTCCTCATCCCCGTAATAAAAAAGGTAGTGTGCCCCCTCATCGCCTACGAATACCTGCTCTTCGGGATTAAAGTTGTACTCGGCTATTCCCATACCGCTAAAAGGACTGCTTACACCGAGAAGCTCTTTTAGATTTTTCCCGGAGCGCAGTCCTTCCCAGAGGGAGGGATCGAATGAGACCTGCATAAATACGGCCATCGGCTTTTTAAGGATAAAAACAACATCAAAAGGACTTTTCGTAAGCTTCACCGCATGGTGCTCTCTTTTAAGGATTTTGCCGTTCTGCCGAATATGGACCTGGAAAAACTTCTCATCTTCAAGCATCGGGAGTGTGGTTTTTGTGGAAGTCCCCTCGTCCAGCCAATTCATGATCTCCGAAGCCAGTTTAGAAGACGAAGCAGAAGCCTTCAGAAGGGATTCGACCATTTCACGGT
>QNBH01000313.1 GCA_003645645.1 Spirochaetota bacterium | reverse complement strand
GCGGATTGTCCGCATCTGCTCTCCAAAGTACTTGATACTCTTAAATAATGCATCATTTTCAAGATCCCGGAATACCTCCTGACGATAAAGAATATCGTCGATGGTATGGAGGGGTGTATAGAAATATTGTTTGAGATTATATTCTTCTTTATTTGCAGTAACTGCTTCCACCAACTGGTCGAGATTAAGATCACGGAAAGAACCTGGTTCTTCGTAGTTTGTGCGGATACTCCCTGCTTCTTTTTGGTTAAATAGAAAAGAAAATACCATGCAAACACCTCCCAAGCCGTAAAGATGCTCCGCTGCATTCTCTCTTAAAATGCTTAAGCAACTTGAAGCGGCAGGAGTCATCAGCCTGGCTACGGCGTTTGCACGGGGACTCCATCCCGTATAGTTAAAAAGTGTCCGAAAAACACTTTAAAATTAGTTCCTCATCCTGCGCAACGGCAACCGAAACGATAAAAATAGGCACTCAAAGAGTGTATAATACGTAATAAATTTAACAGTATTTCGTCTTTTATGTCAACTCAACCCGTCACCGTTGGCAATCCACGGCAGTTTAAAGTACAATTTTAACTCGCAACTATTGCCTGAAATACCGGTAACTGTTTTCTTGTTTGGCCATTTCAACGGTAATCATTGTGTATTGAGGTTGATTGGGGGCATCCCATCGTCATAGGCAATGATGAAGCACTTTCAAGCTCCGCCTCCTACCGGAGGAAATATCGAGACTTTATCCCCATCCCTGAGGACAACCCCCCTGTCTCTCCGGTGATGTCCGTTTATTATGGTCAGATGGGCAACATTCGAGGGTATACCCAGATGCTCAATAACATCACCAAGGGTGGCGCCTTCAGGAACTTCGATAACGGCACTCTTATTTGAGCTCCCCTCCGGGAGATGGCGGGTCAGCGTTGAGAAAAGCCTTACCTCCACTTTCAAGCCTTTATACCTCCGTAAACCGGCCAGGTTCTCCCCAGTTTTACCGGGGAGAAAACAACGGCACTCTTGACAGACGTGATATCAACCCGACGGTGAATCATACTTCGTATAATGCCTATATCGCTAATATCACCTAAAAGCACTGCGCCCGTCAATCTCCCATCTCTAAAGGCTATCTTCCTGTATATCCCCCTGCTTGATTCTGTATGTTTTCCGATCTCAAGACCATCACCCTGAAACAGACCCACCGAAGCCAGGGGGATATCCAGCACATCCAGCGTATTCATATTCAGGCTGCCCGGATAGTCAACAGACGCTCCGGCCATATTCATCCCCGCCACCCATCCCTGATCGACTGCAGTAGGCCATATCGCATGCACCCCCCTTCCACCCGTGGAGAAGTCAAGACTTTCCGCCACATCACCTGCGGCGTAAACATGGGAGGAGCTTGTACGCATACACTCGTCTACCAGAATGCCTGTATCAGTTTTAAGAATTGCCGTTTTGGTCAGATCCAGTTTGGGACGAACGCCAGCCGCTGTAATTACAAGGTCCGCCTGCAGGGTACGGCCACTGTCAAGCACGATCTCTTTACGCTTCCCTTCAGCCCCTATCTCTTTAACCGTGGTGTCGGTAAATATATCTACACCCTCTCTTTTAAGCCTGCTTTCTATCAGGCCGGCCCCTTCGGGGTCGAGAATCCTTGGAAGCACATGAAGCAATGCCTCGATAAGAGAACATCGCACATTCAGTTTAAGGAGTGCATCCACTGCCTGCATCCCGATAAAACCTGCACCAATCACAACTGCCTCTCCGTTCTCCCGGATGCCTTCCCTTATCCGCAGGGTATCATCCCGTGTCCACAGGTTTAATACACCCGGAAGGTCAATCCCCTTTATCTCCGGACGCACAGGAGAAGCGCCTGAAGCAATCAGAAGCTCATCATAGGGAATGCTCTCTCCGTTATTAAGAATGACGGTTTGCCTGTCTGTATCGATCTTCTCTGCTCTTTTCTCGTATAGAGCTTCTGTGTTGAGGGATTTAAAGACATCGTTGGGGAACAGATGGATGGCTTCTTCTTCTATTTTACCCTTAAGCCAGCAGGAGAGAAGCATCCTCGCATAGGGTGGAGATTTTTCATCCGATATTACGGTGATGATGCCCTGTTCATATTTAGAGCGTATGGCCTGTGCAGCGCTCCATCCGGCAGCGCCAAATCCTGCAATAACATATCTCTTACTCATAATTTTTATCCTCCGGGATAACCTCTGGCACCATGTTGTAACACTGCTAACCTGTCTTTTGAACCGAGAGGCGTTTCGAGCCCCTTGAGAAAGGAGATTTCCCCACCGTTTACGAAAATACGGATATCGCCGTTTAATTTAGAACCGTTTGCAGTGGAAATCATCCCCTTAACTCCGGGGAGAGCCTCTGTAAAGCGTTTCAGAGCCTCTCCTGCACTGGCAGGAGAAACGGTTAAAGCGTCTCTGCCTGCTGCATCCCTCATGATGCCAAGAAATTTTACTGTAATCAAAGCCATGTAACCTCAGCTCATAGACATTACTTTTCGCCCTTCAGGATGCAATCGCAAAGTAGATTGCAGCCTGCTCTCAGGGCTTAAGCCAGGCCCAGCTCTTTCAACTTCTTTGAGGTGGGTACTCCCTTCTCATCCCACCCTCTGGCCTTGTAGTATTCCGGAAGCAGTTCTGAGAGTTGATTGGTCTTGCCTTTGCTCGGTCCAGCAGGTATGGGCTCTTCGAGGATACGTTTGGGGAGGGTGTCATCGGCACCTGTCAGCCCTGCCTTTTGATTGAAGAGTCTCTCCAGATTCCAGATTCTCTCCCCTGCTTTAAGCAGGTTTTCATCGTTGTACCCTGCCTTCGTCGCCCCTTCCATCAGGGCTGTTATTTCGGAGAGACCGATCCCGAAAGTGGTAAACAGGCACAACCCACTGCTGTCAACCACTGCGGTTATATCGTGGAAGAGTTTATCCAGTTCCGCCTTTTCTTCTACCGCAAAGGGATCTACCTTATCGGGTATGCCGAAAACCTCGGCGGGAATAGTGTATCCTCTAACATGGCAGGCTCCGCTATTCGATGTAGCATAGTTAAGCCCTGTTCCCTGTGCCCCCCGTCCAACGTAGGCAGGAAACTCCTGGCCCTTGGAGCCCATGAAGAACTCGGGATGGCCGTATTTTTCGCACAACCTCTTTGAGCCGAGGGCAAGCTCTTTACCAAACCCCTCTCCCTTTCCTGTGGCTTCTACCATTGCAACCATCGCGTCCGCATCTCCGAAGCGCAGGGGACGGCCAGTCTCTTTTTCTGCGATTATTCCCAGCTCGAACATCTCCATGGCAGCGGCAATGGTGGCTCCCATCTTGATGGGATCCATACTGTACTCGTTGCACAGGAAGTTTGCCTTTATGACGGCTTGCAGGTCGGAGATGCCGGTATCCGCACCCAGAGCCCAGGCATTCTCGTGTTCGGGCCCCTCGTAAGCGTCGGGATACCGCTGAGCGGTCCTTTAGTGGCTACCATATATCGTGCACCGCAGGGAGCACCCGTTCCCGTAAGATGATCGGTGGCGAGAATGAGCTTATTTTCAGCACTTAAGGGGTCTACGGTTGCAACTCCCTCTTCGTAAAGGTAACGGGTGGCAACCGCTATCTTCATATACTATTCGGCCATTAGTATGAGTTGCAACTCCCTCTTCGTAGAGGTAACGGGTGGCAAGACGCCGGCCTCCAATGTAATCCCTGGCCCATTCGGTGTTTACCTGCTCTTTATCTATCTTACCTCTTGTAAGG
>QNBH01000312.1 GCA_003645645.1 Spirochaetota bacterium | reverse complement strand
TGCAGTAAGGGATGCGGTTCTGCTCAATGCAGGTGCATCTCTTGCAGTTTATGGTCTTGCGGATAGTATTGAAGATGGATACAGGAAGGCCAGGCAGAGTTTGAGGGAAGGTAAGGTGATGGATAAGCTCGATGAGATTATCCGTGTAAGCAAAGCCATTACAGAGGAGAGAGCCGAGAAAGAGGAAGCTCGTGTTTGCGCTCTATCGTAAGCCGGAGTTAAAAGCCATGAACATTATGGATAAAATCGTAGAGAAGAGAAGAAACCTCATATCGAGAGAAGGCAGTACTCTGGGGGAACCGGTTCCATCTTACAGAAGGGTTCCGATTGTACCTTTCGGGGGGGATCCCTTTATAATCTGTGAGATAAAGAGACGCTCGCCATCCAGAGGGGATATACTGCCGGAGATGGATGCGGTCGGCCAGGCAAAAAAGTATATACAGAGGGGCATAAGGAATATATCCGTGCTCACAGAGAGTGAGCATTTTGGTGGATCCCTTAAGGATCTTATGGATATAAAGCAGAGATTTCCCTATTGCGCCGTCTTAAGAAAAGATTTTCTCTTACAAGAGAAAGATATAGAGGTCTCTTTTCGTGCCGGAGCCGATGCGGTTTTACTCATCGCCTCGATTCTACCCATGGAGGAGCTTAAAAGAATGTATGCCAGAGCGGAGGCACTGGGGATGGCCTCTCTGGTGGAAGTTCATTCAAAGGAGGATGTGGAGAAAGTAAGCTCGATTAAGCCTGCCTTTACAGGTATTAACTCAAGAGACCTTAAAAGCTTCTCGATTGATCTTGCGGCTCCCTTGAAGGTTAAGAGGATGATAGACTGGCCTACAATTCATGTATTCGAATCGGGAATCACTTCGGGGGAGGATGGGGCACTTGCTTTCTCTTCCGGCTTTAAGGGGATACTGGTAGGTGAGGCTGTTGTAAAAAATCCCAAACTTATAGAAGAGCTTAAGGAGATGGCCAGGCAAAGCAAGCCCAATAACTTCTGGGAGAGGCTATACGGCATACCCAGGAGAGCCTCGAGGAAGGGGCCTCTTGTTAAGGTATGTGGGTTTACAAGGTTAGAGGATATAAAAGCCGCCGATGAGCTGGGGGCTGATCTGCTTGGGTTCGTGCTCGCTCCTTCTCCCAGAAGGGTCGAGCCTGCTTTTATAAGAAGAGTGGGCGAGACGGATGCCTGTAAAGTGGGAGTCGTGGTTATGGCCCGGAGAGAGAAAAAACTTGATCTTCAAATAAAAGAGCTTCTCAACGAGGGATATCTCGATGCAATTCAATTTCACGGAGAAGAAGCTCCGGAAGATTGTTTCTCCATCGCCTTTCCCTATTACAAGGCTCTGCGTATAAAAGAGAGGGAGGATCTCTTGAAGATTAAATCGTGCCGCTGTCCAAGAGTGCTCATAGATGCCTATTCGACGGATTCCATGGGGGGTACCGGGAAAAGGCTTAAGGGTGAGATAGTAAGAGAGGCATCCCTCTTGAATCCCCTCTGGCTTGCAGGAGGTATTAAACCGGATAATGTAAGAAAGATAATCGAAGAGTTTAAACCCGAGCTGGTCGATATTTCCAGTGGTCTGGAGGATTCCCCTGGGATTAAAAATCATAGAAAGATTGAATCCTTTTTCAAGGAGATAGAGTAGATGTACAAACAAAGCACAACTTCTTTTAATGAAAAATCGACACGACGGTGTACTGCAGATATATACAATGACTTTTTCGGAAGTTTCGGGGGGAGGTACGTGGCGGAAGTTTTGAGAACGCCGCTGGACGAACTCGAGAGAGCCTTTATAGAAGCAATGGAAGATGAGGATTTCTTAAAAACCTACGATTATCTCTCCAGAACCTATACGGGAAGGCCTACTCCCCTCATGTTTGCAGAGAATGTAAGCCGAACTGCAGGGGGAGGGAAGATTTTTATTAAGCTTGAAGGGCTTGCCAATACCGGTGCACATAAAATAAATAACGCCCTGGGCCAGGCTCTCCTTGCAAGGCGCATGGGCAAGGAGAGAATAATAGCGGAGACGGGGGCGGGTCAACACGGGGTGGCGACGGCTGCGGTGTGCGCCAAGCTGGGGCTTGAGTGCAGGGTTTACATGGGTGAGGTGGATATAAGAAGGCAGAGACCCAATGTTTTCTGGATGGAACTCTACGGTGCGGAGGTGGTACCCGTTAAATCGGGTTCTAAAACTCTAAAGGATGCCGTTAACGAGGCACTTCGGGATTGGGCATCCAGCTTCGCCCATACCCATTACCTTCTGGGTTCGGCCCTCGGTCCATCACCCTATCCAGACATGGTACGCGAGTTTCAGTCTGTAATCGGAAAGGAGACCAGAGAGCAGGTGGAAGAGGCAGGGCTCGAGGTAGAGGCATTGGTTGCCTGTGTGGGCGGTGGCTCAAACGCGGTAGGGTTCTTTTATCCCTTTCTCCATGCTGCCGTGCCGAAACTTATCGGAGTAGAAGCAGGCGGAAGGGGTGAGGGGAGAGGTATGCACGCCTCGCGTATGAGCGGTGAAGGCAGGGAAGGAATTGTGCACGGTTACAAGAGCCTCTTCCTCCTGGACGAAGACGGCCAGGTACTACCAACCCACTCAATAAGTGCGGGGCTTGACTATCCGGGCATTGGCCCCCAGCTTGCCCATCTCGGAAGGGAAGGGCGCATCACCTTTACAAAGGCAGACGATGCAGAGGCGTTGGAAGCTGTGAAGGTCTTTGCAAAGCAGGAAGGGGTGGTATTTGCGCTTGAGTCTGCTCATGCAGGGGCGGTGGCACTAAAAATGGCACCTCACTGTCCCGGGGATAGGGCTATTGTGGTAAACATGTCGGGACGTGGGGATAAGGACCTCTTTATAATGGCCGGAGAACTCGATAAAACCGCCTGGAAGGAGTTTTTAAGGAAGGAGGCAGAGTAATGGGTAAAAGTGCCAGACCGGAGCAACAGCTCGAATCCGCCCCGGCAGGAATGGTTAAAACCGACAAACCAGATGAAAGTGCTCGATCGGGTGCTTACAGGATTATGAGCCACATGGTAGCCTGGTATCCGGACAGAGAGAGATCACTGGAAGCTGCCAGAGCTTTAATTGACGGTGGAGCCTCCTTTCTGGAAGTTCAGTTTCCCTTCAGTGACCCCACCGCTGACGGGCCGGTTATTCAGGAAGCCTGTACAACGGCATTGAAGGCCGGATTTAAGGTTGATGAAGGATTCAGATTGGTGGAAGATATTCTCGATTACAGAAATATCCCTCTGTTCATCATGAGTTATGCAGGCCCGGTGTATGCTAAGGGAATTGATCGGTTTGTATCCAGGGCAAAAGATGCAGGGGCCAGGGCTCTTATAGTTCCCGATCTTATGCCCGGTTATGATGAAGGTCTCTACCGTAAAGGATTGAGCATGGGTATAGAAGTAGTTCCTGTTGTAGCTCCAACAGTCTCCCCATCCAGGCTTTCCAGGATACTTGAGCTTGAAAGGGAATATATCTACGCAGCTCTCAGGGTCGGGATTACCGGAGCCTTTACAGATTTAACGAAGGTAAAATCCTTTATATCCACTTTAAGCTCCTCGGGAAGCAAGATACTTGCAGGCTTCGGTATCCGGACCGCATCGCAGGTTAAAACCCTCGCACCACATGTTTATGCACTTGTAGTAGGGTCGGCACTGGTTGAGGTAATTGCAGATTGCCTGGTTGTTTCGCAGAAATCAATATATACAAGTTTGAAGAATAAAATAGAAACTCTGGTAAATGGGGGTTG
>QNBH01000311.1 GCA_003645645.1 Spirochaetota bacterium | reverse complement strand
GCCCGTCCGGACGGGAGCGGCCAGCCGGGCGCACCGTGTAGTCCGGCGTTAAGGCCGCGAACCCCCGGAGAGCCCGACCCCGCCCCTTTCGTAGTGGAGGGTTAAGAGTGGAGAGGCGAAGCGACATCCGGTGACTTATCGCAGGGGCGGGGGCACGCATAGAGAGGCGAAAAATTGCATTTTACTTTTGACAGGTGCAGCAGCTTCACCTTTAAATAATTAATTGAGAAATCGGAAGAAACGGGAAAAAGTTTCCACAATTTACTTGACAGACTCCCAAAGCAAAGGATTTTATAATACCAGAAAATAGTTACAGGGATTGTTGAAATGTGTGTAACTGTGATAAGATTAAAAACTAGCTGAGATAAAGCAGAAATGTACGTTTAAGCAGGTTCTTGAGCAGACGGTAGAGAGGTATCTGAAATTTGAGGGCTGCCGAATATGTAATCCCTTTGGTAGTAAACGCTCGCAAAAGGCATTATCATGAAACTGATAAAGGCAGGCCGGTCAGTTTCGCTGTCTGACTTGAAGTTTTAGTTGGCGGCCGCTGTAAAATAGTAATTCGTTATGACTCTGCTCATGGATTTGCCCATATTGGTAGATACTATTTAGATGGAAGAAAGATTAAGAAGGAACTTAATTTAAACTTAAGCGAAGCTTTAACCCTGGCAGATTAAGATACCAAACCTTCGTAATTGAGGTAAGTGCAGTAAAGCACTGGAGGTAGCAAATATAAATGCCCAAAATATATACGTATCTTGGTATAATTATTCTGTTCTATAGCAATGAACATTAACCTGTTCATGGTAAATACCAGACTTATGAATCGAAGGCTGAGATTATGTTAGAAAATGGAAAAGTGGAAGAAATTAATGTCAAACCTGTAAAAGGCAGGAAACCCTTATCGGACTCTACTTTGAATGACTTTAAAATATTTGTTGAAACTTATGCTGACTGGAATTGCTGTTTAATGATAATACCAGGCGGGTGATAGATTTTTATCCCTTTCTGTCTGCATCCCTTAATCCTCTCATCAGAAAATATCTGGATCCTGAAGAATTTTCCAGGTTTGAGATAAATGAGGGTGATCTGGAATGGAATGACTATGATCTTTGTTTTCCAATTGCAGACCTATATGAAAATAAAATTATACGCTAAAACAACATATCGCGGCATAGCCACAACCAGATAATAAATTTTGCTAAAATAACGAAACTTGGCGTCGTAATAGCATAACTCTCTTCAAAATAACCATTCTCTTTGTATCCCCAGCGCAGCGCAGCCTTAAACCAATGAAGAAATGATAAAAACCTCCCGAAAGAAAAAGAAAAAACGATATCTTTCGGAGTGAAGGCATCGAGCCCCGAAATATACCATATTGCATTGGGTCAAGGGTTTCATTTCCTGGAAACCAATATCGGAGTACACGCTAAAGGTGAGTGTAGCTTCGACAACGTCTCCCATGAAAAGCTGATGGAGTTTATCCGCATGGGAATAGGGGATACGACACTGCTGAACCTGATAGAGAAGTTTCTGAAAGCCGGTTATGTTGAGGATGGAATACTGGTTAAACCTGATGGCGGAACGCCGCAGGGCAGTATCTTTAGCCCGATGCTGGCAAACATTTTCCTGCACTATGTACTGGATACATGGTTCGAGACAACGGTTAAGAGCCATGTGAAAGGGTTTTGTGAATTGGTGAGATACGCCGACGACTATGTGTGCGTCGTACGCTATGCCGAGGACGCTAAGCGTATCGAAAGAGCGCTGCATAATCGCTTTACCAAGTACTCTCTGGAGCTGCACCCGGCAAAGAGCCGGACTTTTAGTTTCGGGAGATTTGAAAGAATGAACGCGAAAACACAGAAACGCCGGGCGAACACGTTCGACTTTCTGAGGTTTACTCACTATTGCGGGATATCGAGATTACCGGAGGATGTGGGTTTATAGGAAGCAATTTCATCCGTTACTTATTCTCTCGATCCGATTTTTTGGGGAGAATTATCAATCTTGATAAGCTTACTTACGCAGGTAACCCAAAAAACTTATCCGATCTGGAAGAGAAGCATGGCGGAAGCCGTTATTTTTTCGAACATGGCGATATCTGTGATGAAGGGTTGGTTGATAGAGTTTTTTCCGGATATTCGATAGATACGGTAGTACATTTTGCAGCAGAATCCCATGTAGACAGAAGCATATACGGCCCCTATCAGTTTCCGGAGAAGCTTATTCCCCTGATGATTCTAATCTAAAGGATAGACCAGGACATGATAGACTTTATGCCATTAACTGTGATAAAGTTAAAAGAAGGAAGGGATAGAGGCAGAGGTACACCTTTGAGCAGGGACTTAAGCAGACAGCAAGCTGGTATATTAACAATAGAGACTGGGTTGAATGTGTGATAACCGGTGAGTACAGACAGTGGTTTGAGAAGAACTATGATAATGGAGGATCGTTGTGGGAGAATTACTCGACATTGAAAAATACGATGAATGGTTTGGAAAAAACTTCGAAGAACTTATCACTAAATATCCTCACAAAGCCATTGCTGTAGTCGAAGAAGAGGTTGTGGCTATTGGTGATAGTGAGAAGGAAGTAGATAATATAGCGAGAAAAAAATACCCTGATAAAATTCCATTTGTAGTAACCATTCCTTCAAAAGAGGATCTGGTATGCCTGTTATTTCAAAGAGATACAAAATCTACAAACAGATAGCAGTGCCCATTGTTGGAATAGGTATAAAGTATGGCAATTCCTGGTATCCTGTGGAAGCTTATGTTGATTCGGGGGCTACTTACAGTGTTTTTCATGCAAGAGTTGCAGATAGAATAGGATTAAATTTCAAGGAGGGCAAACTGACATATGTCGAAGTAGGGGATGGAGGCTTAATATCTGTATTTCTTTTTGATTTAGAAATTCTGTTTGGTGGAGAGAATTTTATAGCAACAATAGGCTTCTCTGAAAAGCTGGGAGTTGGTTTTAATCTCCTTGGTAGAAAATCTGTCTTTGATAAGTTTAAAATATGTTTTGATGAAAGGGAGAAGATTATCACCTTTCAAAAATTTGAGGATTGAATATAAAAGTAATGACTTTATAAAAATTGTTACTAGTTTCTGTGAGATGACTGCGTTAGCGCCTTAAAAGGGTGACGAAGGCGGTTCGTAAGCCATGGAGATGAGCGAGGCAAGCTGGAGAACGGAATCCCCTGCAGAGCCTTGCCTTTTCTCTGCCGCTTTTTAAGAGAGGGGGGCTTTCTTCTGTGGGCTGGGCGAAAAAATTGTCTGAACTTGCCAGTATCCTCGTTACATGTGGATATGGCTTTATCGGAAGCAACTTATTGGGGTTTCGGGTCGTATCATAGACCTGGACAAGCTTAACCTTCGCAGGTAATCCGAAAAACTTATCCGACCTGCAAGGGAAGTATGGCGGTAGTCGTTATTTTTTCGAACATGGTGATATCTGTGATGAAGGGCTGGTGGATAGAGTTTTTTCCGGATATTCGATAGATACGGTAGTACATTTTGCAGCAGAATCTCATGTAGACAGAATCATCTACGGTCCTTCATAGTTTATAATAACCAACATTCTGGGTGCTTTTAATCTCCTGGAGGCTGCACGGGCACACTGGAATGGCCGGAATGATGTGCTTTTCCATCACATAAGCACGGACAAGGTTTATGGCTCTCTGGGAGCAGAGGGATTTTTCTACAAAGCCCCTACTCCGCCTCCAAGGCATCATCGGATTATCTTGTTAAGTCCTATCATCATACTTACGG
>QNBH01000310.1 GCA_003645645.1 Spirochaetota bacterium | reverse complement strand
TAAGGTATACCTATCAAACTCCCCCCAATCTTCTTCATCAAAAAAAAGATTGTAGGGCTTCAATCCAAGTGAATCTGCAATTTGCTGTAACACTTTAGCTGAGGGAAATTTTCTGCCTATTTCCTCTATTCCTAATAAAACAGAATTGACTTTACCTCAATTTTTAGAAACAAAAGAATATTTTCCGGTCCCAGGAGATATTTTTACAATTAAAATAATTACCTCAAGAGGTGAAAAAATAGATTTCGAACTGGTTGTACAGAATGGTTACACACTACAGATTCCTTATTTGGGTTCATACAATAGCATAAGAGCAGGGGAACCGACCTGACCCCTGCTTTAAAGTTATCTGCGGCTTCTGAAACTGCTTCTTCTGCCAGTGGGGCGTTCACCCCGTGGTCTGGCGATATTTACAGTTAAAGTGCGACCTTCGAATTGACTGCCGTTTAGTGCCTGGATGGCACTCTCAGCTTCCTGTTGAGAGCCCATTTCTACAAAACCGAAACCTCGTGAACTATCCGTATACTTGTCTGTAACTACTGTTGCAGATTCTACGGCACCGTAGTTTGAAAAAAGTTCTTGCAATTGCTCATCTGTTACGGAATAAGAAAGGCCTCCAACGTATAATTTCTTTTGCATGTTCTCCTCCTTGAAGAGTATTATTGCCATTGCCCTGTAATATTAACCGTGAAAGGAGCAGAACATGGCAGGGATTTTACCTTTTACCACTTTCTGGTCGGTTGTTCCTTACGGCAACAATACGGCAAAGCTTATATTAGGTAGCTTCTTAATATTAACTGATTCCAGGAAGCTCCCACCTGGATTTTACATGATAATTTAATTCAATTTATTGCTAAAGTCAATCGGTTTAAAAAGACCCTAAAACTGTAAAAAACGATTATTAACTTTAGGATTGATACTGCAGTGGTTTTATGGGTCATATTCTTAAAAAGTTTTCTGTCTTTAATTCGAGTTGACATGAAAAAAACCTGGTAGTATGTTAATTTCAGGTATGAAAGTAATTGATACCATCAATTCAGAGAAGGAAGAATCCCTCCTTGAAAGATCGAGCGCCTTTCTACGGAATCTTATTCTGAGTGCAGTAGATGGGGTTATCGCTGCCGACATGAAAGGTAAAATACTCATTTTTAACGATGCGGCATCGGAGATACTCGGCTACACTCCCGAAGAGGCTTTGAAGAGTGTAAACATACGTCAAATTTATCCGGGGGGAGTAGCCACCGAAGTGATGAGAAAATTGAGAAGCGAAGAATACGGTGGAAGGGGAAAGCTTAAATCCTACCAGGTTAATCTCTGCAGAAAAGACGGAGAAATTGTACCCATAAGTCTTAATGCTTCGATTATATACGAAAAGGGGCGTGAAGTTGCTACAATTGGATTTTTTCATGACTTAAGGGAGGCGCTCAAAATGAAAAAGGAGCTGGAACTAACCCAGATACAGCTCCTGCAGGCTGAAAAAATGGCTTCTTTAGGCAAACTGGCCGCAGGTGTGGCTCACCAACTTAACAATCCTTTAAACGGTATCACCCTGTTTACAAAACTGGTTCTTGAAGAGTATGAACTGGAGGATGACGCGAGGAGAGATCTCAAACGGGTGCTCAGGGATGCGGTGAGATGTCGGGATATTGTTAAGGAACTGCTCGAGTTTGCACGTCAGACCCGGCAGAATATACATCCCCAGGACATCAATAAGGTGGTTTTGAGGATGCTTTTTCTATTGAGGAATCAGGACCTGTTCCAGAATATTAAAATAAAGGAGGAACTTTCAGAATCTCTTCCTCCGGTACCGATGGACCGTCAGCAGATGAACCATGTTTTCATGAACATAATTCTTAATGCAGCCGAAGCCATGGAAGGATCGGGAGAGCTGACCATAAAATCTTACCTTTCTAAATCCGGAGATAAAGTATGCATAGAATTCTCGGACACAGGTCCCGGAATAAAGGATGATGTGATAAATCATATATTCGAACCGTTTTTTACAACAAAGGAAGAGGGTAAGGGTACAGGTCTGGGATTGAGCGTTGTGTATGGTATAGTAAAAAATCACAAAGGAAACATCACTGTGGTGAGTAAACAGGGTGGTGGAACCACCTTCAGGGTGGAGTTGCCCATTTATCAGGAGAAAGTTTCATTTGATGAAAATCACACCTACCAAGAATAATTTAAAGATTCTGGTTGTAGATGATGAGGAGGATACCCGGGAGGGTTGCAGGAGAATTCTTACCAGGATGGGATATGGAGTTTTTACCGCAGGGAACGGCAGGGAGGGTCTGGAAATACTGGAAAAAGAGAATACCGCCATAGTGCTTCTTGATTTAAAGATGCCCGGTGTTGACGGGATGGAGGTTCTTGAGCGAATTCAGGAGAAGGCTGAAAGGCCCTTGGTAATTGTAATAACAGGATATGCTACAGTAGAGACGGCCATAAAGGCAATGAAGCTTGGAGCCTACGATTTTATAGCCAAGCCCTTTGATCCCGATGCACTAAGGATTGTAGTAAGACGGGCTCATGAAAAGGTAGAGTTAACCAGAGAAGCGGAAAAGCTCGCCCTCGAAAGAAGAAAAACACTTTTAGATTTAAGTACCGAGAAAAGCCGTACCAGAACCATAATAGAATCTCTCCCTACCGGAGTGGTTGTAACCAATTCAAGCGGGAATGTGGTTTTAATCAATCCCAGTTTTAAAGAACAGCTCGGTCTCGACCCGGGGAGAGCTCCGGGTGGTCATGTTGAAGATTATATCGAGGATGATGGTTTCTGTGAGATGGTAAAGAAAATATCCTGTGGTGGGTTCAATGACTCTCGAGACATCCCTGTTTATGAGTTTTCTCCCTCCGATGGCAGATACCTCCTGGCTAAGGGGAAACCAATAAAGAGCGAGGATGATAGTTGCATAGGAGCTGTTATTACTGTTTCAGATATCAGTGTACTTAAGGCTCTTGACAGGCTAAAATCTGAGTTTGTGGCAGAAGTTTCTCATGAGCTTCGTTCTCCCCTTTCTACGATTCACGAACAACTCGCGCTGGTAATAAGAGATATAGCGGAAGGCAAATCCACAGAGGATTTGCCCATTCTATCCAGAGCCCTGGATAAGACTCACGAACTTATATCACTGGTGGGTGATCTTCTGGATCTATCCCGAATAGAAGCAGGAACGGGTTATTCAGAACCAAAGATGGTTAAACTGGATGAGCTAATTGAAAGCGTGGTTAGTTTCTTAAAAACAAAGGCGGAGAAACGAAAGCAGAACCTGAGTATAAAACTTCCCGATGAGTCTGTTCCCGATATATTTGCAGATCCCCTGGCGCTTGAAAGTATATTCGGAAACCTTATCACAAATGCCATTAATTACACCCAGGAAGGTGGTAAAATCCTGGTAAAGATAGACATTCTGGATGACCGGATCTCCGTTGCGGTAATTGATAACGGAATAGGCATCGAGGAGAAATATCTTAAAAAGATCTTTGATCGATTTTATCGAGTTAAAAACGAGAAAACCCGTTTCATAGGCGGTACTGGTCTTGGACTACCTATAGTTAAGGGTCTTGTGGAAAGTCTCGGAGGTACTATTAAAGTAGAGAGTACTCCGGGTGAGGGCAGCACATTTACCGTTTTTTTGCCTGTAGCTCATTAGCAGTCTTTATTAAGGAGCCTTTATACCCAACCTTTTTGCGGTGTGATCTCTACCAAGGTAAAAGTTAAGCCAGGAAGGAGTTTCAAATAATGCCCAGTTACAGGGAGGTACTATATGTTCTTCGAT
>QNBH01000309.1 GCA_003645645.1 Spirochaetota bacterium | reverse complement strand
CTTCGCAGTTACGGCCGAGCTGGGGCCTCCCCAGACCGCCAATGCGGATATAATCCGGAAAAAGACTTTCAATTTCAAAGGATACGTCGATGCGGTAAATATTACCGACAATCAAACGGCCATAGTACGAATGTCCTCGATTGCTACAGCAGTGCTTTTATTGAGAGAAGGGTTTGAGCCGGTGATCCAGATGACCTGTCGGGATAGAAACCGCATTGCCATTCAGAGCGATATACTCGGAGCTGCAGCGCTTAATATAAAAAATATTCTCTGTCTCTCCGGTGATCACCAGAAGTTCGGAAACCATCGGGGGGCTAAAAACGTCTACGATATTGACTCCATTCAGTTGCTTTCGGTGGTCAGGGCCATGCGCGATGAGGCAAGGTTCGCAAACGGTGAGGAAATAAAAACACCTCCTAAGATGTTCATAGGTGCTGCTGCAAATCCCTTTGCAGACCCCTTTCGCTTCAGGGTAGTTCGTCTGGCCAAAAAGATCGAGGCCGGGGCAGATTTTATACAAACCCAGGCTGTTTTTGATGTGCCCAGGTTCGGGGAGTATATGTGTGAACGAGCCGGGTTTCTACCCCGTCCGGTTTACAAATGATAAGCCGTCAGTCCTGGAGATTTATCGGGCGTGTGAGGCTGCAAACAGAGGGAAACAGGGTGGCCTTTGAGTATTTTAAGGCGGGCGAGTAGACAAAGGACGATAATCAAATAGTCTTTGTAACCGTATTAATCGACGTTGTCGGGGAAAAATAAGCCGATAACTTTCAGTTTTTACATTATACAGGAGATTAAAAATTATGGATAAAAACAAAAAAATTCTCATGGTCGACGATGACAGGAATTTTCTCGAATCTGTAAAGACCGTGCTTACAAAAAAAGGTTTTGAAGTGGTTACCGCTAAAGACGGGGATGAGGGGATGAGAAAAGCCCTTTCCGAACAGCTCGATCTCGTCATACTGGATGTTATGATGCCCGGACAGGATGGATGGGATTTGTGCGACAGCCTGCGCTCGAAAGACGAGCTCAGAAACATTCCGATTATTTATTTCACCTGCGTGGAAGCACCTAAAAGCCTCTACCAATCCCACGGCGCCTTCGAAACCGACTGGGATGAGTATTTGACAAAACCCGTTACTCCAAAGAAATTACTCGAAACTGTGGAGAAATTGTTAGAAAAAGACAGTTCTTGACAGGGAGTTTAACTTCCGTTTATTTTGATTATGAAAAGTTCTATTATGCTCAACGCAGATGAATTGATAAAACTACTAGACCTTAAGCCTCTGCCCGTAGAGGGTGGTTATTTCCGGCAGACATATAAATCTTTAAAAAAAATCCTGCCCGACTCGCTTCCCGAAGGGTATGAAACCGAAAGAGCTCTCTCAACCTGTATCTATTATCTTCTTACTTCCGATAGGGACTCTTTCTCCGCCATCCACAAACTACCCACAGAAGAGATATGGCATTTCTATCTCGGTGATCCTGTGGAGATGCTCCTTCTCGGCTCCGGAAAAGAGTGCAGGAAGATTATTCTCGGTCAGGATATCCTCTCCGGTGAGCATGTTCAATTTGTAGTTCCTGCAGGAGTGTGGCAGGGAGCTAAGGTCGTTGAGGGGGGGAGGTTTGCCCTTCTGGGGACGACCATGAGCCCCGGTTTCGAACCTGATGACTACACCGAAGGCAGTCGGGAAGAGCTCGTTAAAAAATACCCGGAATATTCAGAGCTCATCACCCGGCTTACACGAGAAGAATAATCCCGGAGGTAACAGAAAAGATGAATGATATACCTGCAGTTGAGGAACTGCTTAATTTTACAGGTAAAGTTGTTCTTATAACCGGTGCTTCCAGCGGTATAGGAACAGGCATAGCCCTGCGTTTTGGTGAGGCGGGAGCAATGGTGGCGGTGCATTACCGCTCGGGAGAGGAGGCGGCAATCGCTGTACTGGATCAGATAAAGGGTATGGGAGGAGAGGCGGTACTCGTCCAGGCAGATGTTACAAATCGAGATGATGTAGATAACATGATAGCCACTGTGGTGGATAAGCTGGGAAGACTCGATGTGCTTATAAACAATGCCGGGATCTATCCGCTTCATCGCCTTCTGGATATGACCGATGAACAGTGGGACAGCGTGATCGCCATAGATTTAAAAAGTGTATTTCTTTGTACTCAAATAGCAGCCCAGCAGATGAAAAAGCAGGATGGACAGGGGGCAATAGTAAATATATGTTCCATAGAGGGGGAGAACCCCGCTCCGAGTCACAGCCATTATAATGCGGCAAAAGGAGGTGTGCTAATGTACACAAGAGCAGCTGCCCTTGAGCTCGGTCCTCATATAAGGGTTAATTCCGTATCACCTGGCTTAATCTGGAAAGAGGGGCTTGATAAGGACTGGCCCGATGGAGTTATCAGATACCGCCGTTCCGCTCCCCTGAAGAGGCTCGGAAAACCCGACGATGTGGCGGATGCCTGCCTCTTCCTCTCCTCTCCGGCAGCCCGCTGGATAACTGGGGTAAACTTAAGGGTTGACGGTGGTGTTATCACCAATCCCGGTTATTAAACCCTTTAGACAGTGCTACCCGAGCTGCCCACAACCCCTATGGCGCGAAGTGTGGTGCCAGCGCCATCCTACTTTATAAGGATAAACTCCACGCGCCTGTTCTTCCATCTGTTTTCAAGATCACCGTGCGGCACAACCGGTTGTGCTCCTCCTACTCCTTTAGTGGAGATCCTCCTGGAGTCGATTCCGTATTCTACCAGAGCGTTCTTTACCGCCTCTGCCCGTGCTTTTGAAAGGGGTATAAGCTCTTCCTCCTGCTCTCTCTTTGCACGTGCCGGATTATCCCAGTATTCCATCACCGCATGTCCTTCTATCAAAATCCTGTAAGCACTGTACTTTTTAAGTATCTCGGCCAGACGTTTAAGAGTTGCTATATTCCTCTCGCGTCTTTCCTCTTCCACATTGAGGTAATCTGCGGTGTAAGGAGCAAAAACAATACTGGAGATGCTAATTTTAAGCCTGTTTCCCTCCCTGATTACCAGAACATCCACTTTTATAGTTTTCTCTATCCTGGTAGTGTTACCCAGCTCATCGGATATGGTGAAAGTAAGGGGATAATCTTCCGCCGATTGCACAAGCTCGCCCGTATCGGAAATACCGTGCCAGATGATGGTTCTTGTAGGCTCACCCCTGCCGGAGTAGCTTGTAAAGTGATTACCAACTGGATCACGAATCTCCAGATGCCATCTATTTATGGGGCTTATATCTTCTACTCTCATGCTTATGGATAGCTCATCATCGACTCCGTCGTTATCGGGAGAAAATGGTACAGGAGAGAGAGTAATATCCACCTTTGGAGGAAGAGTGTCCAGCCGGAAGGTGGTTGTCTTTGCTGTAGGTAGATTCCCCTTGAAATACTCAACCTGCATGAGTCCATGGTAAATGCCGTTGGGTGCCGTTGCTCCCCGGTCAACCTTCCCCTCCCAGACTATCGATTCGGGAACTACCGGCCCGCCTTTGAAAGTTTTCTGTGCACCGAGTTCCTCATGTACCATTGTAAGAGTCCAGGACTTTATCCCTTCCTTTAGACCCACGTATGGCTTGAAGGTTACGGTATCCCTGTCCCCGTCATCGTTGGGAGAGAAAGCCCGCTCTGATACGGTGATATAAAGCGGGGCAGGCCTTGTATCTACCCGTAGACCCTTCAGCTCCTTTCTTGTCAGGTTGCCTGCTTTATCCTGGGCGGATACAACGTATGAGTAGGTACCGTCTGGTACCCTGTTCCCGCTTCCGTCCTTCCCATCCCAGGCAAAACTCTCAGCCCTTCCCTTCCAGTAGTACTCCCT
>QNBH01000308.1 GCA_003645645.1 Spirochaetota bacterium | reverse complement strand
TCCTTATAATTTTGAAAATGTTATTCTTCCTCGTTTCAATCAAGAAGAAAAAAATAAAATATTGAAACTGTATATTCCTCATAGTGAAGGCAAAAGAATAAAAAAGCTATTTCCTGATTTTAAATTGCCTAATGATGAAGAAAATAGAATCAGTAGCTATCGATTTAACGAAAAAATATTGAGCTCATTAAAGAAAAGAGAAATCACCCATGAAATTAGGACGATATTCGAACTATTAAAATCCGGGTTTCAAATTCGTAATACTCAGATAAAAAATAACCTTACTTCTACTCAATTCCCACAAACGATAAATTCCTTAGATATGGGGGCACTCAGTTTTTATACAAAAAGAATCCAAGGTAAGTTAAGTAAGAACTTAAAGGACGTTCAAGATAAATTACCCCCTATCCCAAGTTTTTCCCCAACTACCGTAAATGAAGAGGAGACGAAACTACTTCGGATACCAAAGCCTATCGTAGATGCCTTTGGTATAAATAGAAAAAGTCGTTTCCATTCTGATCAACGACAATTAAAATTACCGCCTGACGACAATTAAAACTCCCGCCTGACGACAATTAGAATTACCGGTTAAAAGAGTTAAGAAGATCGTTCAAGATACCCCTATAGTAGGCTTCGAGAATGGTCACGGATCGACAGGTGAGGAGGCTTAGGAAGCTTATGAAGAAAGAAAGGAGTATAGCAGAAGCAGCAGCTAAAGCGGATATGGATGAGAAGACGGCAAGGAAGTATCTACGGTCAGGCGCTTTACCAAGTGAAGTTAAGGTGGAGCATACATGGCGTACACGCCGTGATCCATTTGAGGATGTATGGGAAGAGGTTAAGAGGATGCTTGAACTTAACAGTGGGCTTGAGGCGAAAACGCTTTTTGAGTATCTGAGGAGAAGTTATCCCGGAAGATTCTCCGATGGTCTACTGCGCACATTGCAGAGAAGGGTCAAGGTATGGCGAGCCTTAGAGGGTCCGCCGAAGGAAGTATTTTTTGCCCAGGAGTATAAGCCTGGGGAGCTGTGTGAGAGCGATTTTACCAACATGAATGAGTTAGGGGTAACTATAGCGGGGCAACCCTTTGATCATCTGATCTACCATTTTGTGCTTCCCTACTCTAACTGGGAGACAGGCACTATCTGTTTCTCGGAGAACTTTGAGAACTTAAGCGAAGGGCTGCAGAATGGGTTATGGGAACTCGGTGGGGTACCGAAAGCACACCGGACAGACCGGATGAGCACAGCGGTCCAGAAGACCGATCATCCAAAGGAGTTCACCGAGCGCTATGAGGCGCTTTTTAAGGCATTACAGGCTTGAGGGACGTAAGATTCAGGCCAGAAAGCCGAATGAAAACGGAGATGTGGAGCAGTTGCATTACAGATTAAAAAGAGCGCTTGATCAACAGTTGATGTTACTAGGCTCGAGAGATTTCCCCACCAGAGAGGAATATGGACAGTTTCTGAAGAAGCTCTTTTTGCAGTTAAACTCAGGGCGACAGCAGAAACTTGGAGAAGAGCTTAAAGCCTTAAGGAGACTGCCCCTGCAACGTGTTGAATCGTGCAAGAGGATTCCTCCTATAAAGGTTTCTCCAGGTTCCACTATTCGGGTGAGTAACAATGTGTACTCGGTAGACAGCCGGCTGATCGGGGAGTGGGTAAGAGTTCGTCTGTATGCCGAGCATCTGGAAGTATTGTACGCACAGAGGTGTGTGGAGCGTATTCCCAGACTACGGGGAGAAGGGAAACACAAAATCCAGTACCGCCACATTATTGACTGGCTGGTGCGCAAGCCTGGAGCGTTTGAGAATTATAGGTATAGGGGCGATTTGTTTCCAACGAGCCGATTCCGCATGGCCTATAGCAATCTGAAGAGACAGCACAGTGGGCAGAAGGCTTCCAGGGAGTACCTTAGAATACTTGAGATAGCAGCGAAGGTAAGTGAGAGCATGGTAGATGAAGCTCTGAGGTCTCTATTCAATCTCGGAGGTCCTATCGATGCTAAGGAGGTGGAGTTTATAGTGGATAACTGGAGAAGTCAGCCGAGAGCGAATCCTGAGCTCCGGATAGCCGATGTAGACCTGGAAAGCTACGATTCTTTACTTAAAGCCACGGAGATAGTGTGATGAAGGGCGAAATGAAGGAGTGTTTGAAAGAACTACGGCTCCCTACGGTGCTTTCCTGTTATGAGCAGCAAGCTGAGGAGGCTCGACGAGAGCATTTAAGCTACGAGCAATATCTGGGTTACCTGATGGAGCGCGAACGAGAAGCGAGGCGGGGGAAGCGCGTTGAGAGGTTACTTCGGGAGTCTCGACTTCCTCTGGAGAAAAACCTGGAAAGCTTTGATCGAAGCAGACTACCTGCTAAAATGGATGCGCAGCTTAGTGTACTGCTGGACGGCTCGTTTCTGGATCGAACGGAGAACGTTCTTGCGTTTGGGAATCCAGGTAGTGGCAAAAGCCATTTGCTCTGTGCTCTGGGGCAGGAATTAGTCTACATGGGACGAAGGGTTTATTTCAGACCGTGTGAGCTGTTGATTCAGGACCTTCTCAAGGCAAAGCGAGATTTGGAGCTCTCACGAGTACTTAAACGCCTGAGGAAGTATGAAGCGTTGATCATCGACGATATAGGCTATGTTCAGCAAAGCCGGGAGGAAATGGAGGTACTGTTTAGCCTCCTCTCCGATCGTTATGAACGAGCCAGTGTGCTATTAACCAGCAACCTGGCATTTTCCGATTGGGAAAAGATATTCAAGGATCCTATGACCACCGCAGCGGCAATTGATCGAATAGTACATCACAGCATCATACTGGAGCTTAATCTACCCAGCTACAGGCTGGAGGAGGCGAAGCGGAGGAGAAAGGGATAAG
The DNA here is from genome assembly GCA_003645645.1 of Spirochaetota bacterium. Taxonomy (GTDB): domain Bacteria; phylum Spirochaetota; class Spirochaetia; order SPDA01; family B32-G16; genus B32-G16. Next base: position 984 of record QNBH01000308.1, on the reverse strand, counting down.
GCGCCATGAGCAATCACCAAAAGACTGAGCAGAGGGACAACCCAATTGCCTATGAGCTCAAGCAGTTTAAAGAATCTGATCCGATTCTAAGTGTTCCGGCTGGGGTGAAGTCTTGGGTAGAGGGTACGCAAAGGGGGGCGCTTTTAGCAAGACTTGCAGCCCTTTCAAGCTATACTCTTATTCATCACAGTAATAGAGAGCTTCGAGGATGGCTGTCAGTGCATTTTCTCAGCACTCCTGGTATCTCAATACCCCCTCAAGCAGAAGGGTTGATGAGGCTCTCTGGGAGCTGGCGCGAAGTGAAGTGTTCAACCGATCCTGATATGTTGTGCTTGAAGGGTTTTGCATTTCTCAGCCGGGGTCTGATGCATCAACTCACCTTTGGCGTGTACAATCGTTTCATGAATCCAACAACTATTGCAGCGAATTGTTTCTTCAGATACTTTAAAGGAGGTGATATATTTTATCAGGAACTTTTATGCAGATGGAGGAAAAGCAAGAAAAAAATTTCTTCTGCCTCCCACCCCCACGCAAGGAGGCAGAAGAGGTTAAACAGGAATTCTAATTGTCGCTAGAGGGAAATAATAATTGTCGCTAGACAGTTAGTCCATTGCTCAAGCCTCCTGCAAACCCTTGAATAGAACAATCGAAAGGAAGCAGTGCTCAGAAAGCCCATCTTCAGCGCCGCTCTCACCTCCGTTAGCCCTGGGTTAGTGATGTAGTTATCAATGGCCTTATGAACCGGATCTACAGGAACGGTGGAGTATGGGATGAGGAATCCGGGTAAAATAGTTAGAGTGTACTGCTTCTTCTCTCCGGTCCGTTTGCGTATGCGGTAATTGTTTTCGCAGAAAACCCTCACCACCTTTGTAGTGGCAGTCTCCTCTCCTCCGTTTTCACTCGGATCTATTCTGTAGGTCCTTTGAACAAGGCAATGAAACTTAGGGGAATGCTCTTTGCCACAAAGTGGACATACTCCCTTTG
>QNBH01000307.1 GCA_003645645.1 Spirochaetota bacterium | reverse complement strand
GTTAAAGAGGAAGTCTGAGGACTTTTTTTATCTTTCCAGTTGCAGGCGTAACTTTTTTAATTAGCTTCTCTCCCCCGAGAATGACCGAGGCGGAGGACTCCCAGCTGTTAACTATTCTCTCTGCAGCCTCTTTCAGGCTTGCAGGTTTTGTTTGCAGTACATAATCTCTGTTTTTCTGTCTCGACTCATCCGTAATCCCTAAAAGCTTTCTCCTGAATCCCACAAATCCCTTGCTGCCTGGTACAAGAGGTTTGATCTCCTTTGCAATTACTCCGAGTATAGCCTTATCTACAGATTCTCTGTCCGTTTTACCTGATGCTATTGAGCCTACCGCCTCTTTAAAAACGTTGATAGTTTGAAAGACTTCCGGATCTCTGTAGGAGGAGAGAGAAAAGATACCTTCAGATCCGTTAACAGATGCAGAAACACCGTAAGCTCCTCCTCTCATCCTGATCAGATCCCATAGCACATCTGTTTTGAGAAGATGGGCTAAAACCCCTTCATGGGAGTATTCTTCTGTGCCGAAAAAGGAAGCAGGAAGAGAGGTAGCCGCATATCCTACCGAGGAAGGTATTACGATTGGTTCTATTGTGCCACCTTCTTCCATTACTTTTTCAGGCTTAAGTTTGGAATAAGAGGTATCCTCACCCACCGGCAGAGAGCCAACAAGAGGGGAAAGTTCGGTCAATACCGTGGAGAAAATACTCTCCTCGGCGGTAATATTTATGCTTAATCTATTTCGAGTGAACAGTGTTTGCAGGAGAAGCCTTAATTTCTCTCTAATTTTTTCTACCGTTTGGAGGAGAGCTTCTCTTTCTGCACTCAATTCCCATAGATTAAGAAGCTGGGTTATTCCCCTCCATGATTCCATCCGTGCAAGTACACCCGCTATTTTGCTTGCGGCTCGGAGTGTTGCAAAGGCATTGCCCCTTGGAATGAGGGAAGCTCTGAAATCGTTTCTAAGTTCCAGGAGCAAGTCCTTTATCCTTCTTTTGTCATCGAATCTGCATTCCGTAAAAATGGACTGTACAAGGCGGAGTGCCTGGGGGAGGGTATCTTCAAGGCATTTTAACCTGAAGAAAATGTACTCGCGGTATTCATCAGAGTAGACTTTAACAGAGCCAGGGTAAAAAGAACTTGCCTCAAGAAAACTGTAAAATCCTCCTGTTTTAAGTGCCAGTTGTCTGGCAAGTTCATCGTAGGGTATGTCCGGTAATCCTGAGCTTTTTACCGCTTTAGCATATAAAGGAAGAAGTTTTGAAAGTTCGCCGCCGACTCCCCTGGTATCGAATGCAAAGTCTATATATACAATTTTGTTTGTAAAAAAATCGTGAGTATACAGGGGTATGCCAAACTCTTCGGTATATTCTGTGTGGATGATCTCCACATTTTGCGGAGCATCTTTGAGCTTAAGAAAGGGTATCTTCCTCAGGTCTTCTGCTTTGTCGGGTGTTTTCTGAAAACTCTCAAATGCCTGATTTTCTTTTTTTACTTCCAGTATTCCCGAAATCCCCAGTTTATGGCGTATTTTTTCAATATAATCTTTCCTTTTCTCTTCTTCTTTTATTTCGTAATCGGAATCGGGTCTGACAACAACTGTAGATCGATGCGGATTTAGAGCCAGTTCTCTCTCCAGCAATTCTTCGAAGAATCGTTTTTCTCTGCCGGCCTTCTCTTTGATCGCTTCCATCCATTTACTAAACTCCAGTGTTGACTCCGGGTTGTTGTTGTACATCCATCCCCTTATACATCTTCCCAGAAGCCTCAACCCGTTGGGAACTCCTCCTCTAAGTTCTTTGTTTCTAAACTCCACTCTTCTTATTGCACCCTCAATCACGTCTGAAGGGATTCCGTCTTTAATGAGGTTCGTAAGTTCGGAAAATACAAGATCTTCAAGGGAACTTACTTTCTCAGGATCCGTTCCCCTTAAGCCCACGGTAAAGACCATCTCCTTGATGGCTGCTTCCAGCCCGCTGGCCGGAGAGAGATCCTCTCCCAGACCGGATTCCACCAGAGTCTTATGCAGAGGAGCCCCGGGATTACCCAGAAGAGCTTCCGATAGCATTTCCATGGTAATAGTATTTAGTTGTTCCATGGTGGAAAGAGTTAGCCAGTTGAGGGTGATAGACGATTTAGCGCTAACATCATTTTCATTGGAAGGGGGGTAAGTTTTTTCCAGGTAGCGAGGTTTATCCCATCTTGGCTGCGAAGGAATCGAAATGTCCACCTCTTTCTTCTCGAAGGTGGAGAGGAAGTTTCCCTCTAAAAACTCGAGGTGATTTTCTGTAGGAATATCACCGTAGAGAAAGATAAAGCAGTTGGATGGATGGTAGTATGTTCTGTGGAAAGAGAGAAAATCTTCGTAAGTCAGCTCGGGAATAGAGTACGGATCGCCGCCGGAATCGAATCTGTAAATCGAATCCGGAAAAAGAGAACGCAGGGACCATTCCCCCACTATGGCTTCGTGAGAAGAGTAGTTTCCCCTCATTTCGTTGTAAACCACCCCGCTTATCTCAAGTTGACCGGAGTCTTTTACAAGAAAGTGACAACCCTCCTGAAAAAATATCTCCTTTCTCAATAAGGGGAAAAACACTGCATCACCATAAACGAGCATGAGATTGAAAAAGTCTTTTTCTACTGTGCTGCTTGCCGGGTAAATGGTACGATCAGGGTAGGTCATTGCGTTTAGAAAGGTATACATACTGCCTTTAAGAAGCTGGGCAAAAGGGTCTTTTACAGGAAACCTTCTCGAGCCCGAAAGAATCGAATGTTCGATTATATGGGGTACACCCGTATTATTGTCTGGAGGGGTCTTGAATGCAAAGGCAAACAGGTTTTCTCTGTCATCGTTTTTAAGGTGATATAATCGACAGCCTGTCCGGATATGTGTTGCACCTATACCCAGGGAACGGTATTCGGGAAGTTCACGCACGGAGTTTATAGTAAATCCGGTGACAACATCACCAGGTTTTAAATTGGCCATTCTGTGCCGGCGGTTATTTATGAGCTGCCCTTTAGCAATTCACCTTCCCAGTCTGCTACGGCTCCGAAGTTTATGATGTTGGTATATCCCAGTTCCTCCAGGGTCTGTTTTGCCCGGGAAGCACGGGCACCGCTGCGACAATATACGATTATCAGGACATCCCTGTCTTCTGTGGGAAGGTTTTCTGCAATTACATCGTAGGGAATATTGATTGCAGTGGGGATATAACCGGATTCAAACTCTTCGGCGGTACGTACATCGATCAGGTAATATTCTTTCTCACCGGTTTCGATTAGTTTAGCAAGCTGCCCCGGGTCTGTATAATCGGGGTTAGCCGCCTGTTCTGTGGCTGCCCCTTCTGCAGGCTTCTTCGCTTCTTTTACCTTCTCACCGGCACAGGCAATAAGGAAAAAGGGCAGAGTAAAAACAAGAATAACCGTTGTTAAAGAAGTAATTTTTCTCATTGTTTTCCCTTTCCGAATGGTTAAATGAGACGAAAAGATTTTTGCAAAGTACAGGTTATTAGTCAAGGGGTGTATCCTATCTTCAAACGTTCTTGGATAACAATACTAATACTTACCTAAATATTTATCATTGTGGTAAAGGCAAAAATTATGGAAGTTTTTTCACCATATTGATCTGAGATGAATCCAGTGGGTATTTCGAAGATAAAGATAGAAAGAGAAAATACTGAAAAAAACGAGAAGTATTTCCTGAGAGGAACTTCGATGTACTGTTTCCAGGAAAAGTACTATAAAAGGAAAATAAAAAGATAGACGCTTAAAAAAAAGACAATCCCTGGAAAATAATTGATTTATTTTTCATAATTTTTTAATTCAGGGTGAAGAAAAGGCTCTCCACCGCAAAGACTAACCGTATTTAATTTATATGGAGATAAAATTC
>QNBH01000306.1 GCA_003645645.1 Spirochaetota bacterium | reverse complement strand
TTGAAGCAGGCTGTTATGACTGTATTTCCAAACCTGTAACCATTGAGGATTTTAAGAAAAAAAATAACTCCTATCCTTGGGATCGGGTCTTGAAATTTGGCGAAATATTTAAATAATTTATATCACAATATACGATAATAAATTAAATGTATTTTCATTGACCTATGAGTTACAGAAATTATCAAATTTCAGGAGATCGCCCCCGATTACGCCGAAAAGGAGAGAGCAAGATGAGAAAAGCTTACCTGTCGCTGATTTTATTTACTATTGTGTTTACCTCCTGTGCGACCGTTCCTTTCGCAGGGAGGGAGAGAAATATACTTAAAGTAGTCGATCTTATAAATAGAGGAAATACAAATCAATTGATTTCCCTCTCTCAGATACCCTTTTTGCTTGACGGGGAGATCATCATGCTCGAAAAGGATCTGGAGTTTCTGTGGGAAAACTTTGCCTCGGCCAGGCTTGCAATTCCCGATCCCCGGGTTGCAGAAACAAGACCTGCATCCGAAAGCTCCCATGAAATCTTCGCTTCATCCATGGAAGTGGAGGTGTTCTGGAAAAAATATCTTCCCGAAGCATCTTTTATAGCCAGGATCGTCTCGGACAATGGAGAGTTTCTGCTTATCCTTGGTGGGAGGCAGAGGGGATTCCCCCTGATCTACGGGTTTAAAGCACTTTAGAAAAGAAGGTTCTTCAGGAGCTTCGATTCGGCAAGTTCCTGCTCCGTATAAAGCACTTTAGAGAAGGAGTTTAACTTGAAAGTGAATAATAATAAACCTTTTTTAGCTCTTTTGCTCCTCCTTTTACCCCTTGCTGTTTTTTCAGAGGAGGCTTCTGTAGTTTATACCGAAGGGGAGGTTGACATAAAGTACCGCTCCGGAGAAAGGTGGGAAGCGATGATAGGAGATCTCCTCGAGAGGGGAGATACCGTTATAACCGGTAAAAGCGGTATGGCCGAGATAGAGGAGAGACCTTACAATTTATACAAGGTATCACCCGATACGGTGTTTACCTTAATGGAGGTGGAACAGGGGGGGAAGAAGCAGGCGGTACTTTCCTGTACACTCGGATCGGTTGCCTTAAAGTTCGAGAAAGTAATGGGATCGGAACCTGTGATAACCACGCCGAGTATGATAGCAGGTGTCCGGGGGACCGAGCTTACCGTTTTTGCCGGTCTGGACGGTTCCTCTCTGGTGATTGTTGAGGAAGGGGAGGTGGAGGTCACTTCCGAGGGAAAGGCGGTCGTTCTTAACCCCGAAGAAGGTGTGGAAGTGAGGCCGGGAGAGCCACCGGGTGAGAAGTTTCGGGTCTTGAGGGGGCAGATAGATTTCAGCACCTGGAACAGTGAACGTTTCAGGGCCTTTATGGATGATCCGGTGGAATCGGCACTGGGGGTTGAGAAGAGGCTTAACTACTATATCGGAGAGATCGATTCCCTCCTGCCCTCTTTTATCGAAAATAAAAGCAGAGTTAAGGAGGAGAGGAAGAAGCTTGATAAGCTGGAGAAAGAGAAGGGTAAAGAGGCAAGGGCGGAATACTATCAAAAGGAGATTTTCCCTCTTGAGGTAAAGACAAGCTATATGGCCATGAATATAAGATATTACGCCCTGTCAGCTCTTTCTCTCAGAAGATTCATACTGGGCCGAATGTATATGTTTATGCGTTCGCTCTATATTACAGAACCTGAAAATGAAATATATAGTAATTTTATTGATGTATACAGAAGAATAATAGATGCTTTCGAAGAGAAGGTTGTGCCTCATCTGGTGGAGGCGGATATCTAATTTTTAAAAGGAGAGGAGCATGAGGAATAAAACAAGAATTTTCGTTTTACTTTTCGTTATAACGATATTCATTTCAGGCTGTGATCTGTTTAAGGGGTTAATGGGGACAACTGTTTCTATAGAAGAGAGGATTGTCCTTTTCCAGACTGAGTTAAATAAGGAGGATAGAAGCGAGATTTATCTTCATTTCCATCCCGACACTCAGAACCGCCAGCAGATAGCAGCCTCGGAAGTCATAGAGACGGGACCCCTGGCTTACGACTACCAGCCCTATGCTATCAATATCGTATCCCAATCAGATCCGGATTCTGCAGGAAAGGTAACCGTAAGCTGCGGTCTGGTAAATAAGAATACCACCTCGGACAATCCCTACGACCTCACTTTAATAATGCAGGAAGGGGAGAAAAATGTCTGGTATATACGAGAACTCCATTTAACCGTAGGTAAAGAAACATATACGATCAAGAGGATAGGTATTTAAGCAGGAGATTTCTGGTCTTTTCGGGAACCCTGGCAAAGAGTTTTATGTGGTTATCAAAGTAGCTCCGCTCGATTACCCTGCCTGTGCGGTACACCAGGGCAACCAGGTCGTATCTGGCCTGCGGAAAGGAGAAAGAGTCTGTTTTAAGGGATTTATCAATAAGAGTCGATAGTTTATCAACAAGACCATCCATGCCTTCTCCCGTTTTGGCGGAGACAAAAATTGCATCCGGGTAGAGATTCTTCAATATAGTTAAATCGATCGGATTCTCACACAGATCGATTTTATTAAAAACCGTTACCATAGGTTTGTCCGCAGCATCGAGTTCTCTTAAAACCGACATGGTGATGGTGAAATGCTCACTTGCTCTTGGGTCTGATGCATCAAGCACATGGATTAGATAATCCGATAAAACCGTCTCTTCCAGGGTGGACTTGAATGCATCCACCAGATCGTGAGGGAGATTCCGGATAAAACCCACCGTATCAGTGAGTAGAAGATCAACCCCGTTTTTTAATCTCAGGCTGCGGGTGGTAGGATCTAAAGTTGCGAAAAGCTTGTTCTCTACATATACTCCCGAGCCGGTGAGCCGATTCAGGAGTGATGATTTACCTGTGTTTGTATAACCCACTATTGAGGCGGTGGGAACAGTCTGCCTCCGCCTCCGCTTACGCTGGGTGGCCCGATGGCTCTTTACCCTCTGTAGTTCCCTCTTTATTCGCTCTATCTTTTCAAGAACGACTCTTCTGTCCATCTCCAACTGGGTCTCTCCCTCCCCTCTTGTACCTCTTGTGCCACCCTTCTGGCGTGATAGATGTGTCCATGCTCTCTTCAGCCTGGGGAGGGAGTACTCCATACGGGCAAGTTCCACTTGAAGCACGGCTTCTCTGGTGGCAGCCCTGTTAGCGAATATTTCAAGGATAACCTCGGTGCGGTCGATTACACATATATCGGCAAGTTGTTCCCAATTTCTCTGTTGTGCGGGGGAGAGATCATCGTTAAAAACGATACAGTCAACGCCTATGTCTCTGGCAACTCCGGCAATCTCTTCTGTTTTACCCTTACCGATCAGATAGCCGGGATTGGGTTTTTTTAATTTTACAATGGTTTTACCCTTTACACACAAACCGGCGGTTTCTGTGAGATTTGTGAGCTCCTGTAAACCCTCTTCTATTTCTGAAATTGGGGATTGGGAGTATTGGATGCCGACGAGGTAAGCACTCTTTTGTGCAGAAAAAGACTCCTCTGAAACTCGACCTACAAGTTCCTTCACTGCCTATAAAATACAACATCTTGTCCTGGATGTCTACCGACCTTTTCTTTTTGATTTATAACGCATTGATTCCAGAGCTCATGAAGGCATTTGTTGATTGTTTCACGGTTAAAGGATTGCCATTTTACTACGAAAGAAGGCGACCACCTATGGTGGATAGACGGGCTTAAGCCCGTCTATCTTCTTTCGGAGCATACAACCACTTAAGTAATTTCTGCAAGGCGGAAATTAATTAGCCCTTGCAGGGATTGTAAAGCCTTAGGCTTTGCCGGTGGTTGTTTACTCTTTAACTGTAAAATTAAATCATGTGGAGACGCCGAAAAAGGCTCCCAATTGCCTTAAGTGTATTAT
>QNBH01000305.1 GCA_003645645.1 Spirochaetota bacterium | reverse complement strand
GTGCTTTCGGATGGTCGGAATTGAGTCATTCTTTTTCCCCTTCTGCAATACTCCTTTTGGATCAAAAGGATGGAATACCTTTGTCTTCTGCGCTCCTTGCATTTGTTTACCCTGTTTGAGGGGCTTAGAAAAAACCATGCCACCTGCCCCGCTGCTCTACTCAAGAAATAGAAGGGGAATTACTGTTGCGCTCGCACCTTTCTTTATGCCTATGTAAGGTATATATTATAATAGAAGGCTGACGCTCTGTGCAATCTTCTAAACCTAAATTGGAGTTGACAATACTTGCTTCGCTCCCACTGCATCTCAATTCGGTTGTATAAAGCAAAAGGGGCGAAAAGGTGAAAATCGGAGTCGTATTCAACATTTCCGACAGGGCGCTTACCGGCGTCGATGTAGAACTTACTGCAGACTCGGATATACCCGCAACGGTGAGAGCAGTATGTGCCGTGCTGAAAGAAAATCACCATGTGATTCCTGTAAAGTTTTCGCCCGGCATTACGGATTATCTTAAAGAGAGCGGGATCGATATTCTTTTCAATATATGCGAGGGTTTCAGAAACGACAATCTGGGAGAAGCCTATGCGGCAGCCATGTTTGAGCAGAGCGGGATACCCTTTACAGGCTCAGATTTTTTTACCCTTGCTCTTTGCATGGATAAGGCCAGGGTAAAAGAGCTCTTGCACTGCCACGGTCTGCCTACCCCGGAATACCAGATTTTCAGGTCTCATCACGAACGGCTTTCCGATAAACTTCAATTTCCCCTTATTGTAAAGCCCCTCCACGAGGACGGGAGCATCGGCATCTATGCGGATTCGGTAGTGGATTCCGAGGAGGAGCTTAGAAAGGCTGTTAATAAGATAATTACTGTATATGGTCAACCGGCCCTTGTGGAGGAGTATATCGAGGGACGGGAGCTCAACGTTTCAATAATCGGAAATCCTCCCAACCTGGAGTTACTACCCATATCGGAGATCATTTTCGAAACTCCCCCTGGTATTCCACGAATTGTAAGTTATGAAGCAAAGTGGGTTAGGGACTCTATTCAATATCAAAAAACCCCGGGGCGCTGTCCTGCAGAGCTCGACCCGGAGTTGCTGGAAATTATACGTAGCATTTGCAAAAAAACATACGTGATAACGGGCTGCAGGGATTACGCCAGGGTTGACCTGAGGCTCCGCGGGGAAACCCCTTTTATTATCGAAGTCAATCCCAATCCTGCCAAATACGTGGACAGTGGTTTCGTTAGGAGCGCCGAAGCGGCCGGCTTAACCTACAGGGATCTTTGTTTTACCATTATTAAAAAGACCATGGAAAGATGCGGAATGGATGTTAATAAGCTATATGAGGTTGATAGTAGTCCGGCTCCGGGCATTGACTTGATAGCAGAAGATCAGGTGATTATCGAAACGAAGAGGCTAATCTCCTCTCCGGTAGAAAGGAAGCATCTTCCTGTTTTATTGAGATGGTTCAACGATACACGCGTATCTATATTCATGGATGACCCCGATTATATATATACCGAAGAAGAGCTTCTCGAGATGTTTTTCATCTCCAGGGTTCATGACCTGGATGTAATCTTTCTGGATAAGAGTTCGGGTAAAGAAATCGGTTACGGTGCAATTAACAATGTAAACTATACTGTTAAAACCGGGGAAATATCATTCTTAATAGGAGAGGATCGGTTTCTATCATGGGGATACGGAACAGAGATTGCCGGAGCACTTGTAAGGATTGCCTTTACCAGGTTTAATCTTGAAAGTCTCTCTGCATCGGTTGTAACGGAAAATGCCTCGTCTAAGAGAATACTTGAAAAATTGGGTTTTCAGCCTGTGGGCATAAGAAGAAAGAGCCATTTAATGGGTGGCCGCTTCTACGATCAGATGCTGTACGATATTGTTAGAGAAGATTATGGTCTTGACCCCTGCAATTATTATGGTTAAGCTTAAAATTAAGGAATAAGGTGGCGGAAGATTATGTTGTATTCGGAAAAGTTAAATCAAAGGTTCAGAAACAGTCCTTATCTCTTTAAAAAATTACAGGCATTCCATTTTCTTATTTCCCTCATCTTCCTTATTCCTGTTTTAGGCTTTTCCCAGGAAGATGCACAGAATCAGGAAACTGCAGAAGATCGGATTGCAAATCTATCCATAGAACTGGTGTTAAAAGATTTCGACCTCGTAGAGAAATCTATCACGGAGGAGTATGTCGATCCCGGCTTCGGCGGAACAGACTGGGAGAAACTCAAAAAGGAGTATAAACAGAAAATCGAGTCTGCTCAGGATCCTAAAAGGGCTTACGAATTGCTGATCGAAATGGCAGGTAAGCTGGGTAACGAAAACACAACGATATTTCCGCCCTGGTTAACACAGCCGGCAGAGCCGGAATTTCCGGAAGAGGTAACAGCGGAAGAGGCACTCCCGGCAGAGCCCCCTGAAGAAGAAAAGGCAACTGCAGAGGAGCCGTCGGAGCAGGATGCGGTGGATGCTCTTAAACTAAAGTACACCGGTGTAGGTGTTCTTATTCAACAGGTGGAATCGGGCGAGATAATGGTAGTGCAGGTCTTCGAAGGCGGGCCTGCAGAAAAGGCCGGTGTTTTAATAGGCGATGTGATCGTAGGAGTGGACGGCTGGGAAGTATCGAGAGAAACGAAGATCGAGGAGGTAACAGAGAGGATCCGAGGCCCGGAAGGTACTGAAGTCTTACTTACCCTAAGAGATCCTCTGGGCGAGGAGCGGAAAGTAGCGATAACACGTGCAAGTATCGAGCTTAAACCGGAAGTAAAGCACCGCATAATAGAGGGTACTATAGGATACCTTCGGATTCCTCTGTTAACTCCGGAACTAGCATCGGAAGGAGCAAGGGCTTTACCTCAACTCTTAAATACCCGCAGGATGATACTCGATCTACGTTCGGTGGAAAGTGGCAGCATAGAAGGTATGGTGCGGATCGCCCAGTGGTTTTTGGGAGCGGCAAACATGGGAGGTTTCCAGTACCGTAAGGGAGCCTTTGCCCTGCCTTATAATAAAGAAGCGATTGCCGCCTATCATCGACCCCTGGTAATTCTTACCAACTCACGAACCTACGGTCTGGCCGAGGTGCTGGTGTTTCTTATGCAGGAATACAGGCGTGCTACAATAATAGGGAACAACACTGCGGGAAGATTTGAGCTCATGCAGTTAATTGAGCTTCCAAGCGGAGGGGTTCTCCGGCTGTCTGTAGCACGGTACATATCTCCCAGGGGTAATCCCTTGCCTTTTAAGGGAATCGCACCGGAGGTAATAGTAGAGCCTCCCGACATTTCTCTACTGCGTGAGGGAAGAGATACTTATGTAGAGAAAGCTGTGGAGGAGTTACGCAGACAATAAAAGCTTAATACCAGGAAGGATGACAGAAGCAAGTTTTAAGTTAAAATCTATACTATTTTTATTTTTTTTATTATTCCCATTATCTGCTGGATCCGAGGAGTTGGGGGAGATAACCTCGGATGATGTAAGGCTTACCAACCTCATCAGGCAACTGGAAGCCGACCGTCTTCTCCTGGCAGAAATCAGAAAGGAAGTACCCAGAAGCAGAGAGGAGGCAGAGATCTATCTATCCAGGCTTAAAGAACTGGCATCTAAATCCAATCCTGTCCGGCTGGTTCCCCTCATAAACAGAGTTCTTACCAGGGCGTCAGTGTTCTACGATTGGCTTACCACGGAGTTTGAGAGTCAGGAGGATCAGATTGTCGATTACTATATCGGGGGTGCCAGAGGTTTCCACTTTGCCCTGGAGGAGTTTAAGAGCGCAGCTCTTCTTACGGTTATAAACCGGTTGGAAATCGCAGCTAATGTCATAAAAGAATTGAAAATTGAATTATCCGAGGAAAGAGGGATTCCATAAAAGGAGTAGAGACCAGATGAAAAT
>QNBH01000304.1 GCA_003645645.1 Spirochaetota bacterium | reverse complement strand
TTTGAAGAAGCTCCGATTATCCACTATATCGGAGAGGATAGAACAACGAACAGAGGAAGCTATAGCTCACCAATTAAGTTACATAGATTACCTCTTGCTCCTTTTTCAGGATGAGATTGATGCTGTAGAATCCCGAACTAATATTGTTGGTCCTCCCGCAGTATTTTCTTAAGGAGCATCCCGAACAATCAGTTAAAAACCCGCACTACTGTAACACTTTAGTTCTCCCGAATTATTTTAGAGGGCAAAAGAAAGCGGGAAGAGCAACCTCCCGCTTTCGCTTAATTGAATAAACAAGTGGATTTAGTTTTTAATGCCCCCTATGCTCTTTATACCACATTTCGATGTACTCGATGCTGCTTACACTTAAGCTTTCGCTTAAGGTATCTACCTCTTTGCGAATCCTTCTTGCCAGTAGAGCAATATGATAAAGACTCACACTATCGTAGCTCGGTGGGCGAAAGCGTAACTCCTCCAGATATTCATTGCAAAGCTCTTTAGTTATGCTGTTTAATCGATTGAGAAACATTTCGGTGAAGCAGAGAAACTTCTCGGCTTCCTCTTGAAATAGAAGAGGAACTTCTGAGATCTGAAGGGAGCTGGATCCGTTTCCACCTGTGCTGCTTATATGGCAGCCGAAGAGATTGTGCTGTTGTTCTGTAGGTTTCATATCTCCCCTCCTACCCATCTACTGCTTGATGACTGCCTGGACATGTTCTGTCTCTACTTGAGGGCTGCTACTTAAATAAGCGTTTATCATGGCAGCATGGGCGATGGTGTTAATATCACGCATGATACCTGCCGAGGCTTGATGAATAAGCTCTAAGGCGTTTTGTGTGAACACAGGGCTGGTTTTCCCGCAGTGTCGAATACGTCCTTCGATGTAGCTGAAGGACTCCTCTTTGGGGAGCGCATCCAGATGAACGGTGATGGTAATGGAGTTGGCCAGAGGTTCGAGTACGGAAAGGCCGAACTGCATGGCCAGCTCTTCCCTCCCACAGAGCAGCACGGTGAGAGCGTTGAAAGAGTCGATCTCGAAATTGGTAAGTAGACGGAGCTCTTGCAGAATCGAATTGCTGAAGTATTGTGCTTCATCCAGTAAAAGAATTGGGTGGATGCGGTTGGAGCGATTAAGGCTTAAGATCCGCTCCTGGATCATACGGAACATCTTCGAACGACGAAAGACCTGCTCAAGTCCAAAAGCAGCACAGAGATGGGTGTAGAACTCGGTGAGGCTGACTGAGGTATGGCAGAGATAAAGTGGTTTGTAAAGTCCTCCGTGAAGAGAGAAGCAGAGTTTCCGTAGGAGAGAACTTTTCCCGGTGCCGGATTTTCCTAAAAGAAGTCCTATGCCGCGGGTCTCCACCAGCAACTGAAGTGATTTAAAGGCTCTCTGGAGCGAAGGCAGCTTAAGAAGCTGTTCCACCGGGATTTCCTTGGAGAAGGGAAGTGCGGTGAGGTTGAAATGGCTTAATAACTCCTGGGTGGTCATCTCTTGCCTCCTTTGCTTAGATCGATGTTAGAGGCAGAGAAGGCAGCACGTGTAGGAGAGGCCGGAGGTTCTTTAGGTGTTCTTCCGGGCTTCCTGGATGGGCTTAAACCCGAGTCGGGGTCATCATACTGGGAGCGTTTTACTTTGGTGTTGGCATAGGTATCCACAACACGTGCCTCCCCATAGTTTCGGTTCTCATAGAGCAGTTCCAGCTTTCTCTGAACCTGGAAGGGATTGAATCGTATCTTGATGTTCTTACCCTTAAGCACTGCAGGCACCTCGTAGAGAACACCGTCAAGGGTAAAAGTACAGTCGCTGTAGACCCTGCGGCGAAGCTCATGCTTGAAGATCTCATCCGCATTTACCGAGGAATCAAGGTGGATTATGAGGTGAGCCTTCTCCATCCATGCTTCAAGAGGTGTTTTCCCACCTAAGCCCCGGTGGGGGGAACGGTGGTATTCACTCTCAAGCCAGGTATGAAAGCGTGCATTCATGTCGTCCAGGCTGCGTAGAGAATCCTTATCCAGAGGTCGCAGGAACCCATCCCTTAAAGTACGAAAGAACCTCTCCACCTTACCCCGAGAGGCTGGGTAGCCCACCCTGGAGTGAATAAGCGGTATGCCGAGAATCGAGAGAATACGCAGTGTCTCTGAGGAGATAAAGGCTGATCCGTTATCGGTAAATACCTTGCCGATTCGTCCATGGCAGAGAAGCACAGACTTAAGCCCATATTCAAACTCAAGAGAGCCTTCCCGGAAAGAAAAGGCTGAGTAGACTACTCTTCGGGTAGCATCGTCAAGAATAACCAGCAGGATCGTACGTCTTAAGTTTCCCTTCTCATCCGGTACCTGGGGGCCGTACATCATATCTGCCTGTACGCACTCTAAGGGATACTTGAAGGAAAACTTAAGCTGCTGCCTCTGCTCCTTGCTCTGCATACGGACTTTCCTCTGCAAACCGGCAGAGAGAACCAGCCGGGAGAGTGCAGACTTTGAGATTTCGGTGCTGATCACCCCTTCCTGCTTAAGTTTCCTGAAGGCTGCTTTGGCGGTAAGTTGCGGGTTTTGCTCCAGATACTCTAAGAAGGCAGAGGCTTCCTCTGCAGGAAGAGCCCTACAAATACCTTTATCCGATCGCTCTTTAGGCCTAAGTCCCTCTTTGCCAAAACGACGGAAAGAAGCATACCACTTCTTGATACACTCCTGCGTAATCCGGCTGCGGTTTGAGTAGGGGATCTCATACTGCCTTCCAGCCTTCTCTCTCATAAGTGCCCTTCTTTCACTGCGTGACAAATAAGGGTTAAGAAGTTCGGCAATAATGGAGTAGCGAAAATCCATAATCTCTTGAGCTTTCTTCTCTTCCTGTTCCTTGTTCATCCATTTCCTCCTTGGTTTTGTATTTACCAGGAGTCTACAACCACTTTGAAAGTACCGACAGCTCCAGTATTATGTGGAATCCTGTTTCTCGAAGTATTTTCTCTGAAAAGCAGGACGGAATAGCGGGTAAAACAGACTCCGTTAACCCTATGCTCAAGACAATATTGATTAAGATTTAGAATTGGCCTCCCCTTCTTTCCCGTTAGAGCCTCAATCCAGGCACATCCCTTAAGTGTATAATCTACCTGGCCGTAGAAAATAGCCTTCGCCCTCTCCACTGCCACTCGGAAAGCTTTATCAAGCACTGTGGGATGATTTACACTCATTACCTTCTCCCCACTGAATACCTTAGAAGCCCTCCCACGTCCCTGCCCCTGTTCACGGAGCTTGATATATTCTTCCGCTTCTTCTATTCCGATAGAGGTTCCAGGTAGAGAAAATTCAGGAATTATGGCATGGGTAACCCCACAGCTTATGCAGATACAGCGCAGAATCTGTAGTTGCTCGTTGTAGTAGTATTTGATATACCAGGCGTGCTTCTTTAGCGTACCTACCTCTTGGCAGGCTGGACAGGCATGAGTGCTGAATAGAATAAAAAATTGGCTACGAACTTTCTCAAAGTCGTAGACATTCCGCTTAATATAAAGTATTATGAAAGCAGTTGTTTGAGGGCGGGACAAATTTCTATTTACTATAGCTTTGTTTGTCCCGCTTCCTCTTCCTCCCTTTCCTCCAAGTTTAAGAAAAAAATATGGGACATTTTAAGGATTTTTTCAATATATAAGTGGGAGTCTACAACAGGAAGACCAAAACAGGCAAAAACCCTATTTATTACGAGGTGGTTCCAGCAGGCGCAAAAGGCATGTTTAGAGTCCTTTATGTTCCCTTTTACTATTTTCAGTTAAAGAGAAATGAGCTTAAAAAAGAAGTTTTTAGAGACCTTCGTGATGTAATATCAGGAATAAAGGAGATGATGCTAACCTATGGATTCTCGGCAAAGAAGTCATCAGGATATGGAATTATTGAAGATGGATGGGATAAGAG
>QNBH01000303.1 GCA_003645645.1 Spirochaetota bacterium | reverse complement strand
GCTACAAAGGCAGATGGATTACAGCGGGAAGGGGAAGAGATTTCAGGTTATTTATTCTATTCATCTCAGGCGTGATGGCTCTGATTCATCCTGTTTTTGTACTGGCAGGTATTTCTTTTGTAGCTCTTCTTACCAACATGATTGTTTTAAAGAGGATTATTATCTCCCGATACATTTCCAGTGAGGATAATCCATCCCTTTTCTTTAATACTAAAGCCATTATTTTTGACTTTGATGGGACTCTGGCCGATACCATGAGTTTTTTGACAGAAAAGGCAACAGAGCTTATTTCCAAAAACTACGGGATAGCGGAAGAGGAAGCCAGGAGAAGGTATCTGGAAACTTCGGGGCTCGATTTTCCATCTCAACTGGAGATTTTATTTCCTTCAGATCCTAAGAACAGAAAAATTGCAGAAATTTTCGAAGCAGAGAAGCAGAGCAGAATAATGGAGCTACCACTATTCCAGGATACAGTTAAAACCTTGAGAGCATTCCGAGAAGAAAATCTCAAATTATTTTTGTGCAGTAGCACAGATTCAGAACTTTTAAAAAGATACTGTAAAGAGAAGGGAATCTATGATTTTTTTGAGGAATGTTTAGGGCTAAAGCCAGGGTTCCGTAAACAGAAGCAGCTCTTATATATAATCGAAAAATATGGATTTAAACCGAATGAAGTGTTATTTGTGGGTGATTCGTTGAAAGATGGAGAGATATCCGGAAAGGCGGGTATTCCCTTTTTGGGTATAAGCAGGATATTCGAAAAAAGAGATTTTTCAAGGAAAGGTTTATCATGTATCGAAGATCTTACATCCCTCTATCGAGTTTACCGAAAAGCTGTTAAACTATGGAATCAAGTTGGTTAATCTATAAGAGCGGGATGACAAAGTGTTAATAATTTTATTATATTGTCAATCATATCGCAATCTACGATCGCAACTTAAAGCAGGTTGTGATGTGCTATTGACTAAGGTAGATTTTGTTTTTTCGCGTTTAAAAATTCAGGTAAAAAAACAAAGTCTCGACTGTAAATAGCCCAGAGCGGCATAGCTGCAACCAAATATAAAATTTTGTTAAACAGTGCAACTTGACGTCGTAATAGCATAAGGCATATTTTATTAAATGGTGCGGGGCGGAATCGATCAAACATGAAAAGAGACTGGATGGCCGAGCTGGCCTCTCATTATGAAAAAAAAAGAAAAATGTATCCAGAAGAGAAGCTGATAATACTTTTCGATATAGATGGAACAATTCTGGACATGCGTTATATGATTTTTCATGTGCTTAAAGCTTATGATTTTAATCACAACACAAGATTTTTTAGCAATCTTAGTTTTGATGATATTCGTGTTCATGAAAATCAGATCGATCTGCTTCTTGAACAATTTCAGATTCCCGAAGAGAAGAGAAAGGAAATAATTCTCTGGTATAATCAAGACCGATGGTCGCCATCATTTATTCTGGAATCTCATCGGCCATATCCAGGAGTATTGGAAGTGATACGCTGGTTTCAATTACAGCCAAACACCTTTATAGGACTTAATACAGGGCGGCCCGAATCCATTCGAAAAGATACTCTCCGGTCTCTCAATGAGCTGGGCAAGGAATATAGAGTGAGCTTTACCGATGAGTATCTTTATATGAATCCTGCGGGGTGGGGTAAGGATGTTAGTGCTTCCAAGGTAGAAGGGATAAAGTACTTTAAGAGCAAGGGTTTACGGATAGTGGCGTTTATAGATAATGAACCCGAGAATTTAAGTGCAGTATCAAAAATTGACTTAAAAAAGGAGATTCTTTTACTTCATGCAGAGACTATTTTTGAATCGGAAAAAAGAAGACTTCCTCCCAACTCTGCCAAAGGAGAAACGTTCGATCTTACCGAACTGATTCCGGAGAAAGACCTACCAAGGCATATACAGTTTGTCTGGCATGGAGTCAATGATGAAGCAAACTTAAGGCAATTTCTGGCATCAGATATCACATGGGGTGAATGCGATGTCCGTTGGGATCCTACAGGGAATGAATTAATTTTAAGACATGATTCCTTTAAAAATCATCCTCTGGAAAGCGATGAAAAGTTTCAATCCCTGGAATCTTTGGTTACGCGTTTACACAGAGCAGGAAAGTCTATCAAGTTTGATTTAAAAGCGGGTAGTTATCTTATCGATCGTCTACTTGCTCTTATAGAAAAAATAGGAATTAAAAAAACCGACCTGTGGTTTAATGGTAATGTGGAGAGGCTTCATGAAGCCGGTTTTAAAAAACTTTCTTCGGCAATGCCCGGAGCAATTCTTCAGTGTCCGGTTGATTTTCTGGTACCTCTGATAGAGAGTACACCGGAAAAGGCCAGAGAGATTCTTGAGATGTACAGGGAGTGGGGAATAGTGAGGTTTTCCTTAAGCTGGCTTAATCAGGATATAAGAATTGTATTCGAACAGATGAGCGAGTGGGGATACGAGATAAATATATACAATGTTCCAAATCTGGAAGCTTTCCTTCAAGCCGTATTGCTGGTTCCCCGTTCAATAACTGCGGATTTCAATTTTCCAAAATGGCACTATTACGGCAGAGGATCGGGAGAAAGAGGAAATTACTACGAGTACACCATGAGGAAAGTTAGTAGAAAAAGATAAAAATAGAAGAGGTTTTTCAAATGAGCAAAAAAAATACCTTTGAAGAAAGATTTACTTCCTTACTAAAAGAAACCTTTGGGAGCAACCTTGTCTCTGTTCTTCTTTACGGAAGCTATTTGAGCGGAAACTTCAGAAAGAATATCTCCGATATAAATGCTCTGATAGTTCTGGAGAATCCGGTGGCAGAAGAGCTTGCCAGGTTTGGTTCCATGGCAGCCAAATTTATAAATAAAAACAGGGTTACCCCACTTGTGCTTTCTAAAAGAGAGTTTCTTAACTCTGCAGATGTATTTCCAATGGAATACATGGATATCAAAGAGAAACATAAGATTATTCATGGTGAAGACATTACAGAAGCCTTACAGATGAGCAGGAAAAATCTTCGTAACCAGCTTGAGCATGAATTACGCGGCGCGGTAAATACCCTTCGCCAGATTGTAATTTTATCACGCGGTAAAGAGCGGATCCTGGGGAAACAACTTAAAAAAGGATTCGGTTCGGTAATAACCCTCTTCAGGGGTCTTCTCCGCCTCAAAGGAGTCGACACAATTCCCGAAAAAAGCAGTGAGGTTCTGGATAAGGTGGGAGAGGTTTTTTCACTGGATGTGGAGTCTTTCAGGGACTTTCTTCGCTACCGGGAGGGAGAAAAAAAAGAGGTTAAAGAGCTGGTTAACCGGATTATCTCGGAACTCCAGAGTCTGATCAAAACTGTAGATACCTTTGAGTTGAAAGAATGAGAGATATGCTGTTTTATCCAGGAAATACTAATTCCGAAAAAAAGATCGCAAAGACACTATTTACAACGTTATTTCTGCTCATAGCCGGATTACCCTTATTTGTTCAGGAACTTCCCCGACCCGAAGGATGGGTAAATGATTATGCGGGTGTAATCATGCCGGAGGACAGAGAGAAGATAAATGCAATAATTAAAGCCGTGGAAGAGAAGACCGGAGCGGAAATCGCAATTGCTGCTGTGGAATCCATGGAGCCTTACCCGACCATAGAAGATTTTTCTATAGAACTGGCTTCAAAGTGGGGAATAGGAAAGGAGGGAGAAGATAACGGTGTGCTGATAGTTCTTGCCCTAAAAGAGAGGAAGGTTCGTATTGAGGTGGGCTATGGGCTTGAGGGCGCAATTCCCGATGGACTTGCCGGAGAAATCATGGATAAATCTATTATTCCTCATTTCAGAACCGGGGATTACAGTACCGGCTTCCTTAAAGGAGTGGAAGCTATAGCCGGGATTATTGCAAAAGAGTACAATGTAGAGCTTGGTGAATTAAGCCTTAAGGAGAGCGAACGCTATACCCG
>QNBH01000302.1 GCA_003645645.1 Spirochaetota bacterium | reverse complement strand
TCTTCTATGCTTTTTGCAGCGGGAGAGAAGGAGGAGGTGGTAAAGGTCGCATTTATCGCCCCCTTTACCGGAGGAAATGCGCAGCAGGGGATCAATGGCAGGAACGGTTTCGAGCTTGCCATAAACGAGGCCAACCAATCTGGCGAGTTCCCCTATAGAATCGAACTCATGGCACTGGATGACGGTTCGGTTCCGGAGCAGGGTGTAACCGCTGCACAGAAAGCCTGTTCAGATCCCCAGGTTGTTGCGGCGGCCGGGCACTTTAACAGTCCCGTTGCTCTTGCAACTGCGCCTGTATTTCACGAAAGCGGAGTGGCCATGATTGTATGGAGCGCCATTCACCCAGACATAACCGAAAAGTACGGCGCTCAATGGGAAGAGATTAGCAGAATTTGCACCACACTCATTACCGAGACAGAGGCTTTTTTTGATTGGGTGGTGGATGATCTGGGTTATAACAATTTCAGTGTAATAAGCGATACCACCACTTACGGGAAAGGGTGTCTGAATTACTTCATGGATGACGCCAGGAAGAGAAATGTCCGTGTTGCTTCTGTGGATGAGATAAATGTGGGAGAGACGGATTTCATGGCAATCCTTACCAAGATAAAGGGGTTAAGCCCCCTTCCTCAGGCTCTTTACTTCGGTGGTGTTGTAACAGAGGGAGCCCTCATTCGGAAGCAGATGCTAAGGGCAGGACTAACGGATATGCTCTACAGCGCCATCTCCGGCATCGATAGTGAAAACTACAACGATGTGGCAGGGGAGTCTGCCGAGGGGACTGTCATAATAGGTAAGGGAAGGGCGGAAGAGCTTAAAAAATGGCCTCTCTTTGTAGAAAAGTACGAAAAAGCGGGATATAAAGAGGCTATCAGTGCAAGAACCGTTTACGGGTACGATGCAGCCGGCATAATTCTTCAGGCCTTAAAAGAGGTAGGTCCCGACCGGGAAAAGATGATAGATGCCATCAGAAATATCGAGTACGAGGGAATTTTCGGTACATACGCATTCGATGAGAAGGGACAGACCACTCTTGCTGCTGTTACAAGACTGGTAAGCCAGGATGGTGATTGGGTTCTTTTTGAGAAATCAAAATACGCAACAGGAGAGAGAAAGCTTCCGGGTAAGTAATCCACGGCCTTTATGCTATGCAGAATCGAGATTTTGTTTTTTATTAAAAATTTTAACGCTAAAAAACAAGATCTACCGAAATCCATAGCACATCGCAATCTTCCTTTCAGTTGCGATCGAAGATTGCGATATGAAAAAAACTTAAAGAAAACTATTTAAGTGCTGTCCCGCCCGTGCAAAAGCCTGTGTAAGGTGGGGCAGCCGGTTTTAATTCTATATCGCAGGAGGCGAAAGCCTGTGGAAGCAATATTTTTACTACAGCTAAAAAACGCCCTTATGCTGGGATGTCAATATGCGCTGATAGCCATA
This sequence comes from Spirochaetota bacterium, assembly GCA_003645645.1. Taxonomy (GTDB): domain Bacteria; phylum Spirochaetota; class Spirochaetia; order SPDA01; family B32-G16; genus B32-G16. Next base: position 2,596 of record QNBH01000302.1, on the reverse strand, counting down.
GGATTTACTCTTTTCTTCGGAGTCCTGAATGTAGTTGTCTTCTGCCATGGTGATTTTGCCTATGTGGCACTGTTTATCGCAACTGCCCTCATTTCTGTCGTTTTAGGAATAAACTTCGGTACTTCCTTTCTAAGAGGTGTGTTAATCATCCTTTTTCTTTTTGTGGCAATGGCATTTACGGGGTTTATCGGAGTTGTGGTAGAGCGTGTCATTATCCGCCCCCTCAGGACGGCTCCTTCTCTAATGCCGCTTCTAATAACTGCTGCAACCGGAATCTTTCTGGAACAGGTTCTTAAAAACTTCTATCCACAGGGTTCCAATCCGCAGACATTCCCGCTCGACTTCGACAGAACTGTAATCAGAGCAGGTGGATTTGATATGTCCGTAATGGAGATTCTCATTCTTGTAATTACACTGTTCCTGTTTCTCTTCATGTTCTATTTTATAAAAAAGACCCGTATCGGTGCACAAATAGAGGCGATTTCTCAGGATTTTGAGGCGGCTTCCATGATGGGGATAAACGTAAACAGGGGAATATCCATAACCTTTTTTATCGGTGCATCCCTAGCGGCAATTGCAGGTTTTATGAACGGTATGTACTATTCGGTTTTTCGCTACGATATGGGTGCAATGGCCGGTATCAAGGGATTCTCTGCGAGTGTTGTGGGAGGGCTCGGCTCCATATTCGGCGCTATCATGGGTGGTTTTTTAATGGCTTTCGTAGAAACATTTGCCTCTGCCTACATTCCCGGCGCATCTCAATTCCGGGATGTGTTCTCCTTCCTGGTGGTTCTGTTGTTTCTCATATTCCGTCCTTCGGGAATCCTGGGAGAACAGCTACAGGAAAAGGTATAGGAGAGACTTATGAGTGATAAACAAACCGGAAGATTTTTTTATGTGCTGTTGATTGAGCTGTTCGTTTTCTTCATGCTGGTGTTGTTTATGAAAGCGGAAAAACTCATCTACAATATCCTTGTGATAGTACTTTTCGGTGCAGGAGCCCTGCTAACAGTAAATATAGAAAAATTGATGGAAAGTATAAGTGCCGCCTTTACCGGATTCAGAAAGGAGTCACTCGTTCTCTCTGTGGTACTTGTTATTATTTTACCCTTCTTTTTTCTAAGAAGCGCCTACATTATTCATGTTTTAACCTTTGCTCTGATATACATCATTGCAGCGCTCGGACTGAACTTTCAGGTGGGAGGCTGCGGAATGGTAAGCTTCGCCCAGAGCACCTTTTTAGGTATCGGGGGCTACACATCGGCATTGCTTGCTGTAAACCTTGGTATTTCTTTCTGGCTGGGGCTTCCTGCAGCAGTAATAACCACCGGGGTATTCGGTCTTATTCTGGGATGGCCTTCCCTTAAGACCAAGAGCTTCTATCTGGCTCTGGTCTCCATAGCATTCTGCTATATTGCGTTTCTCATGGTACATAATATGGAGTGGACAGGCGGACCTGACGGCATTCCAGGAATACCTAAACCGGTATTCTTCGGCTACAGTTTCGCTAAGATGGTAAAAGTAGGAAGCATTAACATCCCTGGAGGTGTTTTTTATTACTATCTGGTTCTGCTGATCGTTATTATTGCCATTGTTCTCTCGTGGCGTTTCCGTAACTCCTGGCTGGGGTTGGCCTGGAATGCCTTAAAAGAAGATGAGATCGCAAGCAAGTGTTATGGAATAAACTTAACCCTATACAAGCTTCTTGCATTTCTACTTGGCTCTGTTTTTGCGGGTATAGCAGGAGTGCTCTATGCCCATTTTGTAGGTTTTATATCTCCGGAGAACATGACCTTTGCCATAGGGCTTCTCTTTGTATCCATGATAATTCTGGGTGGTGCCGACAACATAACGGGAGTGGTGGCAGGAGCATTTCTCCTGGTCATAATTCCGGAGAAGTTCAGGGCTTTTCAGGATTTCAGGCTCATGTTCTACGGATTGATTCTTATCGTCATGCTCCTGTTCAGACGGCAGGGGTTGATCCCGGCGGGTACAAGAAGATACCGGCTTAAAGAAGAGATGAAAGAGGAAAGCCGAAGATGAAGAGTTCCGATGGTGTACTTTTAGAGGCAAAGAATATAGTGATGAAGTTTGGCGGTCTTAAAGCTCTGGACGGAGTCGATGTGGAAGCAAGTAAAGGCGAGATTCTGGGCTTAATCGGGCCTAACGGTTCTGGTAAAACTACCTTTTTCAATGTGGTTACAGGGATATACCGACCCACAGAAGGTAGGGTTTTTTTTAAAGGAAACGATATAGGACGAGAGAGCGAACAGGAGATTGCAAGACGGGGGATCATTCGTACCTTCCAGAACTCCCGTTTGTGGTTGGAGTTAAGCGTGCTCGACAATGTGCTTCTGGGAATGTTCCTTAGAGAGAAGCCGGGAATACTACCCGTTATATTTAACTATAGGGCAATAGTAAAGGATTTTTCTGAGAAGGCAGAGGAATGCCTTGAGGTGCTTTCCATCTTCGATCCGGAACTCTCGGCTAACTGCTATCGTAGGGCGAGGGATCTCTCCCTGGTGGACAGGAGGAGGGTAGAGATTTGCAGGGCAGTTGTGGCCAATCCACAACTTCTGCTTCTGGATGAGCCTTC
>QNBH01000301.1 GCA_003645645.1 Spirochaetota bacterium | reverse complement strand
TTTTCTTCTAACGGTATTCTCAAAACAATCACATCTATGTTATACTACTCTTAATCTCCTGCGAGGTTCCTTTATGATTACTATTTGATGAGTAACGGTTAAATATCACCTTTGCCTTAACTCATGATTGAGGGGATCTTTTTAAGAAGTATCACTACTGCAACAGGAAGGTATTTTTGACAGATTATAACAAGAATAAAGAACAAGATCTGGATAAAGAGTTTGAAGATATTAGACCTTATCGTGATCACGAAATCAGGCAAGTATTAGACCGTATTCGCAAGCATCCATGGATAATATCGGCCTTAAGAAGGTTTGTATGGCCTCGATGTCCCAATTTTATAGTTACCCCCTTTGAGGCTCTGATCAGATTTTATTTAAGACTCAAGCTTTATCAAATACACAATGTTGATGATTTCCACAGAAATTTTATGAAAAAAACGGTACTCGAATGGATAGCCGAAAGAACAATGAAAGAGTTGACAGCTTCCAGGCTTGAAGACATCGATCCAAAAGACAGATACATTTTCATAACAAACCATCGAGACATTGTCCTGGATTCTGCTTTCCTGTGTTATTTTCTAATGGAAAAGGGGATGAAAACTCCCGAGATAGCCTTCGGAGATAACCTTCTGATTAACGAGTTCGTATCCGATCTCATAAGGATAAATAAAAGCTTTCTGGTAAAACGCAATCTTCCCGTGAGGGAACAGATGCATGAATCTTTGCGGCTCTCCAGGTACATCTGGTACAGACTTAACATGGGTTCATCAATCTGGATTGCCCAGAAGGGGGGTAGGGCAAAAGAAGGAGATGACAGAACAAATCCATCCTTGATAAAAATGCTCTATCTCGCTCAAAGAAAGAGCGGGATGAGTTTTTCCGATTCCATAAACGCACTTAAGATCATACCGGTGGCCATCTCATACGAGTATGATCCATGCGATCAGATGAAAGCAAAGGAAGTTTATAAATCGAGAACACAGATTAAATACGAGAAGCGCCATCGAGAGGATCTCATAAGCATACTCAAAGGGATAAACGAGTATAAAGGAAGGGTTCACTACTCCTTCGGCTACCCTCCACTGCATGGTAATTGGGAAGATGCCAAACATGTAGCATCTGAAATAGACCGTTTTATTCATGCGAATTATCGCTTGTGGCCTACAAATTACATGGCCTATGACATGTTTTTTAGTACCAATAAATACAAAGAACACTATACGGAAGAGGAAGTAAAGGTTTTTCTAAAACGTTTTGAGAAATTACATGAAGAGATAAAAAAAGTAGCCATAGAAATCTATGCTAAACCGGTTATCAACAGGGAAGCCACAGGATAGAATGAAAACTCTTTTAACAGCAATAATCCTCTTCTTCTTTCTGTTTTTCTTCTCCTGTAAAGAAAACCCACCTGAAATACAGCAGCTTTTCTGGCAGCTTACGATTGTAGAAGATAAGGATATTGATATTGTATATGAGAGCTTAAGCATCTTTGTTCATCCAATGGACGAAGACGGGATTGAAGACGTCGAGTCGGTATACATTATAAATGATTCTGCAGAGCTTTTCTGGAAGTTGAACAACGACAACTGGGAGCGTAAAGAGAGCGAAGGATACTCCTGGCTGGGCAGTAATCGGATAGTGATGGCCGATTACTCGGCCTTTCCGAGAGGGACATATCGCGTGATCGTTATAGATGCCGGGGGAAACAGGGATGAGGGAGAAATCTACCTGGGTGCAGATAAGCTAACACAATCCCAAATTGACTTTCCCACTCTCCTTGTGGAAGAGAATAAGTTCACGATAGACAGTGTTTACTCTAAACATACACTCTGGCTCTATGATAGTGTAGGAACAGGTATTCTTACCCACAGTACGGGAGATAAAGAAATAGCGAGGGATAAGCTGTTTCCAGATTTAAGGCAAGCAGAATCTGCCTCTTATGCTTACGTGTATGCATACGATGAAAGGCGTGGGGTTGGTATAGCGTCCGGTCCGTACAGATTTTAAATCTACCTTAAGAGGTATTTTAAAAGATGCTTTATAAATCCTTTTATCTGCTGCCAGGGGCCTTTACCGTATTTATCGGAAAAATCTCTTGCTGCGCGATGGATCGGATATTCATTACCGTATTTCTTTTTGAGTTCATCCCAGTGCTTTACAATCCATACATAGAGATCTGCCTCCGTTCTTCCGGGAAACCTTGAAAGTAATTTTTCTTCCCTGATTGCTCTCACGACAGGGAGAAATACATTTTCATACCACGATTTTGCCGCTGCCATGAGCTCGATTTCTTTCTCGTGATTCTGATTAAGGTAGTATTTATGACCCTCGATATGCCTCATTATTTCGTCGTAACGTCCTGTAGCGCTAAACTGCAACTGCTCAGAGGGGATGACAGAAGAAAGGCAGGTATCACGGTAAAACTTCTCCTTTTCGTAGTTTATTACTGCTTGCTTCAGTTCCTGCCTGGTCATGGAAGGATTAATGGGAATCTCCGAATCGAGCTCTATCACCTCCGCATCTATGGCTTCCGCCCCCTGTGTTCTGGCTACTGAGACTCTGTGATTTCCGTCTCTTACAAAATAAACAGCACCTATTTTGTATAGTTTAATGGGGGGTAGCACTATATCCTTGAGGTGTGCCTTATCGATATTAACCCATCTGGGTTTTATGTGATCGAAACGGGGGAGGAATGTCTTGTTAAAGTCCTGGTACCTGCCCTCGCTTCCAACAATAAGAGATACTGGTACAACCTTAAGCCCCCTGTAATGCTCGCCTTTAGGTTTTATAAGCTCCCTTACTTCTTTAAGAGAGAGGAGCTCATGTTTTTCTGGATCGAGTATGTTGAATATTTTAGAGAAAAACTCCTTGCTTCGCGCTCTATAGAAGTCACTGTTAGCCTGTTGATCTATGAATGTATCTCCCATTTTTCGCTTTATCCACTATCCTCTTCGGTATCAATTGTAAAATGTCCATAGACGTTTATGACTTTTGTATCCCCGTACCTCGTAACACGAGGACAATTTCTATCATAAAGATGAATATGGCCGTGAATCAGATATTTCGGCTTGAACTTTCGCATAAACCATAAGAAACTCTTAAAACCCCGGTGGCACCTGTCTTTTTTATCGTGGATACCCCACGGTGGAGCATGTGTAAGAAGAATATCAAGATACCTGCCATAAACGATTCTGTTCCACAGCAGCTTCGGAATAAGCTTAAGTATCTGCAAAAACATCTCAGCATCGGTAAACTGGTTATAGCCATTATTATACCGAATGCTTCCGCCCAGACCTGCTATAATCAAGCCGTTTATATACTTAACATCCCTTCCCGCATAAATTATTCCGTGAGATCTGCTCTCCCTTTCAAAGTTGTTCTGTATAAAAGATTCGCTCTGATACTCTTTTCTATATAACTTTACTTCCCTTAAATTATGGTTTCCGACTACGAAAAGCAAGGGTTTATTCAGTGAAGTTACGATAAACTCATAATACTCCAGTGGAAGATCCCCTGCTCCCAGAACAATATCGACATCTTTAAATCGGGATTTTATGCTATTAGAATAAACAAGGGGATCTTTTTGATCGGAGACGCATAGTATTTTCATCTTCTTGATGAATGTTGGGGTATCTCCACTTTCTTTAACACCTCCTGGAGATGCTCCTTCCCGTAAAGATCAATGGGTCTTGTCTCCGAAAAGTCAAGAGCCTTTCTTGAAAAATTGGAACTGGAAAATATTATCCCTCGAGGAATATTTAGTTTTTTCATCTCCTCATACAATGCTCTAACAGATGATTCTGTAATCATATCTGTAACTCTTAAGAAGCGAATCAGCTTGGGCATTTTTCTGACTGCTACCCACCTCTGTTCCTCCTCTACAGCTATAAACTGGCATCCATTGGGTACATCGGTTATATCCCGAACGTTCATATTCATGGTATTGACGATGCTCTTACATATCTCGTAGAAATTATCCATGGAGGCAGTCAGGTAATCCTTTACTCGATCATCAGTTCTCAGTTCCTGGTATTGACTTATCTTCTCTGCAACATCCTTGAACTTGGGTCTCACCG
>QNBH01000300.1 GCA_003645645.1 Spirochaetota bacterium | reverse complement strand
GTTTTTCATGCTTGCGGTTTATAACCGGCGACAAAAGACAGGCCGGATTGGCGAAAGAAGCGAAATTGGACATCCACCTGATCGGAAATGAATCCAAGGGCTGTTAAGTTCTCCGGACGTCTCGAGTACGAATGAGGGCCCAGTTGATCGGCCTCTTCAGCACTCATTTAAATTGGGAATTAAATTCCCAATTTGTAATTGCAATGGTTTGCAGGATCTGATATAGTAGAAATGTGATAAAGCGCAGTCTGGAATCGTATATTAAAAAATTGACCGATAAATATCCAATTATATCGGTATCTGGTCCGAGACAGTCAGGAAAAACAACTCTGTTGAAAATGTTATTTCCTCACTATGCCTATGTAAATGCGGAAAATCTTGATGATCGCTTAGCCCTGGAAGAAGACCCCCGTGGATTCCTCGCGCAATATGGAGATAGCGGGATAGTCATTGATGAAGCCCAAAGGGTGCCGGCAATCTTCTCCTATTTACAACCCTTTGTGGATGATACCAGGGTGATGGGAAAAATAATCTTATCGGGAAGTCAAAATTTTCTTCTCATGGAAAAAATCACTCAAAGCCTGGCAGGGAGGGTCGGACTGGTAAACCTCTTTCCATTTACCCTGGAGGAATTAAAGCCCACCAGATACTGGTATGAAGATGTAACCTATTACCTCTTTTCAGGTATGTATCCTGCCATATATGACAGGGGTATTGAACCGGTGGATTATTATCCAAACTATTTACAAACATATGTTGAAAGAGATGTCAGATCAATCAAAAACATAGGTGACCTTAATACTTTCAGTCGATTTTTACAATTATGTGCTGCCCGGGTGGGTCAGGTGCTTAACTATTCTTCTATTGCAAATGACCTCGGGATCGATCATAAAACTGCTAAGTCATGGATCTCCGTGCTGGAAGCAAGCTACATCATCTTTCTCTTAAATCCTCATTTTAAAAACTATAATAAACGAGTCATAAAACAACCCAAGCTGTACTTTTATGATACCGGCTTGGCAACCTCTTTATTGAGGATACGAAGGAAGGAAGACCTGTACTCCTTTTATCTAAAGGGAAACTTATTTGAAAACTTTATCATATCTGAATATGTAAAAAATTCCTTCCATGCAGGCAGACAACCCGATGCCTTCTTTTTCAGGGACAGCTCCGGAAACGAGATAGACCTGATAATTGACCGGTCGGGCTTTCCGATACCGGTGGAGATAAAATCAGGAGCGACAATAAATCAGGAGTTTTTTAAAGGGCTACAGAAATATCAGGAATTAAGCAATGTGCTTCCCGAGGAATCGTTTCTCGTCTATTCCGGTGATATATCAGTCAAAAGAAAATATGCTCAGGTGTTAAGCTGGAAAGACTTAGGCAGACTGGGTGGATCAGTTTAATTATTATACTTGCTCAGCGGGCTTTTCATAGTTGAGGTAATCGACGTTTAGAGGCAGTTGTTGATTACGCCGCCGGTATCAACAAGGAGTTTGGGAATTTCAATGGTGAGCGTACTCAATGATACTCCCGTATCAATGGTTTGGATACCTGCGGCTGTCGGTCAAAAGAATATCGACTCTGCACAAACATGAAGGGAGGGAAACAGCATTGATTGTACCTCTCCTCTCTTTTCGGCTTTCGATGACAGATGGAAAACTTTCCCTGCGTTTTCATATAACTCTATCGATTTTTCCATAGGATCGACAACCCAATATTCTCTTACTCCGGATTTTTGGTAAGTCTTCATTTTGTGGCCCAGATCGTAATATGCCGTACGTGGCGATAGGACTTCTATCACCATATCGGGTGCCCCTTCGATTTTTTTCTCTCCGATAATAAATAATCGTTCAACTGTAATAAAGATGATGTCCGGCTGGTAGGTTTCAGTATCGCTTAAATATACGTCTATGGGAGCATGAAATAATTCGCCCAGACCTTTTTCTTCGAGAGGAATTAATGTTTGTGCAATTCTTTTGATTATACGTTGATGATTGACTGTAGGGGAAGGGCTTTTTACAAACATTCCACCGATAAGCTGATACGGGGCGCCTTCCGGTAATTTAGCGTAGTCGGCGTATGTTTTAGGTGTTTCTGATTTGGCCGGGAAAGACATAGTAACTCCTCCTACAACCGAAGCTTATGCATTTTTTTATCGTAAAGCACCTCTTCGGTGTCGAAGTCGAGGCGGATTTTCCATTTCTGCATTGTTACTGCACCGATGATAAGGTCTTCCGAGAGGGTTTCGAGAACCATAAACTCATCGGTAAATCTGCGTTTGGTATCCGGGAAAAAGAAGGAGAGGTGCACCACATGGTCAGCCCTCACATAGGTGCCCTCATCAGCCGTTGCAAACTCCATCGGTTCTTCAAGTTGCTCGAGCATGCTGATCTGTTCCGCCACACTGCGCCGGATACAGGAATAGCTTGCCCCGCTGTCGAAAAGGGCGCGTACGATTTTCGATCCCTTTAGACCCTTTATGGTAACTTCCTTTTCCAAAAGTGCCATAATCACCTCCCCGTATCTATTAATACAGGGAAGGTGGTACTTTTGCTTCATGATTTTAATGATATTATAGTATTTTTTTTAGTGCAAGCTTGATTTTGACAAACCGGGGGGAAAACCGGAATTATGCCTTAACAGTTGTCATTTTTACGGTAGTTATGACAACTATGTATACAAGATTACTCGAAAAGCCGAAAGGATCAATATTCCTATTCGGCCCGAGGAAAACGGGGAAGCCCACCTGGATACGGAAACATTTTCATGATGCCGTTTCCTGCAATTTATTGGATTCCCGAGAAGCATTGAGGCTGGAGCGAAATCCTCATCTTCTTTTCAATGAGGTACAATCCCTACAGACAGGTAGCTGGGTGGTTCTTGACGAAATGCAGAAAGTACCGGCTCTTTTGGATGAGGCTTATAGACTCATTGAATCTCGACGGTTACGGTTTGTGCTATGTGGTTCCAGCGCGCGGAAGCTCAAACGGGGGGTACGAACCTATTGGCAGACCGTGCACTTGTTAAGCACATGTATCCGCTTACCTAAGCCGAGATGGTATTCAATGAGATAGTTGCCTATCTCTCATATTAAGTATCACACCTTAAGCCGGGCAGAATTCTGGGCAGCAGTGATATAAGGTTTTAAGCTTCCATTATCACCTTCCCGTATCCATCTCTACAGGGAAGTTTGGGTTTCTAATTGACTATGTATAAAAAGTAATGCAAAATGTAATACATGAAAACAATTAACGTTCGTGATTTGCAACACCATCTTCGTGCTATCCTTGATGAAGTCGCTAAAGGAGAGGTTATCGAAGTAACACGCCGTAATAGAGCAGTCGCACGTATTGTACCTCTTGAGGAAAAGAAATCTCCGGATCCCTGGCCGGATTTAATGGAACGGTTAAACAACATCTATGGAAAGAAAAGAATCAACCCGCCCGCGTCCGATATCATTTACAGTGACAGGGATTGAACATGGATGTATATTTCGATTCCGGTGTGCTGGTAAAACTATATGTTAAAGAGCGTTATTCAGAAGAAGTCATCAAACTGGCTTCTGCGGAAAGGCAGATTCCCCTCTCACCTCTTCATGAGCTGGAGATCCGTAATGCTTTAAGAGCTCAGCTTGGAAGAGGAATTATACTCGGCGAAGAGTTTGAGAAAGCCGTTGCTGCATTTGATTCAGATATCAAGGCGAATCGATTAAAGACTTTCTCCCCCGATTGGGATAGGATTTATAAAGAAGCCGAGGTGATTTCACGAACACATACGAGGAATTTACTGTGCCGGGCTCTTGATATCCTGCATGTTTCCAATGCACTGTATTTATCGTGTTCACGTTTTGTTACAGGCGACAAAAGACAGGCCAGATTGGCGAAAGAAGTAAAATTGAACGTGTACCTGCTTGGTAATGAGTCCAAGCGTTGTTAGGAACGTATAGCGGACATTAGCGATCCCACTCTTGCGGGCGGTCCGATTATAGACTCCATCATTTCGGGCAACAATGTTACGAATCTCGATGTATGCCGATTCACACATGTTTCTGATTTGGCCGGGAAAGATATAGCAATTCCTCCTATACCCG
>QNBH01000299.1 GCA_003645645.1 Spirochaetota bacterium | reverse complement strand
CTATCTCATCCACGAGCCCGGCCATACTATAGATGCCGGCGTCTCCACTGCAAACTACGGCCACTGTTTGACCTTCCGCTGCCAAACTAACTGCCCTTTTCATCCGCTCAACCTCTCTTCCCATGCTACTGGCAATAACCTCCTTTTGAGATAGAAAAAAATGCATATTCCGGTGAAAGTTGCCACCCATTCCGGAAATTAATTGCCACTCAGACCGTCATCCAATTCCTATTCTTCTTAAATATCAAAGTGGCAATTTTGAGTCAATAAAAAAGGCTCAAAACTGCTCGTTTTTTCTTAACCGTAAAAAAATATTAGTTGCAGAGCCTGTGGAAATGTGGGTAACTGCGAAGCAGTTATCCAAATGATTGTGGTAAAGTCGAAGACTTTTCCAAGCAATTGTGGAAACCTTCTCTTCCAAGGTTTCCACATGAGCGTCAATCATGTCATTTCCATCAGGCTTAAAAGCCTCTGTAAAAGGTAGTTCTCTAAATCTAAGGCTTTTGCTCATTTTCCCTCCTTAAGCTGGTCTTTTGGGAGTATATCTTTCTAACCGATTCTCCCTTAAGTTCGATCCTATGAGCGCTGTAGAGAATACGATCGCAGATGGCATCGGCTATGGTATGATCTCCTATCAAATCATGCCAGGCGCCAATGGGTACTTGAGAGACAATAATAATCGATCTCTTTCTAAGCCGCTCTTCCAGGATTTCCAGTAAGCTCAGACGTACTGAGGTATCGAAGGGCTCAAGTCCTAGATCATCAAGGATCAATAGGCTTTGCTTCTGCACCTCTTCCAATTGCTTAAGATAACTACCATCGGCTCTGGCCAGTTTTAACTGTTTGAAAAGCTTTAAGCAGGAGTAGTATCTGCTCTTAAATCCAAACATACAGGCTTGATGGCCCAATGCCTTAAACGAGAAACGATTTTCCTACGCCAGTCGGCCCGGTTATAAGGATATTCTGATGCCTTTCGATCCAGGAGCAATCTGAGAGCCGAAGCATTTGATTTTTGTCCAGATTCCTCGGAAGGCCAAAGTCGATCTCCTCAAAGGAAGCCGGGTAGCGAAACTTAGCAACCTTAATAAGACGTGCTATCTTTCGATTATGCCGATCGTCCCACTCCGTATCAACCAGATGGCTTAAAAGCTCATCGGCACTGAAAGAGTGCTTCATCCCACCCTCCATGGTAGCCCTGAAGGCTCTGGCCATACCATGAAGCCTCATTGCAGAAAGCTTCTCTAAGGTCGCTTGATTGTTATTCATATCTCTTCTCCTCCGCTACTTTAAGTTGTAGTATCCACTTCCGCGGATATTACAGTGCTGTGGAATGCAAACCTCCAGATCCAACTGCGGATGTCTCTCTTTCTCCAGCTTCTCTTTGATCCAGCTCTCAATCCGGTTAAGTGAACACATTCCAAGCTCATTCGCCTTAACACATGCTTGTATAAACCTCTCATTGCCATACTTCTTTCCAAGATTAAGAATACCCATGCATACCTTATAGGCTTGCTCCGGATACTTGCGGCTTTTAAGTACCGCATCTATTACCCTCTCCACCTCCTCTCCTATGGATTGAGCTTAAGCTTCTAAACCTTTGAGGGCTCCACTGAGCATAAAAACGATGATTCTCCGGCATATGCTCGCTAATAGTGGAGTACTCATTGGGTCTTCTATCCCGCTTATGCTGAGCAATGCGAATATGATCGTAATAGATGGCCACCACCCGATCATCGTAAATCATCATAACCCTTGTTTTCGGTTCTTTGCGGTATAGATAATGAGGGACACTGTAATAATGCAGGTCCTCCCGCAACTCTACATGATAGTTAAACTGTACTGTAGCCCACTTAAACGTCTTAAGAGGGAATCTTTCGCCAGGCAGGGGCTTTAGAGCTGAGCGTTCGCTGCTCTTAGGAGAGTTCTCTTCGGCTAATCTTAAGACGTTGCATGGGTCTGTTATTGTGTATCTTAAGCTGTTCCCAGATCGCCTCATTTAGCTCCTCGAGGCTACCGAAAGTGCGGTTTCTTAAAGCTGCGTATATCCTTTGGTACACAAGGTTTACTGCGTTTTCAACAAGAGCTTTGTCTCTTGCTTTTCTCACCCTCGCAGGAATAATCACCGTCCCGTAGTATTCAGCAAACTCGGCAAACTGCGGGTTGATCTCGGGATCATAGGGGTCAGAGCGGCTTACAACGCATTTTATGTTATCCGGCACAATTACAGCAGTAGAGCCACCAAAGTACCAGATAGCCCTTTCGGTTGAACGAAGCATATCCTCTCCCTTCTGGCTTTTAGAGCCCTCAACATAGGTCAAGCCGCTTGAACCCAATATAGCGACAAAGACTTCCACCTCATGTTCCTCTCCACTCTCACGGTCGAAATATCTTAGCTTCTTTCCCGCATAATCTACAAACATCTTCTCCCCTGCTTTATGCTTAAGGTGCATCCGTACCTTAAGAACTCTCCCGCCACTGCTGAAAGTGATAACAGAATTGAGAGTACTGAAGACCATCGGGATGCTTCTGCTTGTACTCCTCCCATAGACGTTGTAGAGTTACCCCTGTGCGCCTTAGCTCCACAACAAAATAGGGAAAATACTGGCTAAGCTGCCGGTACTTGCTGCTTCTCTGAACTTTAGGTTCATCGATCAGCCTTATCAGATCGCTGTCGGATATCTCCCCTATTTGCTGGAGTTTAAGCCCGCTGGCAAGGAACCCCTTCCAGTACTTATCCACTACCGGACGAGAGATATTAAGTGCCCTGGCAATCTGCCTATCACTCAACTCAGAGCTCGATTTAAGTCGAATGACCTCTCTAATCTTCTTCATCCCTATCCTCCGTCGTGCCATAGTATCTCCTTTGAAAATTAGTCTTCAAAGGCAGATACTACCTTTATTCTTAAGAGAATTGGATTGTTATGGGGGTTGTCATTCCGGAAATTGCCCTAAAAAGTGGCAGTTTTAAACCGGAATAAGTGGCAACTTTACTCCGGAAAAGGTGGTAATTTTACTCCGGATTATGCAATAATTATTTTTTCAGCTTCTCCAACAATAATTTGATCAAAATAAGGTTAAACATCTTCTGGAATCATGCTTGCATGAATTCCACCAATGATAGCTCTTGATTTAAGATTATTAGCCTTTCTTATTTTCCTATATTCACTTGCTATTTCTTTGCCTCTGTTAACTGTAGCAGTTATGCAACTTAATCCCAAGATATCAATTGAAGCTAGTTCTTCTGAACTTATCTTTCTTCCAAGTATGTTTTCATTGATCACAGATACATCATAACCGGCCTGCTCTGCTATTGTCGCAAGATATAAAGGTCCTAAAAGGGGAATTGTCATAAATTTATCAAACATGTTAGACTGTACTCCTTTGGTTCTACAAATAATATTTTTTTCTTATCATTTTTTTCCATTTTTTACCTTCCTATTTTTTAGAATAATTACTAAATCATGGAAAGAAAATATTTATTTGGCCTAAAGGTTTAGGTAGGGCATGTATGACATCATATTTTATGATAAAAAATTAGTATTTTATTTTACTTGACAATGAATTAAAAAAATGGTAATATTTATAATCTTTTGAAAAAAGATAAAATTTTATTATTTAGAGGTTTTGTTTTTTATGGCAACAGGAAAAGTAAAATGGTTTAATGAGCGTAAAGGTTTTGAGTTCATTAGCAGAGATGAAGGTGATGATGTTTTTGTTCACTCCTCAGAGATTAACTCTGCTGGTTTCAAAACATTAGCTGAAAATCAAGAGGTTTCTTTTGAAATAACAGAAGGCCCCAAAGGTTTACAGGCTACAAATGTAGTAGCTCTTTAAATCGGCAAAAAAAGCCCCGATACTTCAGGGCTTTTTAAATTCTTACCATAATGGATCATCCGAAAAATGAGTACCTGAGGGAAATATAGCGGACATACATAAATAAAGAAGAGTTTTTAGTAAAAACAAAATAGGAGAATATTATGATTAAAAACGAAAAAGCAAGGATGTGGGTTAATAGAATTGTCTCATTAATAATTGCGGGAGGGCTTATGTTCCTCATAATGAACTTTTATGTAGCTGAAAAAATAAGAGAGGAACTTGATGAATGTAAATATGAAGCAACTAGGCTTTTAAAT
>QNBH01000298.1 GCA_003645645.1 Spirochaetota bacterium | reverse complement strand
GTCTTAATACTGATTAAATATCATAACTCCTTCTCATATATCCGGTATTTCTTTATGTAACGCAATTTAAGTTTCTCTACCGCGTTTTTAATCCTGTAATTGTCTTCGAGGATATAGTTTACTTCGAGTCTTATTTTTTTCGGTGATAGGGAGTTGTAAAGATGAACGTAAAGCAGAACATCCAGACCTAGACTGTGATACCCTGGATGTACTGCCAGCGCAAACAGCCTGTAATCTTTCAGCCTTTTATTCTTTAATAGAATTTTTATAAACCCTGCAGGGAATAGACACCCCCTGATTTCTTTAATTATAATATTAAGATCGGGATAGCCTAAACAAAAGGCAACGGGCTCTCCCCTGTCCTCAACGAACCATACTGCATCCACATCAACAATAAGGCGCAGTCTTTTTATCATATCTTTCACTACGTTGTAGTCTACAGGCACATACCCCCAGTTGTTTTTAAGGGATTCATTGGCCAGATGCCAGATATGTTTTGCATCTTCTTCAAGGTCTTTAATACGTAACTTTCTTAAACTAAAATTCGGTCTCCTCTTAAGAAACATGTTATAGAAGTTAAAGAATCTTTCCGGGACAATGTAACCATCGGGACCGGAAGCTTCGTAGGCAAGGAGATCTTTGGCCTTCCTGTAGCCCAATCCATCAAAGAGATCGTTATAGTAGCGAAAATTGTAAGGAGAAAGATAAACAGGAGAAGATTCAAAACCCTCATAGAGAAAACCCCAATTTTCAGCTACCGGATGTATGGGACCTCTTATACTCTCCATACCCTGTGAAGCAAGCCATTTCTCCGATTCTTTCATTAAGAGTCTTACAATTTCTGAATCATTTATACTTTCAAAAGCTCCGAAAAACCCCACTCTGCTTCGGTAGTATTTGTTAAACGCGTAATCTATGTAAACGAGGTTTCTGGCAACAACCCTTCCGTTTTCTTTTGCAAGTAAAAGAATAAAATCCGTGTTTTTAAGAATGGGGTTATTTTTCTTGTTGTAGGATTTTCTCTCCTCCCACCAGAGAGGCGGTACCCAGAAGGGGTCGTCTTGATAGAGAGAAGCAGGGAAAAAGATAAACTCTTTAAGTTCTCTTCGAGAACTTACCCGGGTAATCTTCATAATTCCTAACTAAACCCCAATGATTATCCCAGCGGAAAAAACACAAAAACAGTTATACTCCAGAGTGCATGTGATATAATAACAGGCAGTAATTTTTTTCTGTATAAATAAAGTACTCCCCATACAATGCCTGCTGCAAATGCAGCCAGAATAAGAGGTACGTTCATAGTCCACATATGCACAGCCGTGTAAAAAAATACGGCAGCCATAAACCCCTGAAGCGGGCCGAACTTCTCTGTAACCCTCCTCTGTATCAAGCCTCTCCAGAAAATCTCTTCGGCAGGACTTGTTATAAAAAATAGCAGAATTGCAATTACCCAGCGGGGTAAACCTTCGGCCGGTGCATACACGGCGCTAATGTACTCCCCGGATGAGGGGGAAAGGGTAATTAGAAACCATTTGCCTGCCACAAAAACTCCGTAAAGCAATAATGCAGAGCCTATCCCTAATAGGATTTCGATTAGAAGGGTAATTCTATCTTCCCCCACCGGGAAAAAATAGCCTTTCCATCCTTTATGTAAGTCCATAAAGGATAAAACTGCAAGAGAGGAAGTTGAGAGAACAATCTTAAGCCAGAAGTTGCCCACCGGAAGAATAAAAATCCAATACCATAGGGCAAAAGCAAGAGGTAATCCGATAAAAACCGGAAGCCATCTTTCTTTTCTTTTAATTCTTTCTCCTCTGTCTGTCATTCTTAAGCTCTAAAATAATGTATACCCGATAAAAATAGATGCGATTAGCAGAACCCCGTAGATCATTCCAACCTGTGCAGTTTGAGGATCTGCGTCGGGAGGTACCTCATTCTCTTTTTGAATAACAGATATAAGCTTGATAACAGGAGGCAGAGAGAGAAGAACGAGAAAGCTTGTAAGTGGCAGTATACCTGTTATTGCAAATAAAATCGTTATAAGATATATAGCAATAATCATCAGGGTGTAGAGTCTCAATGCTCCTCGATGAGTGAGAATGTTGGCTATTGTTTTTACCCCTACCTCACGATCGTAACCTATATCTTTAATATTGTTTGCCAGTAGCACCAATGCAACCCACAATCCCTGGGGGATTGAAACAAGAAGTACTCTTCCTGCATTTTGAAAATTACCGGATTGAGCGAAATATGAGCCCAGCATCATCAGCGGGCCCCACATCAAAAAGACAGAAATCTCCCCCAACGCTTTATGTTTATATTTTATGGGACCAGCAGTATAAAAGAAGCTTGCAAGACCACCTGTTACCGCAAACAGGGGAATAATCCACCCCCTGTGCAACGTAATATAAACTCCAATCAGACCAGCAAGAGCATACAGTCCCAGACTCATTCCCAGTACTTCCGAAGGCTTAAGTGTTCCGGTCAAAAGATAGTGCTCTCTGTATTTTGCTGTAGGTGAATCGGGACGATCTACCTTGTCTTTTACATCGAAGTAATCGTTAATCAAATTGGTAGCCGCATGTACAAACACCATCGCAAGAGTTACAGGAATATAAAACTTCCAGTAAATCCTGTCAAACTGAAGAATAAAGATCGTCCCCAGCGTCACCGAAATGGCGGTCATCGAAAAAGACCACGGGCGGGTAGCGAGAAATAGCTTCTCCGCTCGAGTTGTCATTACTTAACCTCCTGTCTTTAATATTAAAAATCTGCAAAGCATGTTGCTTTTGTTACTCTATTCCACCGCAGGCAAGGGCGGTGGCCTTATTCTCCTAGTAAAAAATCTGCAAGCTCCTTTACATCTTCCAGACGGAAGAAAGGTACCTCCGGTACTCCCGATAACTCTTCGGGAGGCGAATCGCTTACTACTGCGATTCTGCCTGTAATAGTATCCAGAACACCCCTGTCTACTTCCGGTCGAATAACCTCAACTTTGGGTATTTCTGCCTGTTTATAACCTTCAGCAAGAATAAAATCAACATCCCCAGAAAAAAAATTGACTATTTCTTTCAGAGGCACTTCATTACTCGTCTTTTTCAATATAAAAACCTTACCGGAGATAACCATTGCCACACCCACCGCACCAGCTTGTGCGTAACGCCAGGTATCCTTCCCCTCCACATCAACCTGAAAATCCCTAATGTTGGAATGTTTTATTACACCAGTCTTAATTCCCCGGCTTGCAAACTCCTTTATAAGTTTTGCGATGAGTGTTGTTTTGCCGCTGTTTGAACACCCAATAAAGGAGACTATTTGTAGTTTACCCTTTAATTCCTTCATCAGGCAATATTTTATCCTTTAGGAACGATCTGTTTCAACCTGGCTTACATCTCCTCATATCAGGCTCGCCAATCAACCTGTATTCAGAGGCAATTGCATATCAACCGAACGCAATATTTCGCCTTACACCACTGCGAAATACAAAAAAAGGCCGCCGTGATCGAAATCACGACAGCCCATGTATTTGTATTCTGTACAACTCATCCGGGAAAATCCCGAAAGTGTACCAGGGTCCTATCTAGGACGTTTGGATACATTAAAACCGGGGTCAAGCTGCTGGATTGAGTCCATGAAAAGTTGAATAGCGTATTTGGGATTATGCACTCCCACATTCCTGTCTTCAAGGATAAACTTGTAGTTTTAAATTGCGCCCAACTCTTTTATGGAACGTTCCAAAGTGGATTGGGTCATATTCCAGCTTCCCTCCTCCTTGAAAGCAGGAACAGATAGTTTTTGCAGGTATCCAGTACCCCTGTCGTTTACAAGCAGCTCGAGCAGACCTTTAACCTCTCCCTGCACGGTTTCTACTGTACCGTCGTTGTCGTAATCTGCCTTTGCCATTATATTGAAGTAGCTGGTACCGCTAGCCTGCCCTATATCCTTATGACAGGATACACAGCCTGCGGTATTTACCTTTTCGCTCCCATGCACATCACCCACTACATAGAAGCTGTGGCCTCCTACCTCGGGACTTAAAGAGTACCTTCCCTCGGGTAAGGTCATGTGACAGGTTACACAACTGTCTGCAATGATTCTACCGTGGGGTGTGCTTGAGTAGCTCTTTCCAGGATATTCATACC
>QNBH01000297.1 GCA_003645645.1 Spirochaetota bacterium | reverse complement strand
TTCCTCCTCAAAATATTATTGCCATGTATGAAGAGGTCAACTCAATTCGATACTAGTTATCAATGCCTGCCTTTCCCCTTCCCATTACAGTCAATCGAAACTGTCCCTGCAACAGACTGGAGCTTTTAAAAAAAGTATTAACCGAGAGCCTGGCCGGCAGGTTCTATCTGCACCGATTGAACCACTGGAGTTATAGGGAAGTAAAGGAGGCTTTCGGTCTAACGTTGGATGAATGGCTTTTTTTCGGGGGATATCCGGGCGCTCTTAACTATATCAAAGATGAGGCATTCTGGAGTGCGTGTGTTCGGGACTCTCTGATTGAGACAGTAATAGCAAAAGATGTTCTTCAACTTGAGAACATAAACAAACCGACACTACTTCGCCATGTATTTTATCTTGCCGCCTATTATCCGGCCGAGATATTCTCTTACAATAAAATGTTGGGGCAGCTCACCGATGCCGGCAACACTACCACTTTGGCCCATTATATTTCAATACTGGTGTCAGCATTTCTTTTATCCGGATTGGAGCAGTTTAAAAGGGGAGATAAACCTAAGAAGGGCAGCAGTCCGAAGCTGATTCTGTGGAATAATGCCCTGATAAGCTCTGTTTCCCTGGCTGAATATTCAAGCACACGGGAGAATCCCGAACGGCGGGGTCGTCTGGTGGAAAACGCCGTAGGAGCTCATTTTCTCAACACCATCGCAGGTCTACCCTACGCGGTTTACTACTGGAGAAAAGGAAATTGGGAGGTTGATTTTGTAGTAGCTTCACACCAGAGAACTATTGCAGTAGAGGTAAAATCCTCCCGTATGAGGAAAACCAAAGGCCTCCCACGATTTCTTGAAACATATCCCTCTGCTCGACCCCTTATAATCGGTGGGACGGGGATGCCCCTGAAAGAGTTCTTTTTAACCGGTAGAGAGGAGCTTCTTGCACTTATTGAAGGGGAGTATTAAATAGGAAGTAAGCGCCTTTCCTCCTGCCCTGAAAGTACCTGCCATTTGGCGAAAGGGCTCCAGTATGGTCTCCATAGAGAGACTTCCTTCCGCTTTACAAGCGTTTTTATCCCAATACATTTACAAACTGCCGGTTTGCCTCAAGGATAGCTTCACCATCCCCCTGATTCAAGTCCTCTGCAAATTGTAAGAAGCTCTTTTACCCTGGTATCCGGTGTATCTGACTGAATGTCTGCCATAACAACATCACACGGAGAAAGCTCCCTGAAGACTTTTTCCATGTCAGCCTGTATTTTTTCCATCCTTTCTCGATGTAAGACCCACGGTGAGTAGATAACCGCCCGCCTTGCATGGGGGAAAACCTCTTTGACTCTGGATAGGTCGGAGTTTATCCCCATATCAATATAACCGAGCTTCGGTAATCTTCTCAATGGTTCAATATAGGGTGTAATATCCCAGTTACAGGTGTGTACTCCGAACCTCTCGAAACTCTCTGCAATCCTTTTATCGTGCGGCCAGACAAACCGCTCGTATCCCTCGGGTGATATCATATTGACCACACAGTTGCTCACACTCATCTGGTCTATGTAAAAGCCGCTTTTACGCTGCCTTTCCTGTACCAGCTTCCCGAACTTTATCATCACATCGGTTATAAGGTTAAAAAATTGATGCACAAACTCCGGTCTTTCGTGCATATCAGTAAAAATCTCATCACCACGGATATTGAACCCATTGTTAAGCACTCCCTGCCAGTTGAGATATCCGTGGATCATCCCCCATTCTTTCTCGATTATATCCATCTGCCTGTTAAGCTCTTCCATTACGGGAGATGAAAGAACCCTATCTGCAGTGAGTGTCTCAATCTGTTCGGGTTTAAGCCTCCCGCCAGGGTCCAGCTCCGGCCATCTGTTCTTATAATAGCGAAGGCCAACTCCGAAGAGGTGGGGAATGGGGTAAGCTCCGAAGACTCCGGAGATTGTAGCCAGATCGCTGGGATCGTTCATGTTCCAGTAGGTAACCCCGGGGAACGCGGTGACCAGAGCCTTCTTCATTCGGAAAAGGGCCTGATACCGGTAAAGCGGATCCTTGTGCCATCGCTCGCCCAAATCCACTTCGCACCGCCGTACATACCAGGCCGGCTCAAATCCCATGGAAACCCGCATGCAAGTCTCTGTACCGTCTACAGGTTCCCTTCTCGCCGGTGCACCAATAGGGATATGATTTCGAAGCTGTAAAACGGACATGATACCACTCCTCTCAAAAAAGCCCGGTTATGAAAAAAACCACCCTGCAACTCAATTCTTAGGCCGGAAAGCCTGCCAGCCCCTTTTGATCATGCCTGTCAACTCCTCTATAATACAGGCATATTCCGGCCTCTCTGCCCTGTTCTCCTCTTCCAGCGGGTCTTCCCGATAGTCGAACAGCTCCTTGTATAATACTTCTCCTTTGCCATCCAGATACTCGCTATACCGATAGCGCCCGGTGCGGACCGTGTGGGCTATGTCGTAGACCTTGAGCCGGTCATGCCACATGTGCTTGCGGTGGGCGAACACCGCTTGCTTCCAGGGCCGTCCAGGGTCTTCGATCAAGGGAAGCAAGCTGTCTCCCTCCAGCCAATCGGGTTTGGCCAGGCCGCAGAGGTCGCACAGCGTAGGGTAGATGTCGACGTGCTCTGTCAGGGCGGTTACATGAGAGCCAATTGCTTTATCTGAGGTAATGCTGTCGTGATGACCTCCGGCCAAACGTATAAGCAGCGGTACCGATAGAGAAGCGTCCCAGAGGTTGTGCTTTCCCCAGTAACCGTGCTCACCGTCGTGGAAGCCGTGATCACTGGTGAGCACCACAAGGGTGTTTTCATAGAGATTCCTGACTTTAAGAGCCTCCAGAATACGGCCGACCTGGGCATCGATGTAGCTGATGGAGGCGTAGTGACCGTGCATGAGCTCCCGGGACTGCTCCTCATCGGCCCTCCGGGGTTTCTCATAGCCGTTTCGGGTGGAGTACTGCGCCGGCTCGTAATCCCCGCTTACCCATTTCGGGCTTCCCGACGGCGGCTGCCGAAAAGCCGCCCAATGTCGTGCATAATTACGAACAACACATTTGGCTGTGATTGTCTGCAAGCCACTTTTTATCCTCCGTAAGGCCTCCGGACTGACACCTTTTCACCTTAACTCTTGAACCCGGTGAATCGGTTCCTTAAGTGATCCGCCTGTGCAAAGCATTGGAAGTTATGACCGGATTGCTATGGTTATTCCGCCCGGATTTCATCGAAATCCTGCAGGATTTCTGCTACCCTGGCCATCTGTTCATCCGAAAGGCTTAAGGTCTTCTGGCGCATCCAGCGGCTGCCCCTACCGGCCAGCTCGGCTGCCGCCTTGGCTGCGGCGATTGGGTTGTCGCAGAGTCGGATAATTTCGTAGAGCCGGTTGATCCGGGTCTGGCACTCCAGCACCGTTTGCCAGTCTCTCTTCTGCGCCGCCCGGTACATCTCTACGTAAGGCTTTATACGTGCGTTTCCCAGACCGGTAACGATGCCATCACAGCCTACCATCAATGATGGTCCATCCAGGTAGTCTTCCCCCTGGATCCATGAAAACCCCTCCTGACTGTCACCGAGTACACCCCGGCTGAACTGAATAAAATCTCCTGTAGAGTCCTTGATACCGACAATGTTCTTCTCCCCTGCCAGCTCCAGGATCGTCTCCAGGGTTATAGGATTGTGGGTATTGGCGGGGATGTTGTAGAGGATCAGAGGTGCAGGAGCATCTTTAGCTATAGTCCGGTAATGAGCCATGATGTCCTCCTGGCGTACACTCAGGTAGTAAGGGGTAACCGCCACCACATAGTCTGGTTCGTTCTTTCCCAGGGCACTCATCTCCTTAAGCACTTCGATTGTGGAGGGGCGGATGAAGGCAGCGCAGAGAAACTGTCGCCCCTGGGTAACCCTTCGCACTACCTTGAATATCTCACCCTTCTCTTCACTGTCCAGGTAAGCGCCTTCGGCAGTGGTACCGCAGATGAAGAATCCGTCTACACCGGCTTCGGACAGGTAGGCGGCCTGCTTCTCCAGGAGATTAAAGTTCACTTTTCCCCATTCATCCATCGGGGTAATAATAGCCGGGATTACTCCTTTCAGCTCGTAGGTTTGTTTTCCAGCCATAGGCTCCCCTCTTCTCAAGTTTCTCTTAATTTATCTCATCATTTCAAGACATTGACC
>QNBH01000296.1 GCA_003645645.1 Spirochaetota bacterium | reverse complement strand
TCCGCCACATAACGGCTTAAGTTACTCTTCTCCTCATCGATCTCGACACCCACAAGAGTTACCTTTTTACCACGATACTTCTCAGCATACCCCTTGCTTCTTATCTGTTTAAGCGCTTCCTATGCCCTGCCGCGCTTCAGCTCAAGCACATAAACATGGTCCCGGTAACGGATAACAATATCGCTTCGCCCCAGGTTCGTGATCTCCTCCGCAGCCGCATCAATCCCTGTAGCCCGGAGTAAGGTCAGGATAACCGAATGATAGTAACTCTCCCTTTGCTCGTAGAGATTGTAGGGTATAGCGGCAAGAGTGCGCTTCATCTGCCCGAATATTTTCTCGAAATCACCCTCCCGCAATCCGGCAATAATGTTGTTTTTAAGCTCATCCTGCACCCATTCATCTATCCCGTAGGTTCCCATGATTACCAGATGAGAGATACTGTCTCGAACCTCCTTATTCGGATAATCCACAAGATATCCCAGCTCAGAGTCCCACTCCTTGAAGGTCAGATAGCCCGCCTGTATAAGAAAACTCACCGGAGGAGCCTGCTCTATCTCGTAGGTGGTTAAAAGACTCTCCCGCATCCAGGTGCCGGTAATCCGGTCGGGAGTAAGCCGGTGATTGCGGGCATATTCCACCTGCCGCTCATCCGTGGTGTTTATCTCGGTGTAGAAGGTGGATACGGTAAGGCTTTTCCCGAACCGGCGGGGACGGGAGATGAAGTAAGGTGTGGATACACTTGCAAGCTCATAGATATAACGGGTTTTATCGACATACAAATAATCTTCCCGGATAATTTTTTAAAATCCTGTATTCCTATAGGCAGTTTTTTCATGGCTTCTCTTCTGCAGAAATTCTATACAGCAATGGAGAAATAGGCAAGTGCACCTGTTGGGCCGCTTCCGTCTGGGCAGGAGGTGGTTGCAAGCAGAAGAGCAGAGCCACAGTTATTCACTTTTCCTGGATAGGGTCTCGTAATCGAGAAGATCCATGGTCTCCCCTCGCATGGCCATGGCGTAGATCTCGTGCTTTGTCAGATAGTCTCCGGATTCCATCGGGAGGATCAAAGAAGAGAAAAATTGGGCGCAACGATGTCCTCTACAATTGTTCCCATTTTGTTGGTAAGTCACCCCATTTTTTGTTTAATTCTATTCTAGCGGCCTTCATCTCCTCTTTAAAGTCTTTCATCTCTCAGGAAAGACTCTGGATCAAAATTTCGGTGTTAAGATGCTAACAGGTAAGTTTATGCATGGTTTCTTCTAGATGGGATATACGTGCTTCTTTCATTACCACGGCTATCCTCATTAAATAGTATAATAATAACAAAGAAAAAATACCTGCGATTTTAAAAAAGGAGAAAAGACTATAAAAAAAGTCAGGTCTATTCACTTTACCCCAGCCGGTGCAAGTGCATTAATTGTTCCGAAGCCTCATATCCTTTAGGGACATATCAATCTAACTGTCGGGAAATACTTCCGGTATCTGGTTACATCTCGGGTAATCAATTCAAGATCGAGCACCGCGGCTTGAGCTCCGATATAGAAATCGGGCAGAGGAGATCTCTTGATCCCGCTACCCTCTTTATACTTTAAATAGGCTTTACCGGCAAGAAACAAAGCTTCTTTAGGTATATCTATCATCCGGAAGCAGCCTTTAAGAAGGGCTCCTTCCAATTCCTCTATCTTTTTAAAACCAATAGAGACTTCAGTGTATATTATCGAGTTGATGTAAAGTGTTTTATAAATGCCATAATTCGCCAATGTAGATTCAGACCAGTCGGCCCAATCAGGATCATCCAGAAAGATAATCTAAAATGACATTTGAGTCAACGAGAAGACCGTTCATCTATCCGACCTTGTTAAGGCCAGAATTTCCTCTGTTGTCATTTTAACCGTTGCAATACCACGTAATTTTGCAAATTTACGGGCAGCAGTACCCTCGCCCTTTCTTTTTACCAAAAATACGCGATTTCCCTCCTCCACAAAATCAACTTCTGTTGAAGGAGTGATACCCAATTTTTCGCGGATGTGTTGTGGAATTGTAACCTGCCCTTTTACCGTTACTTTCATAATTGAGCCTTAAGTTATATGTATTACTGGTAATAATAATACATTTAAAATAAGCAAGGTCAATGCATATTGGCATCTTCGAAACTGTTGATGCCAATATCCAGGGGCTTCGTCTTGCTCTCTGCGTATTAAACGTTAGCTGCATACAAGCTCAGTGTTCTAAACGATGGATAATTATTCAGAATTTGGAGTTCAGTTTTAAAACAATCTGATTCCATAAAATGATGCACGATTGAAGAAAAATATAAAATAATTGGTTTTCAGTGATAAGCCCTTCCATGTTTTTTTAAATCATGGATAAGAAAACATAATAGCAATTATTAGGTGATTATGATGAGCCAAAAAGTCCATTAGTTAGACCAATTGTATTTCAATCGTTATCATGCAAGGGCAAGGTTTAAGAGAAGTATTAACGAATGATAAACATCTCGAGCAAGCAGGTTTCAACGTAATTTTGTGAAAGAAAAAATCATATTGCAGCGCAGCCGCAACCAGTGCTATTATGCCCTCATGTCTCTCCCCACTGGTTGCGGCTGTGTTATAATATAAAAAATTTTGTTAAAATAACAACACCCGAGGGTATAATAGCATAACTTCACAATTTTACTCGAAAGAAAATCCTAGTTCAGGCTAAGAAGCTAACAATGTTTCCACCCCACGAGAGGGCTGCAGGGAAAACTGTCGATTACTTCTTTGAAGTACCATACCCGAAATATACCCATTGTTGGCGATTTCACTACCTTATCTCAGGAAGTACAATACTTAATTATAAAGTACGATCCTGAGATAAGGAGGCTGATATGAAAAAACGAAAGTATCTCTTTCTCGCATTTTTCTTTTGCGGAGGAGTTCTGATTCTATTCGCACAGCAGAACCAGGTTATCGATAAGCTCCTCGAAGAGGAGAAGGCCACCTGGGGCAAGACGGCTTACCTGGTTCTCTCTGCTGCAGGGATAATCCCCGAGGATGCAACAGAAGATCAGGCACTGGAAGCGCTTAAGCAGACAGGCTGGAAACTTAAGTTAAAGGGGACGGAGGAGCCCATACAACTGGGAGCCTACTCCTTTGTCATCATGCAGGCCTTTGGTCTTAAGGGCGGGTTTATGTACACCCTCACCCGTTCTCCCCGCTATGCCTCAAGAGAGCTTGGGTTTAAGGGGTTTATAAGGGGAGATTCGGGGGCCTACCGGTATCTCTCCGGGGAGGAGGCTGTGCGTATATTAGGCAGAGTGCTTGAGTGGAAGGGGGCTTGAGGATGAATGGTAGAGGCGTTTTTATAAGTATTGTTTTTCTTCTGATGGGAGCGGGCTTGTGTTTCGGGTTTGACTTCGGCCTTACTGTGGACAATGCCACCGGTGTAAGGAGTGTGGGGGAGGTGGAGTTTACCCAGAGGGATAAGGCTGCTTTGTGGTTTAAGGGAATATTTGGAGGGTTTTCTGTTGATGTGCAGGGCAGTTACACCTTTTCTCTGGACAGGTATCTTTTCTTTGATCTGGATTTGCTTCGTTTCGGTGGTGAGTTTCTCTTGGGGGGGGAGAGCTCCTTTGTGTTTCGCTTCGGTGCGGGGAGGTTTCTGTTCAGGGATTTCAGCGGCAAGGTACTCTCGCACAAGCTGGATGGGGTTAAGGCGGAGCTGGGCTTACCCTTTGGGGTTATAACTGTATCCGGTGGGTATGCAGGACTTACCCAGAAGCCTGTATCGGGGATAATCATCTCCTCCTCTGATTTAGCTGACAGGGTGGATGATGCTGTTATATTCGGTCCTTCCAGGG
The DNA here is from genome assembly GCA_003645645.1 of Spirochaetota bacterium. Classification (GTDB taxonomy): domain Bacteria; phylum Spirochaetota; class Spirochaetia; order SPDA01; family B32-G16; genus B32-G16. The sequence goes on along the minus strand of QNBH01000296.1, from coordinate 365 downwards.
TGGTTGAGATGGTGGAGCTGCTTCTGCCCGAAGTGTTTTTAAGGCAGGATATAAAGGCTGCGCTACTGTTTCAGCAGGATTTAAGGGCCGATGCCAAGCTTACCTCCGGAGGGGGTAAGGTACACACCGAGTATGCGGGGCTGGGGCTATCCGGTCCTGTGGTACATCCTCTTTACTGGAACGGGTATTTCTACTTTAACCTGGGGCAGAGTAGTGTAGAGGGTACTATTCTCTCTTTTCTTACAGGCGGAGGGGTTGATCTTTATCTACCCCGGGTGTTGGGTTCGAGGTTCTGGGGGAGCTTTGTGTATGCAGGTGGTGATGGGGATGCAGGAAGTGTGTATGAGGGTAGCACTGCTGGTAAC
>QNBH01000295.1 GCA_003645645.1 Spirochaetota bacterium | reverse complement strand
TGCATATTCGACTAATTTTAACACCGCCGGATCAGTCTGTAATTCTGTCATTGCTTCCCACCCTCAATTTTTCTATTTCTTTATCCAAATACATTTTTTCTGATAACAGTTCTTTTATTTTTTCAAGGTGAGTATTATCTCTTTCATAACTCTTAAGCTTTTCCATTATTCTCAACCTTTTTTTCTCCATACTTTTTCCTTTTATTCTTTTTATACAGTCTTTGATAATTTGTTCCTGGTTTATTTCAAACTCCTCTGAAAAGGCCTTCTCTATTATAAGATTTCTTAATTCTTCCTCTTCAATTCTTAACAGTACCGAATCCAGAGAGTTCTCGTTATTTCTGAAACACTCTTCCAGGGCTATAAATAGACTTTTTGCATATGGTGATTCCAGGTCATCGACAAACAAATTGTTTCTTACGTATTTAAAATAATCAAGATTTTCTGTAACAGCAATCATTAAAAAAAGATCTTCGTCAATATCAATCTCTTTTTGGGTTATAATTCTCGTCTTATTTCTGCTATCTGCATGAGGTTCTCTCGTAGATATAAAATCGCTATAAATATTACTATAATCAATATTTAGAGTTTCGGAAAGTTCCTGTAAACAGGCTTCCCTCTTAACAGAAGAATTGATGCTCGAGATATATGGAAAAAGTTCCTCTGTAATTGCCTTTTTATCCTCCGGATTTAATGAACTGTGTCTCTCGAGGCTCTTTTTTATAAGATATTCAAAACTATTTATAGGAGATTTTAAAAAGTTATTCAATGCTTGTACTCCATGTTTTTGGATAAGTTCTGCGGGATCGGTCTTCTCAGGTAAAGAGACAACTCTACAATCAATGCCCACTTTCTCGCAGGTTTCTATGCTCTTCCGTGTCGCCTCAACACCGGCAGTATCACCGTCAAACATCAAAATCCCCTCATTGGCATATCTTTTAAGTAAATAGGCCTGTCTCTCTGTAAAGGCAGTTCCAAGCGGTGCCACTACATTGTTAATTCCAGCTTGATAAAGAGAAAGTACATCCATATATCCTTCTACAAGAGTAAACTTACCCGATTTCCTGATATATTCCAGTGAAAGATTTAATCCGTAGACGTTCTCCCCCTTTCTGAATATCTCTGAATCGGGAGAATTTATATACTTAGGCTCTTCTCCATTTAGAGTTCTACCACCGAATCCAATCACTTTTCCATGAGAGGTTATAATCGGAAATACCAATCTTTTGAAAAAGAAAGCCTTTTCCCGATTTTTTCTTGAAAATAATCCCGATTCACCCAAAAAATCACCGGAATAATTTCTCTTCTGTAAAAATTTAAACAACCAATCACGATTTTCCGGGGCATACCCTATTAAAAAAGAATCTATGGTTTCATCCGTTATCTTTCTCTTTCTCAAATACTCTCTGGCCCTGCCGGCTTCCTCCTTATTCTTCAGAATATAGTGAAATACTTCTGCAGTTCGTTTATAAAGCTCATAAATAGCTTCTCTTTTTTTTGAAGGAGTCCCTTCAAAAGCAGATATGGTAATTCCCACCTTTGAGGCCAGCATCCGAGCCGCTTCTATAAAAGAGAGCTTCTCAATTTCCATTATGAAATTGAAAATATTTCCTCCCTTTTGGCAGCCGAAACAGTAGAATAGCCCTTTTTCAGGGGTAACTGTAAAGGAAGGAGTTTTTTCCTGATGGAATGGACATAATCCTCGATATCTCCTCCCTTCTCTTTTAAGGTCAACATATTTCCCGATTATATCTATTATGTTTATGCGATCTTCAATTTCCTGAATAATGCTCTCCGGAATCTTCATAAATCGATTCTTTAAACCACTACTCGGAATAGCTTTTGAGATAAAGAAATTTTGCCCTGTTATGTTTCTCTATATTTTCCGAAAAATAATGCCTGCCGGCGGTTTTATCTTTAAGGAGAAAATAAAGGTAGTCGGTCTCTTTCGGGTAAAAAACTGCCTCAATTGCCGTTATTCCAGGATTGGATATAGGTGCTGGAGGTAATCCCGAATGCAGATAGGTGTTATACTCGGATGGTATTTTTAAATCTTCGTAGGTTAAATATTCGGGATGAGGTTCTCCTTTAATCTCGGTAATTACGTATTCCACAGTTGCACAGGAACTTAAAGGCATTCCCAATTTAAGACGATTGTAAAATACAGAGGCTATAATTGGTGCTTCCTCCTTTACTCTGTATTCTCTCTCGATAATCGAAGCAATTATTACTTTTTGGCGAAGTTCTTCATCGGAAAGCATTTTATAATCGGGATAAATTTCTTCAAGTTTCTTGTAGAAGTTTTTCACCATTACAGTAACTATCTTCTCCGCGTTATAGTTTTGGGGAAACTTATAGGTATCCGGAAAAAGGTATCCTTCGGCGCTGTTACCAGGTATCCCCAAATCTTTTAGTAGTTCCAAATCAGTGCTCGCTCTTAAAAAACTCTCTTTATCTACAATGTTATTATCTTCCAGGCGGTCGGCAATTCTGGAAACAGTAAATCCCTCCGGAAAGGTAACCTGGAAGAGCATCTGATTGCCGGAAACGAGAATATTGTGGATCTTAAGGGTAGTAAGACCATTATCGATTTTATAAGTTCCCATTTTAAAAGCTCTCTCTGTCCCCTTAAGTTTGCTTAATATATTTAGCATAAGGGCAGATTTTATTACCCCTGCTTCTTCGAGTCTACTCGAAATCTTCTCCAGAGTCTCTCCTTTTTCTACTTTAAAGATTATCTCACTATTGGCTGCTCTGGCCGGGGGCTGATTCAAGTTATATAAAAATACAAAAATACCCCCACTTGCAATTGTAAGTGCGAGAAAAACCGCTAATATTACCGTTAAAAGGTTGCGCAATCCCCTACCTCTTATTCGTTGAGGCCTGTGGTTTTATCATCGTAATAAAATCTCTCCAGGTTTTCCATTTGTTCTATAGATAGTTTTTCGTATAACTTCTTTTCGATACGATCCAATAATCTCTTTAATCTTTTATCCTCTAATTCTTTACCATTGAGAAACAAATAAAGAGCAATAAGGTCTTTTCCCTCAATAGTAATCATCAAACCTCAAGCTCCATATCCTCTATTGCAAGATATATTTCCAGATCTTTTTTCTCCAGATGCTTTAAATACCACTGGGATGACTTCAGAATATTAAACATTTTCTTATCGTCGTAGAAAGGATCGTGATGAAATAACACAAGTTTTTTAATATTCCATTCTACCGCAAAATCAACGGCGATACTGTAGGATGAATGTCCCCAGTCGTATTTTTCTATAGCTTCTCCCAGTGTATATTGAGAATCCATTATCAACAGATCTGCATCTTCAAAAAACAAACGATTTTCGTCATTACGATGGAAATCTTTTTCGGTAAGTTCTGTATCGGTTGAAAAAATAGTCTTATTACCAAATTCCGTTAACTGGTAGGCATAGCTTTTGCCTGGGTGTTTCATCTCTCTCCATCTGATTTCGGCTGAGCCAAGAATAAGAGGTTCTACCTTTAATACATGATAATTGATATCTGCATTCATTACATCCATGCTGACAGGGAAATAGGGAGGTTGCATCTGCCCTTTAAGAAGCTCGGAGAAATTTTCAACCGGACTGTAAAAATTAATTTTACACTTCGGATCATAAGCATGGGGAGTAAAAAAGGGAAGGCCCTGTATATGATCCCAGTGGAAATGGGTAAAGAAAATATGGAACTCTTTAATACCATCCCCATTTTCCTTCATAGAATGAGCCATCTCTCTGATCCCGGAGCCACAGTCAAAAATGCATACTGTGTTATCTTTTAGGCGTACTTCCACACAGGTGGTATTTCCTCCCACTGTACCCATTATATACCGAGGAAGGTTTGCCAGAAATGCTTCACGGGTTTCCTGGGATATAAGATCATCATGTTTAATTCTCTGCACTGCTGCTGCTATTTTATTCTGCAGTTGGGTCTTTGTAACGGGTGTTGGAATAGAACCCCTTACTCCCCAGAACTTTATCTTCATATATTATTTTAAGCTTCCTCTATAGAGGAGCAACCAGGGATTCTTCCTCTATAATTTCCAACCATCTTTCGATCTGCTCCTTTGTATGCAGCTTTCCTTTATTTACTCCAGGGCAATTTTTTTCGAGTTCATTCCAGGCGGTTTCTGAAATCAGGTTGGAGCCCCAGAATGGATAACTTCTACATTGCAAAGGACGATAATCATATAC
>QNBH01000294.1 GCA_003645645.1 Spirochaetota bacterium | reverse complement strand
CTCTATGATGTCTTTCCAGGCGGAGTCCTGATGGTGCTGCTCATAAGAGCTCTTCCGGCTGCCTGTTTCTCCCTGTGTATCAAAATCACACATATTCCATTGCTCCTTTATACCCGTAATAACAGGGTGTTTGGAGATGGTGCTTCAAGGTGAGTGGATTTTTTATGCTGTTATACTATGATGTGATGGTTTTAAGGAACGTGTAGGAGCTTATACTTAAGATTTTTGACTACACAAGGAATTTCCCCATGGAGAGTAAGTACACCTCAGGAGGGAATCTTTGAAAAGAAATAACTATGACATATCGCAATCTTCGATCGCAACTGAAAGGGCAAGATTTAAGTTTGGAAGCTCTTGACTTTTATCATAGCTGGTATAAAGAAACTTCATTCTTTCCTCCTTAAGTCGATCGATCGGTATCTGTTATCAGATATTTTCTCAACGCATCTTTTCCCTCATGCCAGAACTCGAGAAAAAGCTGCTGGACTCCCTCAAAAAACTCCTGTTCAAGAAGACTCCCTGTCCTGGAAATATAGCGGTAATGCCAGCATTCGTACCTGTACCCTGTTATCTCCTCCAATCCTTCAGGATAGGAGAGGGAGAAACCGTACTTATGGGCATTCTTAAAGAGCCACTTACCCGCCTCTGTTTCGCAGAAAGTATCATCTATACTGCCGAAATCAATTGTTGTACCCAGTTGATGCTGGGATGTTCCCGGTTGGGCTGATTCCCTGTCTGCCCTTTCTTTGCCCAGTTTGTTAACATTCCTTTTGTATACCGTATCCTGATAGGAGTAAGAACGGTAGGTAGAGGAGAAAACAAGTTCTACTCCATCGGACCGGGCAGCCTCGTTTAAAGCCAGCACATCGGGCATCATGATTCTGCGAAGGTAAAGATCTTCCCTGTTAAGTTTAAGAGGGTAACAGGTTAGAGGCACAAGATCAGATGGCTCGTAATCTGAGGGGAGCTTATGCTTTTTATCTACAAGCCATAGGATCTCTTCCGGAAGTTTCAGTGCATCTTCTGCAAGCTGTAAAAAATATTGAGACCTTTTTAATATGTTTTCTTTAGTTTTTTCGTTTACTCCTGAAATTATCTGTTCCAACTGAAGCCTTGTGATAGAGAAGTGCGGATGGATTCTCCCATCCTCTGAATAATAATTCCCTTCTTTACCGTTCTCTGCACAACCGGAAAAAAGCAAAAGGAGAAGAGAAAAAAGGCCAGCCTTGGTATGCTTTATGAGCGAAGTATGTGCTTTTCTCAAAACAGCTTCTCTATTACCTCTTCCATCGTTTCAACCGGAAAAATGTTTATTCCTTTCTTAATGTAGTCGGGAATTTCCTCCAGATCTTTTTCGTTCTCCTTTGGGATGATAATGTTTTTTATCTTCTCCCGCCGTGCTGCCGTTATTTTTTCTCTCAGACCTCCTACAGGAAGCACTTTACCGACCAGAGAAAGCAGGGAAGCTGCCATGGTGATTCCTGCCGATGGGCCGTCCTTTGGAGTAGCTCCTTCCGGGACGTGAAGGTGTATGTGGTGTTTTTCAAAAAACTTCTTATCGACGTTAAAACCGGATGCTATGTGGCGTACGTAGGTATAAGCGATATTTGCGGATTCCTGCATAATCTCGCCGAGTTTTCCCGTAACTTTAAATCCTTCTTTACCAGGGTTGTAAATAGATTCGATTACAATTATCTCCCCTCCGAAAGGCGTCCACGCTAATCCCAGTGCCATACCGGGGCGAATTACCTTTTTTCCCTCTTCGTCGCGAAAGCGAGGTTGCCCCAGGTACTCTGGGAGATCTTTTAAGGTTATATTAAAGATATCCTGCCCTCCGTCGAGGATTATTTTTCTGGCAATCTTTCTGTGGATCCGATCAAGCGCTTTTTCAAAGTTCCGCATTCCTGCTTCCCTTGCGTACCCTTCGGCAATACCCATAAGAGCACTCTTGTTGTATTTAACCTGGGTCTTTTTAAGCCCTGTTCTGTTTAGGGACTTGGGAATAAGGTATTTTCTTGCAATTTCTATTTTCTCCTGGTCTATATAACCTGGCAATCTTATAATCTCCATCCGGTCCTGAAGGGGCAGGGGAATGGTATCGAGAGTATTGGCGGTAGTAATGAAGAATATATGGGATATATCAAAGGGAAGGTCCAGATAGTGGTCCCTGAACTCCACGTTTTGTTCCGGATCCAGTACCTCGAGCAGAGCCGATGAAGGGTCCCCCTGGTATGAGACACCCAGTTTGTCTATCTCATCGATCATGAAAACCGGATTCTTTGTTTTTACGATTTTAAGCCCCTGGATAATTTTTCCGGGCATCGCTCCCACGTATGTTCGGCGGTGTCCCTTTATCTCGGCTTCATCCCTCATACCACCGACGGAAAATCGAAAAAACTCCTTACCTAGTGCTCTGGCAATAGACTTCCCTACCGATGTTTTTCCCGTTCCGGGGGCACCCACAAGACAGATTATGGAGCCACGGGTATCTTTCTTTAACTTTCTTACAGCCAGGTATTCTATGATGCGGTTTTTTACATCATCAAGCCCGTAATGGTCTTCATCAAGAATCTTTTTGGCTGTCTTCAAATCTATATCTTCGGGTTTGGGATCTTTCCACGGAAGACTCACTATGGTATCCAGGTAATTGCGGGTAACTACGAACTCCGATGAGTTCGGATCCATCAGGGAGAACTTCTCCAGCTCTCTCTCCACCTGCTCTTTTACCTCCCCCTTCAGTTCGAGTTTTTCTATCTGGTCTTTGAAACGATTGTACTCTTCGCTCTTTGCATCAGTGGGCATCCCCAGTTCTTGCTTTATTGCCTTAAGCTCCTCTTTTAAAAAGTATTCCCGCTGACTCTTCTCGATCTTTTCGTTTATCTGCTTCTGTATCTTTTTCTGGATTCTAAGCAGGTCCTGTTCCTTCTTGATAAATATAAGCACCTGCTCCATCCTGGCCTTCACATCCAGTGTTTCTAAAACTTTTTGTTGCTCCTTGCGGTCAATATTGAGTATTGATGTGATAAAGTCGGCTATTTTACCGGGATGATCGATATTTACCATGTTAAGGCGCATCTCTTCCGAGAACAGAGGATTATTCTCCGAAATCTGTTTCATCTCGCTTAAAAGAGCACGAGTTAGAGCCTTTACCTCATCGGAGCTGTCGTTTTTATCATCCAGATATTCCACGGCTGCAGTTATTGGTGGGAATTGTGATAAGAACTTCTTTATTCTGAAACGTTTAAGTGTAGAGATGAATATATTCATCCCCCCATCGGGAAGATTTATCTTTTTGATAATCTTTGCCACCGTACCCACTCTGTAGAGATCGTCGTTCTCTGGTTTTTCGGCTTCTTCGCTTTTAATAAGCACAAGCCCGATCATATTGTTGGAGGAGAGTGCCTGATTTACAACATCTATATCATCAGGCGAGGTGATCATAAGGGGTGTAAAAATTCCCGGAAAAAGGGGTTTCCCCATTAGAGGTAATATGAGCAGTTTGGTTGGTAAGATTTGATCTGCACGCGCTATCTGATGTTCAGGCATTATTATTAACCTCTTATAATGATTATAATTCTATCTTTATAGAAATATATAAAATGATTACAATTAATCCAAGCCGATGAACCGAAACTTTATAAGGGAAGGGATCATAATTAAAAATACCAGAATAGAAGAGGCTCATAAAGGAGTAACCCTGCTTACCCGTGATTCCGGACTTCTCTCTGCGATTGCCTACGGAGCCTATAAGACGAAAAGCAAGCTCAAAGGGCTTACCGACCCTTTCAACAGAATAACCTGCTATCTGTACTTTGAGTCTGTTAAGGGCAACTGGAAGATAACAGATGTGGATTGCAGGGACTTCAATCTGGGTATTAAATCCGATTTAAAAAGATATTACACAGCTTCCATGTGTGCAGAGGTAATAATTAAATCCTACGGAGGGGGGCAGGAATACGAAAAAATATTTGATCTTTTTTCTTCCACTCTTAAATTTTTAGATAATATTGCTGAAGCAAAAAGGAAGTTTGTGCTGTTACAATTTTTATGGAGGTATATAAGTCTGTTGGGTTTAAGACCTCGGTTGAACAAATGTCTGCTCTGCAGTAGAATAATCGAAAAGGGAGAAACAGTATATTATTCGAGCGAGGGTGGAGTAATATGCACGCGATGTTCCACCTCGAATATGACAGAGATTCCCCCCGGAGGAAGGTCTT
>QNBH01000293.1 GCA_003645645.1 Spirochaetota bacterium | reverse complement strand
GTAGAAGGTTGGGGCGATGTGAGGGGAGCGGCTGTTCTCTCTTCAATTCTCTTAATCCCTTCCTTTCTGCTCTTTCTGCTTCAGCGTTACTGGATAGGTAAACGTTCATACATCACCGTTACAGGAAAAATCTCCCAATTTGAGGGCGAAACAACAAAACCAATCTTACGCTTTACTCTTTTCCTTTTCTGTTCCGTGGTTTCAATTATGATTGCCCTGGTTTATATTGCACTACTTATAGGTGCAATTGTACGCGGCTGGGGATTCGACTGGACTCCTACTCTGGAATATCTGAAAAGTATATTCGCCCGTTCCCCGGAGTTAACCCACAGCCTGGTATATGCTCTTACGGCAGGATGTTTAAGTTCTGTTTTCTCCATAACGGCGGCGTATATGGTATCGAGAAAACAGTTTTTACTTAAAGGATTTGTAGACTTTACCTGTATACTTCCCGCAGCGCTACCGGGTATCTTCTTCGGAATCGGATACTCCATCGCCTTTACCAGAGCTCCAATCGATCTTTACGGTACTGCTTCAATTATTATACTCAGCATGGTTTTCTGGAATATCTCCATGGGTTACCAGACTGGAATCGGAACTTTTAAACAGATATCACCCTCCCTTGGAGAGGCAGCTTCCAATTTGGGTGCAAAGAGCATGAAGATTTTCTGGGAAATAGAAATACCTCTAATAAAAAGTTCTTTTTTCTCCGCCTTTGTTGTATCCTTCATAAGAGCTATCACGACCCTGAGCGTGATTGTTTTTCTTGCCACATCAAAAAATGTGGTAGCAACTTTTACCATTATGAATCTGGTAAGCGATGGCTTCTACGGCAAGGCTGCAGCTTTAACTACTGCCCTTTTAATTATTGCTTTTTCGGTGCTTGGCATCTCAAAACTTGCATTTGGGAGAAAAATTGAAATATTCAAGATTTAGGAGCACGTAAAATTGAATAATAACATACATCTTAAAATCGAAAATGTAAGTAAACGATTCGGTAATGTGCAAGCCTTAAAAGGAGTCAGCCTTGATATTGTTAGGGGTAGTTTTACCACCTTTCTCGGACCCAGTGGCTGTGGTAAGACGACCATGCTAAGAACAGTTGCAGGATTTTACCGGGTTGATGGTGGGAGAGTTCTCCTGTCCAACCGTGTAATAAACGATGTACCATCGCACCAGAGAAATGCAATTATGGTCTTCCAGGATTATGCCCTATTTCCCCACATGAACATCAAAGAGAATATAGCCTATGGTCTCAAAATTAAAAAACTTAAATCCTACGAAATTGAAGAGAAAATAGAGAAAACTGTTAAATTACTCGGTATAGAAGGACTAGAAAATCGCAACCCTGGACAGATAAGCGGGGGGCAACAGCAACGCGTAGCACTTGCCAGAGCACTTGTAATGGAACCGGAGGTGCTGCTGCTTGATGAACCTCTTTCCAATCTTGATGCCAAATTGAGAATGAATATAAGGGCCGAACTTCGCCAACTTCAGAAGAGGCTCGGTATCACCACTATCTATGTAACCCACGACCAGGCAGAAGCCCTTGCTCTTTCCGACAGAATTGCTGTTATGAATAATGGAGAAATTATCCAGATAGGCTCTCCCTGGGAGATATATTATAAGCCGGCAACAGTATTTGTAGCCGATTTCGTGGGCACGGCTAATATGCTTCAAGCCTGTATTGTAAACACCATAAAGGATGATGGTGTCATTGAAGTAGAGGTTTCAGGGGTAAAATTGAGGGTTAGAGAGGATAATAAAAATCTTTCAGAAAAGGATAATATCATACTCTGTATCAGACCCGAAACCATAGAAATTTTGGATTCAAGCAAATCAGAAAAAGGTGAGAATACAATTTCCGGTAAAATATTAAACTATATTTTCGAAGGGGCCAGCGTACGTTACTGGCTAGAAACTTCGATAGGCACACTTATAGCAGACGATTTTGACCCGAGCGAAAGGGGCATATACAGGGAGGAGGTACTGCTTCGTTTCCACCCCAAAAAAATACACATCTTAAGAGATAAATAATGACACTTCAAGAGGTTACCGTTCTGGGTTCGGGAACACTTTTATCCCCGGGTGACAGAAGCTGTTCTGCCTATCTGTTGGACTCTGTAGAAGGGTCGGTTCTTCTTGACTGCGGATCGGGAACACTTCTAAGATTAAACCAGAGCAACTTATCTCCTGAAAAAATAAGCAACGTTCTAATTACCCATTTTCATCTCGACCATGCTTCGGATATTCCCTCATTGCTCATGTTCAGATGGTTAATCGAGCATACAGACGGCTGTGTTCATAAAAAAAAGAAGATAACGATTTCAGGTCCTGTTGGACTGAAAGATTGGTATAGCTGGATACTGATAAGAATGGAAAAATGGATAAAAGAGCTTGATGTGCAAATTGAAGAGATCGGATCTGCTCCTTTGGAATTAGGCGGGTTACAAATTGAAGCTAAGAAAACTTTTCACACTGAAGAGAGTGTGTGCTTACGCCTTACCGATGAGAGAGGTTCGGTACTCTTTTACAGCGGAGATACCGGGTATCAAGAAAGTACTATAAATGCCGCTAAAGAGGCAGATTTAGCCATAATGGAATGCTCCTTTCCCGACACAAGCAGAAAGCCGGGACATCTCACTCCCTCTCTTGCAGGAAAACTCGCTGGAGAAGCGCAGGTGAAACAATTACTTCTTACTCACTTCTATCCGGAAGTTTTAAAAGAAGATATAATAAAAAGAGTGAGAAACTACTACACTGGTCCTGTGTTTATGGCAAGCGATTTAAGTACATACAGGATAAGATGCAGTTTATAGGTGATTTCCACATCCACTCGCATTTCTCAGTTGCGACGAGCAGGAACTTGATCCCCGAGTATATGTCTTATTGGGCTTATCTAAAGGGGATTACGGTCCTCGGAACAGGAGACTTTACTCATCCTGGCTGGTTAGCGGAACTTAAAGAAAAACTCATACCTGCAGAAGAGGGACTATACAAACTTAAACCCGAATATTCCCTCAAACTTCCCCCTTCCCCACCTCGGATGCAAACTCCGACGCCGTTCTCTTTTCCTCCTTCCCCCTCCGATGTACGCTTTATAACAACCGGAGAGATAAGCAATATCTACAAGAAAAACGGGAAGGTAAAAAAAGTCCACAATTTGATTTTCACTCCATCCCTCGAAGATGCAGAAAAAGTTCAGCTTAAACTTGCAAAAATCGGGAATATTTCTTCGGACGGTAGGCCTATCCTGGGACTTGACTCCAGGGATTTACTCGAGATAATACTGGATGCCTCAGAAAACAGCCTTCTTGTACCTGCACACATCTGGACTCCGTGGTTTTCCGTCCTCGGATCAAACTCAGGCTTCGACTCGGTTGAAGAATGTTACACAGACCTTTCAAAATATATTACTGCTGTTGAAACCGGTTTATCCTCCGACCCTCCCATGAACCGGATCTGCAGTCGGCTTGATCCCTATATCCTGATTTCCAACTCTGATGCGCATTCTCCGGAAAATATAGGCAGGGAAGCGAATCTACTCAATACAGAGATCTCCTACAGTGGAATTATCCATGCTTTAAGCAAAACAAACACAGGCCGTTTTCTGGGCACCATAGAGTTTTTCCCACAGGAGGGTAAATATCATTTCGATGGCCATCGCAAGTGCGGGGTATGTTTTGACCCGGTATCTACTATAAAGAACGGCGGATATTGTCCGGTTTGCGGGAAAAAGCTGACTATAGGCGTTATGAACAGGGTGGCTCAACTTGCGGATAGGGAAAATTTTGAAAATAGTATAATAGATAATACTCCTTTTCATTCACTTATTCCGTTGAAGCAACTCCTCTCAGAGATCCACGGAGCAGGAATAAAAACAAAAAAAATCACATATCTTTACAATTCTTTGATAAAAAATGCCGGTTCCGAGCTCAATCTTTTACTCTTCACACCTCTTAAAAAAATAAGCGAGATCGGTGGAGATACACTCAGGGAAGGAATTCGCAGAATGCGAGAACGTGAAATTTACATAAAAGAAGGCTATGATGGAGAGTATGGCGAGATAAAAGTCTTCAGCGAAGAAGAAGTTCGTTCTTTAGTATTAAAAGAGAGCCTTTTCGAAGAGCAGAACACCGGAGGGATAAGAAGCTCTCCGCCACGGAGGGGACTACTGGATTTCAGCCTGAAAGAGTACAGAAAGCTAAACCAATCGGAGCGAAGGGATGAACATCGGCTGAACAGAACTTCTTTAAAAATAGACGATGCGCTTAGTGAAGAACAACAATGTGCCGCTTCTCATTTCAG
>QNBH01000292.1 GCA_003645645.1 Spirochaetota bacterium | reverse complement strand
GGGGCCCGGCTTGTTGGAGCAGTGCTGCCATAACGCTTTGTATTATGAACTTGCATCACTGTCTTTACAGGCCGGCTATAATGCGCCCTTCAGCGTTTGTTATAAAGGAGAAGCGGTAGGGGGATATTTCGCAGACCTGGCGGTAAACAGGAAAATCATTATCGAAAAATAGTGGAGTTTGAGAGGAAGTCCTGTTGCGTCTTCCGCATCGCCAGTTTGTTTTCACCTTCCCGAAAGCCCTGCGGGTGTTCTTTCGCCACGGAATCTTATAACCGAGCATTTTGCCCGAAATCTACTCTCCTGGCGCCACTCGGGCGTAAGTACTGATTACAGCGTGCGGATTCTCGATGAAAGCTCCCGGGAGAACCTCGCCCAGTATATGGCCCGTCCGCCTATATCCTTGAAGAAGACCCACTATGAAGGTTTTAAGGGAAAAGTGCTGTTTCACACCCATTACAGACAGTGGTCGATCACCACCAGGGCTGGACCCTGCTTCTCTAAACTAATTTTCGCTTTCTCTCGTATTGGCCTAGGAGCGGGGTGTGTTCTTTTGCCCGGCGCTTGCAGGTCATTTTTGGTTTATTTTAGTCGATTCTTCCGGTTTGAAGGGTTGTAGGGTTCGACAGGGTGTACCGGTTCGCTCCGGCACAGTAGTTTTTACCGATTTTTGAGTTGCAGCCCCCATTTTTGCCGGTTTTCGCCTTGATGCCTCAGATCATTTTTCCTATCAGTCCATAGTCGAAGAAACAGGTAACCAGTTTATTTCTGTCGGTCTTCAGGGAAAGTACATTGAAATAGCACGGGAGAACTCATGTAATGTTTTGCAGGAAGGCGAGGAAGTATATCTGGTAATAAAACCGGAAGCAGTGAGAATTGGAAAGGATTCGTATGGTTTTAAAGGGAAGATTCTTACCAATTTTTTTCTCGGCTCAACCATGGAATATGAAATAGAGTTTGAAAATACTCTCGTTAAAGCAATATGTCCTAACCCGAGTGGCACGAATGTCAGCTTGCCTCCAGGAAAAGAGACATTTATCAGTTTTCAGAAAGAGTACTTTTATATATTAAAAAGAGAAAGAGAAAAACATTTGCAAATTGCAAGTGAGTTTATCTACAGAGAGAGGTCGATCAGTCCAGTCAAAATTGCAGGCTGAGGTTGATCACAGTAAGGTCTGAACTTCTAAGTCGACTTACAAATGAGTCGAAGCGAATGTTCTGTTCTTTACAAGCATCCTGCAGATACGATAAATAGTATAACCCAAGTTCCATACCCTTTTTCTGATCAGGAAGTTGTTCATAAAAATCAATCAGACTCTTTTCCTGCAAATCTATCTCGATTTTATCGTCTATCTCTTTTTTTATTGTTTCATAATCATATTCCTGATTAAACAGAATAATCTGTAATCTGTTTTCTGTTCCTATAGAGGTACTCTTACCACATATTTTCCATGTAAGGTAGAGATAATCCTCCTTTTCCGCTAACCTTGAATACACTTGCTCACGTATACACCTGGAAAAAATGAGATTCTCTATATTCTTGTTTTGGGGAAAGATACTCTCGGCTATCTCCTTGAATCGTACATTTTCTGCATTTGTGGTGAATTCCAACAGGATCAATCCTATATATTCTGAGATCTTGGCTTTCTCCAGATAAGTTTTGAGAAGCTCTCTTATTCCATTGATTATCGTTCTGTAGCCTTTTTTGTTTTGGAACTGCGAGAGAAATACCCAGATCGGCTTCCGCAAGTATATAAGATAACGATCGGTTAAATATATTTGAATTTGCTTTTCCTCGTGTGTGAGGTTTTTGGAATTATTGATGATTTCAAGAATTGGAACTTTTATCTCGTTCGATATTTGCTGTATTTTATCCCTGTTTTTATTTATAATGTTTTCAAGGAATGACTCGTTGAAGGACGAGTTTTCATCTATGATTTTGACGGATTAAGTCGATTCCAGTTCTTTATCAACGAAGAATTGACAAACAATCGAAATGTTTCAAAATCAAATTGTTTATAAAAAATATCATATACAATCATTTTTGTAAGATCCATAATCTCTCTGTGTTTTGACGAAAATTCGATTCGGGACAGTTCGATCTTGGAAATGTAATTCAGGTGGATCATTCTCTGGAGAAGAGATACCTCAAAATTTTCCAGCATGATGCCATATTCGATACTGTTATCGGCAAGTTGAAAGCGCTTCAGGGTTTTTTTGTGCTTGATAAACCAGTCAACACCGAGTTCTGTAAATACAATTTTTATCGGTAAGTCTAAAATCTTTTTCTGTCTGGTTTCCGCTATTATGAGCTCACGCTTATCTCTAGGCCATATCGTTTTTTGGGAAAATATTTTGCCAGAGCTACAGCATTCTTTTTATTGTTAAAAACTATTCCACCGTTCCAGTATTCGAGTGCAGCGAAAAGAGCATTCCCACTGTCATTTTCATCACTTTTATCTGTAATAAAGGAAACGTATTTTGCCATCTCTTCGAAATTCTTTTTCTTAAAGCATTCGTTTCTTTTCCGGTTGAACTCATTCCACTGATCAAGATACTCGAACCCCTCTCCCTCGTCCTGTACAATAAGCCGTGCATGCGTCTCGCTGAAGGAAAACCACACATCTATATGTTTTTTGGGATCGCTATGATTTCCATGTTTAATTGCATTCTTTATGATTTCGCTGATTTGTTGTTCCAACAGGTTGATCTCTTTGATCTCTGGCGGTGCTTTCTGAACGACCAGAAGGGTGAAGTATCGTATTTGTCGGAAGTCGCTTACAAATCTCTTGTGAAACATCCCTCTCTTGTCGAAGAGCTTGTTATGTTCATCTACTATTATTTTTTTCTCATCGGACATCTGTTCTACTCCCTATAACAACTCTTTTATCTGAGCTATTCCATCTTCAAGAGATTGTGCAATCTGTAAATAACCAGTAATTTTCGTCAATTCGATCACCTTCTTAACGGTTCCCTTCACATTTACGATCCTCAATACCATGTTTCTCTTCTTGAGTTGGGAATGAATATAAATCAATGCTCCGATTCCACTGCTGTCTATATATCCTACGTATTCAAGATTTATTATATAGTACTGGATGTTCTTCCTGATCATCACATTTATAACTTTTTTGACATCCCCCGCATTATACATATCCATCTCGCCGGAAATATCAACAATATAGATCGATGAGTACCTTCTTAGCTTGATCTCCATTGGCCGAAACTTAACTCCTGGTCCTATTCGATTTTCGCAGACTAATCCTCATCTTTGGATTAGCAGCGTGAGAGGGTAATAAGGCCATTCGTTGTTGGAAGAAAGAACTGGCTTTTTGCCGACACACCGAGGGGTGCTCATGCCAGTGCAGCCTTCTATAGTCTTATTGAAACGGCAAAAATTGCTTCTTTATAACCATATTAGTATATTCGATATGTACTACGGAGGATTTACCATGCTAAAGAACTTGGGGAAAACCCCCACCCATATCAAGGGGCTGGATGAAATCCTGGAAGGCGGGCTGCCGCGGGATCGCACCACGGTGATCAACGGCGGTCCCGGATCGGGCAAGACGCTGCTGGCCCTGGAATTCCTCTATCGGGGCGCTCTGGCCGGGGAACCGGGCATCTTTGTCGGCTTTGAAGAGCCGATCGAGCATCTGCGGCAGAACACCGCCACCCTGGGCTGGGACCTGTCCGCGCTGGAGCGGGAGAACCGCCTGGTTCTGCTGAGCGGGCACATCAAGCCAGACGCACTGGTGAGCGGCGACATCAGCCTCAAGGGGCTGCTGGCCGCCGCTTCGGGCAAAACCCGCGAGATCGGCGCCAAACGCATCGTGATCGACGCCCTGGAGGTCGCCCTGCGCCTGTTCGATGAGCCGCGGCAGGTGCACAACGAAATGCACCTGCTCAACGACTGGCTGCAGCAGGCCGGTTTAGCAGCCGTTCTGACCACCCGGCCGTCCAAACGGGCCGGCGTATCCGTCTACGAAGACTTTTTTTATTCCATGGGCGACTGCGTGATTGTGTTGGATGTCCGGGTGGCCGACCAGATCGACACGCGGCGGCTGCGGGTAGTCAAGTACCGGGGCTCCGGGTTCGCTCGCAACGAGTATCCCTACGTCATCACGAGTTCCGGCTTCCACATTCATCCGATTTCCAGGGTGGGCCTGCGGCACAAGCCCCTGGGCAAAAAGATCACCACCGGCATCGCCCGCCTGGACGAGATTCTTGACGGCGGCTACCGGCGGGCGTCGTGCGTCCTGTTCGCCGGCATTCCCGGAACCGGCAAGACCATTCTGTGCAGCACCTTTGTCTCGGCCGCCTGCG
>QNBH01000291.1 GCA_003645645.1 Spirochaetota bacterium | reverse complement strand
TAAAACGGGTAAATCTTTTTTATCATTTAATTTATCCAATGACACAATTTGAGGAATAGTAAATTCTATTCTTTCAAACACAGTAAGTCTTGCAGATACAGCTGTGTCGAGTAACACTCTCATTATAGCAATTTTTCAAAAACATCTTGATCAGTTACAATTCCCTGATTCCTTGCCTTCAGACGCATGACATCACGTAATTTGTTTAGCTTTCTAAAATATAAATAATCTTTTAATGATTCTCTAATTAGATCACTACGGGTATACCCTTCTTCCTTTGTAGCTGTATCAATTTCTTTCTCAAGCTCTTCCGGGATACTGATAGTAATAGATTTTCTCATAATTCGCCTCTGTATTAGTTTGTAACACATTAAAATTTACATGCGTGAACTAAATATGTAAATAACCGTAAAGAGCTGATAAGTGAAGTACTGTTATCCTAAGATAACATTTCAAGTCTGCGGATATGTCGCTTTTCTTCCTCGGCCAGGTATTTGAAAAGCTCCTTCACAGAGGGGATTAGGGAGTGCTTTGCAAGGGATGAGTAAAAATTAAAGGCAGCTCTTTCGTGTTTAAGAGCACTCTCAATAATCTGCTCTCTATTTGCTCTTCCTTCAGACATCCATGTTCCGGGTCCAGGTATCTTCTTTAAATCTCTGGAGATTGCCACAGCCTTGCTATTATCCGCACTTTCGGATGCGATTTTTTCCCATTTAATAAGGTTTATAAGTGAATTCAGGTGCTCCCTTTCCTCGTCGGCGATTTTTTCGATAAGAGCAATTAACTCCCGGTCGTATATGCTCCCTGCCATATTCCTGTATTCGGTTAATCCCTCCTCTTCAAAATCAATGGCAAAACCCAGTATCTCCCTGTTAAACAGACCCGATTTTATTGTGACGGAGGTATCTCTTTCTTTGCTCTCCACCCCTGCGAGCAGAGGTTTTTCCCTAAATGCCTCCGAAAAGAAAAGTATCCCGAAAATTACAAAGATTACCCCCGCAGCCATCTTTAAGTATCTTTCCGGAAAGACATGGGAGAGAAAGGAGCCGATAATAACGGCGAGTAAACTCGAGATAATTAGTGCCATGCTTGCTCCGAGGAAAACCGACAGAGGCGACTTACTGCCTGCTGCACTGGCCATGGCTGCAAATTGGGTTTTATCTCCCAGTTCTGCTATAAAGATCAACAAAAAAGTGCTTAAAAATATTTTAAGATTCATTATTCAGCCCTCTTCTTTGATAGTATATCACGATTTATCTTTATGTTAACTGAAAAAATCCACTGAATATCGAAAATGTTTTTATCAGGTTTGTGTCTGAAATTTTTTATCTCAATAAAGTAAAGGTGCGTTGTCAGGGATAAGAATCTTAGAGGAGAAACAGATGCAAAAAGCTCAACTATTTTGCCGTATTCAGGTTTAAGAGAATTTGAAGAGCTGGGTGTTCTAAGGAGTGCAGCCTCCTCTCCCTCTTCATAAGGGTCATCTATCTTCTTTATTCCGTCCTCTATAAACTTAAAATCCGCTCCCGCCTTTAAGAAAGGAGCCAGTTCATGCCCCACACGAATATTAAGAACGTTGGTATCCGGACCGTAAAGATACCCCAGTGGCAGTGTAATTATGGGCTTGGCTCCTTTGAGGTTGGAGAGCAATCTTCTTCTCCAGTGATAGCTGGTAAGGGGGTTTTCCCGGATATAGAGCCATGGATCGGTATGGACAAATTCAATTCCTGTGAGAAGATATCCATTGAAAAGGGGAACTCTTCCCTCGATGCCGGCCATCCATCCCATAGCACGGGGAATATGTGTTGCGCCGTAACGCTCTTTCTCGTACTGTGACTGGATCTGGTTCCATATCGTCTGGGCATATATGTTTAAATACTTCCAGGGGTTAAACACAACTTCTGCTGATAAAAGACTACTCGCATATTCCCACTCATAAAAATTATGAAAAACCATAAGCGGGTTCAGAAATCTTAAATCCGGATACTTTCCTCCCCACATAAAGCCTTCTGTTACGGAGAGATTTATTCGTTCTAATAGATTGATATCAAAACGGTGAAAGAAGAAATATTTGGAAAAGTCTTTAATCCCCTCTGCATCGCGTCTTTTTACCTCTTCTCCTGTTAACCAGGGCTGGAGATAAACCATTCCACCGGAGTATTTAAAATATTTCCACCAGGTGGTAAACCTGATAAAATCCAGGTAATGAGGTTCATCCGAGAGGGTAAGTTTGCCGCTGTGTCCAGGCCCATGGCTTAATTTATCTCTGCCTATTTGAATGTTCCAGTGCTTTCCTCCTGTGGAGGCATGAGAACGGAAGGGAAACTGGAAATCGTAGTAGCTTAAGTCGAAGACCCAGTTTATCCAATTGTTTTTTATCGGAGTCTCCAGTTCGATTGGGGCTAAAAAGTAATCCTGTCGCAAATCCAGGGATCCCCCCATGTAATACCACTGGTCTATCCCAAGATCAAGATCAATTTTTACAACCGGCGATCGATCACCGTAGTTGTATTGCCAGCCGGTATCTGATTCAAGCTTTAGATAAGTTTCTACATTTATTTCGGTTTCTACGTTTAAACTCAATCCGCCCCTTTCTTTATAGAGGATTTCAGGCCAGAGAATATCTCTTGCAAGCGCGAATGATCTTTTACCCACACTTGTTAGGGTATCCTCCCTGATTCCTTCAAGCAAAAACCTCGCTTCTTCAATACTCCAGGGATAGGCGGGGAAGGGTGCAGAGCTCCCCTGTTCCATATACATGGTCTTTATCAGGTCATAGACGGGAGAATCGAGGGGAATTATTTTCTGTTCTATCTGAGCAGATAGATAGAGAGGTACAACAATAAAAATTGTAAAAAGAACTCTATTGGCATACAACATATACGCATAGTAGAGATTAGCACAAATCGAGGACAGGAGTCTACGAGAAACAGACTTCGTCCTGTTTTGTTCTGATTTTATTGATGATTATCCTTGGATCGGATATAATGGCTCATGCTTTCATATCAATCTTACGAGCTTCCTGAAGATTTTAAGACAGGCACGGCCACCTCTTCTTTACAGATTGAGGGTGGTGATAGGAACAACAGTTGGTACAGATGGGCTGAAGAAGGTCATATTAAGGACGGGACTCACTGCATAGTTGCAGACGATCACTGGAACAGGGTAGGGGAAGATATTCTGCTCATGCAGAAATTAAATGTTTCTGTGTACCGGATGAGCCTGGAGTGGAGCAGAATAGAGCCTGAGGAGGGGAAGTTCGATACCGAAGCTATTGAACACTATCGTAATGAAATTAAACTTCTAAAAGAAAGGGGTATAGAAACTCTCGTAACGCTACACCATTTCTCCAATCCTCTCTGGTTCGAAGATCGTGATGCCTGGGTAAATAAAGAATCTGTAGAGCTTTTCACTCGCTACGCCGAAAATGTTGTAAACTCGCTGGGTGATCTGGTCAGTAACTGGGTTACCATAAATGAACCTAATATTTATCTGATTTACGGCTATATTTTCGGCCAATGGCCTCCGGGAAAAACTAAAATAGGAGAGTTTTTTAAAGGTGCACGAAATATGATTAAGGCTCATATAAGGGCCTACGAAAAGATACATTCGGTTCGCAGGGGTCTGGGTTTTAATGATACGAGGGTTGGCTCTGCTATGCATCTTCGATTGTTCGACCCCAAATCGCCTTCAATCCTGGATAAAATTGTATGCTGGTTATACGATTATCTGACTCAGAAGATCTTTCTTTCCGGCACTATTGAAGGAAGATTGTGTTTCCCTCTAGGTTTTGGTTCAGGTAAAGATAAAAAAAGATACTCGGATTTTTTAGGTATAAATTACTATTCGAGAGATATTGTTAAGTTTGTGTTCTCTCCTGGAGAGGCTTTTGGAAGGAGAGAGGTAAAAAAGGATGCAGAGGTAAACGACCTGGGATGGGAGATATATCCCGAAGGACTTTACAGAGTTTGTAAAGATATGTACAACCTCTACACACTTCCAATTGTAATAACCGAGAACGGAACCTGCGACAAAGAAGATGCCTTTCGTACAAAGTTTATTTACGATCATCTTTACCAGGTAAAAAGGCTTATAGATGAAGGGGTGGCTGTAAAGGCTTATTACCACTGGACGTTGATGGATAATTTTGAATGGGCGGAAGGATTGAGTGCAAGGTTTGGTCTCTATCATGTTGATTATGAAACGCAGAAGAGGACTCTTCGAAAAAGCGGGCGCTTTTTCTCAGAGCTATGTGAGAAAAAAGGAGTTGATGAAGATATGATAAATAAATATCTTAAGGATTAAAGATAAAATATCATTCATTGAC
>QNBH01000290.1 GCA_003645645.1 Spirochaetota bacterium | reverse complement strand
TATCCAGGCATTTGCAGATAAGGTTACTTCCGTTTTCGTTCCTGTTGTAATTGTAATCGCCCTCCTGACTCTGCTTGCCTGGCTCATTTTTCCCGATTTCTTCGGTGGAATCGTCTCCTGGGCTTCAGGCTTCATCCCCTGGGTTAATCCCCGCATGGATCAGATTGCGCTTGCATTATTTGCAGCAATAGCGGTGCTGGTAATAGCCTGCCCATGCGCACTTGGTCTGGCCACACCTACAGCACTGATGGTAGGATCCGGTATGGGAGCCGAGAACGGCGTGCTTATCCGTAAGGGTGCCGCCATACAGGTTATGAAGGATGTAACCGCCCTGGTACTGGATAAAACCGGCACCATTACAGAGGGAAGGCCAGGTGTAACAGATGTAATCCCTGTTAACGGTCGCTCCGACAGAGAACTTCTCTACTTTGCAGGCTCTGCAGAGGCGGGGTCCGAACATCCCCTGGGTCAGGCTATCACCGAATACGCAAGATCGAGAAACGGCGATTTAAGCCGGCCGGAAGAGTTCGAAGCGATAAGCGGTCGAGGCGTCAGGGCCAAAGTGGATGGGAAAAGAGTAACGGTAGGCACGGGAGAACTGCTTAAAGAGCATAATGTTTTGATAAAACCATCTGAGGCCGAGATAAAGGAGAGACTCGAAAAAGAAGCAAAGACCACCATGTTCGTGGCAGTAGAGGATAGGCTTACCGGTATTCTGGCGGTTTCAGACCGGGTCAAGCCCGACAGCAGAGATGCAATCGCGGAATTAAAAAGATACGGAATGATGCCGGTTATGGTTACAGGAGACAACGAGAGAACGGCCAGGGCAATTGCTTCTCTGGTGGGTATCGACCGGGTTATAGCAGGAGTCCTCCCCGCACAGAAAGTAGAGGAGATAAAGCATCTCCAGGAGAAAGGAGAGATAGTAGCAATGGCCGGCGACGGCATAAACGATGCACCTGCCCTTACCCAGTCGGATGTGGGTATTGCCATTAGCACGGGAACCGATGTGGCCATAGAAGCAGGCGATATTGTGCTTGTAAAAGGTGAGTTAAGTGCAGTTGTTAAGGCCGTAAAGCTAAGCAAGGCTACATTCAAAAAGATAAAGCAGAACCTCTTCTGGGCTTTCTTCTACAATGTGGTAATGATTCCTCTGGCAATTATAGGGGTTATGCATCCTGTTCTTGCAGAAATTGCCATGGCCTTCAGCTCCATAAACGTGGTAACCAACTCGAGGAGACTGCAGAGGGTGAACATTCGGCCCGAATACGAGACCGCTTAACTCCATTTGTAAGATTAAGGGGAGGTTAAGGCTATCTATGCCGGTTCTGTTTATACGAGAGTAATCTCCCAATATACAGACCGGCTCGAAGAGTTAAGAATTGGCTAATCAGGAGGATAATTTGATGGAAAAAACAATGATAGAAGAGATGGGAGTCGTTCTTGAAGTTAAGAACGGAAAGGCTTCCGTATTATTAGATAAAGGTGAAGCCTGTGGGGGTTGCGGACACTGCTCTACCAGTTTCGACGGAAGGGGAATGGTAACAAGGCTTCCCGCCTCTCACGGAGTTTCTTCCGGAGATGTGGTAAAACTGGAGAGAGAGCCCGTAAACCAGGTAAAAAGCGGGTTTATAATATTCATCCTTCCCCTTATCCTGCTCATTGCAGGATATACAGGCGCAAGTTCTATACTCGAGAAAGCGGGAGTGGCTGCCTATCAACCTGCAGGGATAGCAATCGGTGTATTTCTCTTCTCGCTCCCCTATCTCCTTCTTTTTCTCAAAAACAGGAGAGACGAAAAGGCGGGGAAGTACAGTATGCGCATAGTCGAGATTGTTCACAGAAACAGGAGCACAAATGGAACACCATCACAGGCAGAGATCGGTAGAGCATAAAAACCACGGCAAACAGGGCAACCACGAGGGGCATCAAACATTCGAAACCGCACGGCCTTCGAAAATGCCACAAAGATTACCTCTGTGCTCTTCGATAAGACAGGCACCCTCACAAGGGGAACTTTCGAGGTAACAAAGATTGAGAGTCTCGACGGTGAATATAATCAGGAGAAAATAATCTCTCTTGCAGCAGCCCTGGAGCAGAGCTCGGAACATCCCATTGCAAAGAGTATACTGACGAAGGCTCGTGAGATGGATATAAAAACAATTGACAGTCCTGAGGAATTAACCGCCATAAAGGGGAAGGGAATTGAGGGGAAAATAAACGGAAAGCATATAACGGTAGTAAGCCCAGGTTACCTGAAAGAAAAGGGGATTGCCCCACCGGATAAACTGAAAGAAGATGCAGGGGTTACCCGTGTTTTCCTCCTGGTAGAAGGAGAGCTCGCAGGTTCTATCGGATTATCGGATACCATAAGGCCGGAATCGTACCAGGCTGTTAAAACCCTTAAAAAGAGCGGGAAAAAATGCTACATGATTACAGGAGATAACATGGCAACGGCAAAGGCTGTTTCTTACGAGCTGGGACTGGACGGATATTTTGCAGAGGTGCTCCCAGACCAGAAACAGGAGAAGGTGAAGGATCTTCAGGAACAGGGCGAGTATCTGGCCATGACCGGCGACGGGGTAAACGATGCACCCGCCCCTGCACAGGCTCAGGTAGGGATCGCCATTGGCTCCGGTACGGATATAACAGCAGAGACTGCTGATATTATACTTGTTAACAGCAATCCCCAGGATGTCTCTTCTCTTATCATATTCGGCCAGGCTACTTACCGTAAGATGGTTCAGAACCTGCTGTGGACTACAGGGTACAATGTAATAGCCATACCCTTGGCAGAGGGCGTGCTTTACAACGCAGGTATCCTCATCTCTCCGGCTCTGGGAGCACTCTTCATGTCATTGAGCACTGTAGTAGTTGCAATCAATGCACGACTTTTAAAGATCAGGAGGTAACTAATGATGCACACGTTTCCCTTTGGATTTATGTTCTGGTGGTTTGTTTTTATTCCCCTCGGGATAATGGGAATGCTGGCTCTAAGAAGGATTTTCAGTCATCTCGATGACAAAGACCGCAGGGGATACAGAAGAGGTAGATATGAGAAGAGCCGGCACCTGTCGCGACGGCGTAATCGGGAAATTGACAGCGGCCGTCTTGAATCCGGAGTTTACCGTCTTGCCGGTAAGCTGGGAGGTATAATTACCGTTTCCGATCTGGTCGTTCACATGGGGATCGGAGCCGACCAGGCCGAAGAGCTTATGAATAACATGACAGACGGTTATCGTATTCGCATGGAAGTGGGTAATAACGGAATCATTACCTACGAGTTTCCGGAACTGATGGAGAATGGGCCATGGAAGGGGCTGGATCCGAGGCCGCCTGATTGAGAGGGCACCATCCGGCGGGGACAGTAATGAAAGTGGTTTCCCCACACCCGTGTTTGCACGCTGAAAATCCGCAAAACATATTTCACCACTGGATTTGGCAGTTTCTTCGGCTTCAGTGAATAGAGTATCTGGAATCGATATTAAAGTATTAATGACTCCACTGCAGGAAGGGAAGGGAATTTCCATTCTATTGCGAATATTATATTATCCCACTCGACAGGGGGGGAGACCCTCTACCCCAAGCGGCATGTGAGGCTTAAGAACCTGGAGTTTGAGGCAGAGAGTCTCCCCCACATGTGGTTGCGGCTGCGTTGTCATATAAGAAATTTTGTTAAAATAACAACACCCGAGAGTATAATAGCATATTAACATGAGGTGATTTGTTGGGCAAATACAAAGTCGTAACCTTATTCATTTTATAATTTCAGGCGATAAGCATCTCAAAAACCCAAGAGAATTTAAAAGTATAAAAATCCTTTCTCCTTAAGAGTTTATCCGTGATTATTTTAGTGACCGGTAAGCGTCTAACTTTTCTGGTTACCATCTTTTTTGATAAGGCTGTCTAAGAAAACGGGAATCTTATTTCCTAAAAAGATTCTCAAAACAGCAGTAGCATTTTTTCATAATCTCCTGTAAGATGGCCTCAATCAATAAACCGGTGATTGTATGCCCCTGCACACTACGGTAGATATAGATCCCATAACTCATCTGGTCCGTTTCCAAACCTCATCTGTTTTTGAAACGCTTATAAGTCTTCAAAGTTTAAATTATCAATTGCACCAGAAGGAGTGGACGGAAGAGGTAAAGAGGAATCTCGGTGATTTTTTTGTAGAAAGGGTGAGGTTACTCTATAACGATTTTCACATAAATGGCTTTCTCTCATGCACATGGATCATCTGGCGGATCACTACCCCCAGGAGCTCTCCGGCGGACAACAACAACGGGTGGCAATCGCCAGAGCACTGGCAGCTAAGCCGAGGGTACTGCT